>CAYPUG010000090.1:0-11164 GCA_964413905.1 uncultured Anaerolineae bacterium | reverse complement strand
CCGCCGTATCAAAGTCCACAGTTTCCCCATAAGTCAACCACGCGCCTAAAGAAACTGCACTGACCTTGACGCCGGCTCGTCCTAAACGTCTATATTGCATGATATCTCCCTCCCTCATTAAGGGAATGATTTAATCACTGGCTCTTGTCTCGTACACCTTAGCGTAAAAGTGCGTGCCGATACCGAACACATCCCCCTTTATTGAAGTATATCCTGCTTTGAACCCAGGGAGAAATATGTCCCCAGCGCATCATCCCTTATAAAACATCAAGCACCTCATCCGGGTGTGCGATAACGACATCCGCACCGGCCTCACGTAGATGCCGCGCGGCCTCCTCCACATCGTCATGCACATACGTGCAGCCGACGGCAAAGGTACGCCGTAACGGACGGGCTCGCACAGCCGCCTGCATGTCATCACTTGTATCCCCCACAAATACAACCCGAGCGTTCCCACCCGGATCCAGCACACGAGCGGCTTCAAGCAAGGACCAGGGATGGGGTTTCCCCAAGAATTCCTCTGTCCTACGGCGTTGCATCTCGGCCCGTACCTCGTCTAAACTCACTAAAACTCGGAAATAGGACCACAAACCCAGGGATTTTAGCGCGTACTCTGCTTCCATGCGAGGACGCCCCGTCACCAAACCCAAGGGATAGCGTTGCGCCAACCTTGCCACCGTTTCCACGGAAATAATGCGTACCTCATCGTTGATGAGGCCGAGGCCATGGTAAAAACGAGCCGGGATGCCGTACACATCCTCGAATAACGTTGGGCCCAAGTAAATCTCCTGGTAAATACGCACGACCAAGTCATCCTTGGGATCCCACGAGCCCGAACGGATCAAGGCGTGATTGCGGGTTCCGACCACGGTGAGTACCCCTTCTAACCCACCTCCCGCGCTTCGCACCTCGGATTCGATGGCCAAAAATCGTCGAGCCGCCGCCCGCAAACGTTCTTCCACATCCGGTAGGCGTGCCAACGACGCGGCCGCACGACGTAACGCGTCGACATCCGTTTCCCGCGGCACATAAACCGGTGGCAACGGGGCCAACAACGCTTGCAACAGGGCAACCACGCTATACCAGTCATTGTTGAAACCGCCCATCCGCTTCACTGCGGCCACATGGGCTTCAGTGACCAAATCATCTCTCGCGGGCAGCCCGAGGATATTCCGCAAGTAGAAAATAACCGTCTTCAAAATAACGCGATAATAAGAAGGTCGTACATCGACCAACACCCCATCTATATCAAACAGAACCAACGTGTCCTCGCGCATGTTCGTCCTGCTCTCCCATGCAGAGGCGTGTCCCCTCGCAACGAATTAAGGTGCATGGCCGTTCGCCCAGTCCTGCTGCAAAACCTCTAAAATCCGATGCACCACGTAAGTATCCCGCACCACAATGCCCAACTCTCGGTTCATATCCAGGGAGGTCGGCGTTAAGTTGATGGAACCCACTAAAGCGGCCTCCCGGTCCACCACAATGACCTTCGCGTGGACGTAAGGAGAAGCAAGCACCCGCACTTTGCCTCCTGCCCGCTGCAAGCGGCGAACATGCCGCCGTTCCACCTCCTCGTTCTCCCGCAAAGGCGGACGCACCAACCGCACACGGACCCCGCGTCGGGCCGCGTCCACAAGCGCCTGAACTATCTCCGAGTCAACCAGATCTTGCTCCTCCAAATCCAAAGAGGTGCGCGCGTGTTGAATCAGATGCAGGATAACATCCCGAGAGTTAAGAGGACTCCACACAAGGCGGGGAGGAGAAGGCCACCGGGGAGGCACGCGTTCCCAATCCGCGTCGAATACGTGCTGCATCTCTGAAACATATCCTGGCTCCCGTACAATCACGCCGTACTCACGGTTGCGGGTAAATGACGAGTACGTGAAATTCATGGTGAGGATCGCCCCGGCGCGATGATCCACGATGATGCTTTTCTGATGCGTGTAACGAAACGCGGGGCTAGAATAACGGACATCCACTCCGGCTTTCTGCAATGCCGCGGCCACCCGTTTATTGCTCTCGCTTCCCCCGTAAGGATGACGTTCCAGAAGCACCCGTACCTGAACCCCACGACGGGCCGCTGATGAAAGAGCACGCACGATCTCTGTAGATGTGATCAAATACACGGTCACGTCCAAGGATTGCCGCGCGCCCTGAATAAGGGAAAGAAGAGGCGTGATCCCATCATCGGGTTCCACAAAGAGGAAAGGCCGAGATACGGTAGGCGTGGGGGAGGGAAGGAAGGTGGGCGCGGTCGTAGGTCCCCATGTGGGAACCGGCGCGGGCCGGCAGGCAAGGGCCAGGGCGATCAAAACCGTGAGAACAAATCCCAAGAGCCCGTGTGAGAACCTCACCCGTGCCACCGCAATCGCTCCATAAGCGTCCGGTAGAAGTAGCTGGGATCCTGAATGCGCACGAAGTACGCGGAAAAGGGACTGGCCCGCACTACAAGACGGTCACCGTGACGCATCTCCACTTCAAACTGTCCGTCCACCGTGAGGATGACCTGGTGGTCGGTCTCCACATCCAACCACACCTCCGATCCTTCATCCAAAACCACCGCCCGGTCCAGAGAGAGGTGAGGCGCAATCGCGATAATGAGCATGTTCTTCAATTGGGGAGGCAAAATGGGCCCCCCTGCAGCCAGGGAATACCCGGTACTCCCTGTCGGTGTCGCGATGATCACCCCATCGGCAACGTACGTGGTTAACCGCCCCCCATCCACATGCGCGGTGACTCGAATGACCCGGGCCAAGGTCCCCCGGCTCACCACTACATCGTTCAGAGCCCGATACGTGCCCAAAATCTGCGCGTCCCTCCGCATCTCCGCGTCTAACATCAAACGCTGTTCCAACCAGTAATGACCCGCGAAGACTTGCTCAAACGCGGACTGCCAGGCCTCGGGTTGGACCTCGGCCAGAAAGCCCAGGCGGCCCATGTTCACGCCCAAGATGGGCACACGATATCCGGCGGCCAAACGTCCCGCGCGCAACAGGGTGCCATCCCCGCCCAGAGCAACCAGCAAATCGGTGCGAGGCAATTGACGCCGTACCTCGGCCTCATCCCAACTGGACGCAATCCATGGTTCCATCCCCCGGTCGCGAAGGTATGTTTCCATCTCCGCGGCCAAAAAACGAGAACGGGGAATGTACGGATGAAAAAGTAACCCCACACGTTGGAATGTCATGGTATCGGTTGCCCTCGTGCGATGAGGTCTTCCAGCACCTGAGCCCAGTCGTCGTTGATCTGGGCCACTTTGGAGCCCGCCAGCCGAAGCGCCTTCTCCTGGCGGGGCTTCAACATCCCCAGAACGAGGACCTGCCGCGCCTTCGCGGCTTGGTTCACATCCGTACCGATCTCCGGCACAAATCGAGCCACGTACCGCAAGACGGCCAAAAATTCTGCGTCCGTCTGCGGCATCCGCGCGGGCCAGAGGTACACATCGTACACCTTTACCGTCGTCGGGGAAACGTGCGGAATGTGAGTGGGACGAAACCGCACCCACACAACATGACGGCCATCCACCTCCACGCGAGCCCGCACGTTCAGACCTTCAGGTTCGATGGAGTACGTCCCTGCCCCCAAGGGGGCAAACTCACACACGTACGGCCCGTACTCCGGCTTGGATCCGGTCCGTCGCACAACGCCTTCCCACCCGGAGGTCCACAGGTGAACGGGCATATCCTCCTGGCCCCACACCTCACACCGCACAATGCCGAAAGCCGCGGGCTCTCCCACATCCACCGTATATTCCCAACCCTCTTCCATCAGAGGCGCGACCAATGAAACCTCTACTCGGTTGCGTCCGTCCACCTCGATCCCCTCACGAACAACATCGACCTCGGGCAAACGCAACGTGTACGTCCCTGCGGGCAATGCCTCAAACACAAACCGCCCATCTTCCGAGACTACCTGTTCCCGTTCCCCTATCACGCCCTCCAACTGAATGATCAATCCCGCACCGTTCTCCACCCGACCGTAAATCACACTCTCTCGCGGGGGCGGTAATGTCAAATCCACCCGTACCTCATTACGACCGTCCAACACGACCCCAGATTGACGTACATCCGTCCCCTCCACCAACACCTCGTATACCCCCGCAGACAGACCTTCCACCCGGTACGTCTCATCCTCACCCACCTCTACACGCACTTCCTCAGGCCCATCCACCACCACCATCATCCCCGCGCCGTTCTCCACCCGACCGTAAATCACACTCTCTCGCGGGGGGGGCGCCGATTCTGCGGGCTCTTCCACGGGGGTGAAGGTGACCCACACAATGCGTTCTGACGTCACTGTGACGGTGGCCTGAACGTCCACACCTTCGGGGTGGATGTAGTATGTGCCATCACTTAACGGCGCAAACTCACACACATCCGGGCCGTATTCCGGCTTGGTGCCGGTACGTCGTGTGACCCCTTCCCAGCCATCCGTCCATAGGTGGACGTCCAAATCAGGTCGGCCTTTCACACGACATCGCACAACACCAAAGCCGGGCGCCGGGCCTCCATCCTCCACCGTGTACGTCCATTCAGGTGAAGGAGACTCCACCTCCAGTATGAGATGAACTTGATTGCGTCCATCCAGGACAATGTGTTCCTCAATGTCGGTATCAGAAACGGTCAACACATACTCGCCCGCGGGGAGGTGATCAAAGTGAAATCTCTCCTCCTCATCTAAGATGGCTTCGCGCGCCACCGGGCCGTGGAGATATACCGTATGTCCCGCGCCTCCTTTCACCTGCCCCTCGATCTCACTTTCGGCCGTGGGAGCGGCCGCGATCTCCAGGTTCACCACCACAGGGGAATGACCGTCCACTTCAATACCCGTTCGCTCTACAGACGCTCCCACCACAGATAAAGTGTAGGTTCCCGCGGGAACGCCTGTAAACTCGTATGTCTCGTCCTCACGGATTACCCGTTCCGCGTTGTAATGGACATTGTGCAAGAGAATGTGATGCCGAGCGCCGCCGCGAACCACCCCGTACACTCGTGAGCCGCTCTCGCCGGGGGGTTCCGTCGCGTTCCCTAACGGCACCCAAGCCTGCTTAGGGAGTTCCCGGAGCGCGTCTACCACAGGCAATCGCTCTCCCGGCCAACGCGCACTCACCCATGCCTGCGGCTCCCAACGGCCGGAACGAGACCCCAACACACGATTGCCCAAGATCCAAAACGCGGTGCAGAAGTAATAATCCGGAGCCTGCGAATATTCCTCATGGGTCCCCATCATAATACGGCACATGTCCACCACCTTGTCGCGGTGGATCTCAGGGGTAGTCGTCGGATACCTGGGATCGTTATCCTCCCCCACCACCGGGCCGTTCTCCGTACTCAGGATGGGGATGTGATATCCCAAGTGTTGCAAGGAAAGGTGAGCAAAATACTCGTACCCGTTCCAACAAGTGGGATCGTCGACGGCAGTGTCACCGGGATTTTTACCTTCTCGACGGTGTGCGTTGACGAACTCCAATGTCCGATGTCCCCAATGAGGGCCTTTCCACGCGTCGGGGCCTAACCGGTTGTATTCTTCTTCGGTGAGAGGAATGCCCTCCTGGTTGACGGGATCATAGGGGTAATTGACCGGATGATTGAAATCATAGTTGTGGATGGCCCACCATACCCCCTCGCCCAGAAGATCCCGACCGCCCTCGGCAATGATGGCAGCCATGAGATCCCACTTCTTGCCGGGAGACACCGCGGGGATCGCGGGAAGACCTCCTCGTTGGAGAATGGTCTCCATGTCGCGAATGGCGTTTCGCGCGACGATACGCATGGCTACTTCTTCATCAGGGGGCATCTGGGTACGCCATTCAAAGCCGGAGTCGGGTTCGTTATTAAACTCAAAGTACCGCACCCCCACCGCGATCAGCGCTTCCAACGCTTCAATCTCCGCCCGTCCTAATGTGCCCTCACCGGGTGAAGAGTCCACGCTGTTTGGTTGACGGCGGTATAGGCGCACAACCGGCATGATGTCGTTGGCCAACAGTTCCTCTGCCAATTGCAACGCGCCAATGTGAAGCAACTTCACCCACTTGACCCCCATCTCCTTGAGCAGAGGAATCCAATACTCACGAATAGGGCCTATGCCGATAGCGTCGGCCACACCGGGGGACCAATGTACACCAATGCGTGTGTCCTCAAGGGGCCGAGGAAACTCGGAAAGCCGCATGATCCTACTCCTTTTGTGTTGTTGGCTACGATGACGGGCCACTTTTTCAATAAAAGAAGGTTCGGTGTACTGTCGGTGACTTTATCCACGGGAACGCAAATGATCCTTCAACCACTGAACGATGTCATCCATGGGAACTTCGGTTTGCGTTCCCTCGTGCATATCACGGACGGTCACAACGTCGCGATCCAACTCACCCTCGCCGATAATCAGGGTATACCACACGCCTCGACGGTTTGCTTCTCGCATCTGGCTCTTCAAGCTACGATCCCCAAATGCCAACCAAGTAGGAATCTCTTCGTGGCGTAATTGGGAACTGAGACGAATGGCCACGGGTTTTGTCCCTTGGCCGCGGTAGGCTACAAACACTTGTGGGCCCCCTAAATCCGGCGGCTCAATGCCCTGGGCCTTCATTGCCAGGATAATGCGTTCCCAACCGGCGCCGAAGCCAATGCCCGGCGTGGGGGGGCCTCCGATCTCTTCCACAAGACCATCATAACGCCCCCCACCGCACACCGCGGCCTGAGCGCCAATGCCTTGGGCCCACACCTCAAACACGGTTTTAGTATAGTAATCTAACCCGCGCACCAGCCGATGATTGACAAAGTACTTAAACCCCGCCTGATCCAAATACGAACGCAACGTGTCGAAGTGGGTCCGACAATCGTCGCACAAGTAATCCACAATTTTGGGCGCCCCCGCGATGACCGGCTGACATTGATCGGCTTTACAATCGAGCACGCGTAAGGGATTGCGCTTTAACCGCCGTTTGCAATCATCATCGATTTCATCATAATGTTCGTAGTAATACGCCTTTAGGGCCTCGATATAACGAGGACGACATACCGGACATCCTGTGCTGTTGATCTGGAAAAATAAGTCCTTAAATCCCAGACGGTCGAACAAGTGCCAAGCCAGGGAGAGGATCTCAAAATCCAAGGCCGGATCGGACTCACCGAAGGCTTCTACGCTCACCTGGGTGTGCTGCCGATAGCGACCGGCCTGGGGGCGTTCGTAACGAAACACAGGTCCAATGGCGTACACTTTGACAGGCTGTGGCCGTTTGTACATCCCGTGTTCCACGTACGCCCGCGCAATCCCCGCGGTGAATTCAGGACGCAGAGAGAGGTCGGTTCCACTTTTGTCCTTAAAGGAGTACATCTCCTTATCCACGATGTCAGTCCCTTCCCCCACCCCGCGGACATAAAGATCGGTGTATTCAAAGACGGGCACGTCGATTTGTTCGTACCCGTAAATGCGCATCAAATCATGGACCGTCTGCTCCAAAAACCGCCAGTAGGGACGATCCTCGGGTAAAATGTCGAGCGTTCCGGTCGGTCGTTTATAGCGTAACGGCACCGTCACATCTCCTATGCACATTAAACTTTGAGCCCATTATACCCGCTTTACACGCGAGAGGGGAAACCACCGATGTACGTGGCGTACGACCCCTTGCAATTTGCCCCTCTATCCCACTTGTGTTATGCTTCCGACGTCGGATACGGGAGTACGCAAGATGTGCAGTACTGATGGAGTCAACACTCAACACGTTGTGTTTGCCCTCGTCAGTACCGGCCTTCGACAGAGCGTAGTTCCCCTAACCGACGACCCTACTATGTTTCCCCGCGCACACAGTGCGTGATGGGATAAAAGTTATCAGTAATTCCTAGAAGGAGAAGTTGCAATGAGTGAACGTGTTACTGGACGTGTCAAGTGGTTCAACGCGAGCAAGGGCTACGGCTTCATTGCTCGTGAAGGCGAGCCGGATGTTTTTGTGCACTATTCGGCCATTGTAGGATCCGGCTATCGGACTCTGGACGAGGGCGAATTGGTGGAATTCACAATCGTCCAGGGCGAGAAGGGCCTTCAGGCTGCTGAGGTCGTCCGCCTTGGACAGGGCTAATCTACCGACGACCGTGTGAAACCGGTTAGCCCCCTCCCTGTGGAGGGGGCTCTTCGCGTCTAACGTAGGGGAAACAGCCAGCGGTCTGACCGATCCCCTTGAGCCATCCATCCCGCCACTCCATCCTCATCTTCAACCCGCCACCAGATGTATCCATCCCGGACCACCGGCCCGTCAATCACTTTGACTCGCGTGCCCGGCGGGTAGCGGTGCAGAATGCGGGCCTCTTTGCCCGGTGCGATCCGCATAGCCAACCAATTCGCTCCGCGAGTGTTCACTACCACCGTACTGCCCACAGTGATACGACTTCCTACAGGAGTGGGGGTAGCCTTGGGCAAGGGCACTAACCACACATCTTGACCGTTGCCCTCCGCGATCCAGCCCACCAGACCGTACCGATCATCCACTTTCCACCAACGATACCCATCCTTCTCTACCGGGCCTTCCCACACGTTCACGATGGCCCCGCCCGCAATCTTTCCCACCAGTGCAGCCCGGGCCCCCGGTTCGGCTCGCACGTTGACGAGACGGCCGGGAATAACCCACCCGATGCTGTTCGGCTCCAGACGCGGAGGAGGGGTAGGGGTAGGAGTCGGGGGCAACGGCGTGGGCGTTGGCGTGGAAGTGGGCGGTGGAGGAATGGGGGTGGGGGTAAATGTGGGGGTCGCGGTGAATGTGGGCGTCCACGTGGGGGTGGGAGTAGGACGAGGAGCGAAGGATCCACACGCCAACAGGGGGAGAATCATCACCGCTATGGCCAATACCGGCCACATCCACCCTCGAACGAGGTACCGTTCACTCACACACACTCTCCTTTCCGCCAAACGTCAGCGCAGAGATGATGCGTGTCGGCACGATGACCGTCCTGAATAAAAGGCGGCGTTCATCCATCCACCGAAGCCGCTACCGTGCCTTATTGTAAACGGGAAGGCCGGGGTTCGGCTAATTTCGCGGCTTGTGGCATAATGAGATTGTAGCAAAATCGGCCCATCCGCAGAATGGCTCGTGAACATCAACAAATTGAGCCATCGTAAGGCCGTCGGGGGGTAGGCGAAGACAATGCCATCGCCTACCCTGCCGTCGCCTACCCGTTTACCCTTAAGTGCAAGATCGCTGCAAAGCCCTACCGTTGGAAGCCCGATGTTGCCGAATGGGGTCATCTACACATCTACGGATGGGCGAAGCACTATCTTCGTCTACCCATTTGCAGCGTTTTGTCCATCATCCTACGGTGGACAGAGGAGTACGACATCGGCAAAGCAAAGGGAGGAAACAATAAAAGATGAGACGCTGGCAAGATGAATTTCGCCTGGAGATGGCTCGCGCGGATAAAGCCCTGGCCGAGGGACTGGAGAACCGCGCTCGAGCCGCCGCGCGGCGGGCCGCCAATGTGGTGTTGGCCGAATACCTCGCGCGGCAAGGCCATCCCATACGAGGCACCATCCAACAACGTGCCCAGGTCCTCTTCCAACTCTTCCACCCACCCGAGGATGTGGAACAGGTCATCCGCCGCATAATCGGCAAGGTCAGACCCACGTGCGACGACCCCGTCCACCTGGATCTCATCGCCGATGCCCGATGGCTGGCCAAGAAACTGCTAGGAGAGGATCCCATGGAGACGGGAGGCTCATAAAATGATCCGGGTGTTTTTGGTGGACGATCACACGGTGTTGCGCCAAGGACTTCGGCTCATTCTCCAAGAAGCTGAAGATATGGAGGTTGTCGGAGAAGCCGGCACCGGGGAAGACGCGCTCAAACGCATTCCGGCCATCCAACCAGACGTGGTACTTCTGGATGTGAACTTGCCCGATATGTCCGGCGTCGACGTGACCCGGGAGTTACACACCCGATTTCCCGACATGCGCATGGTCATGCTCACCGTGTCCGACCGCCACCAGGACCTCATCGCCGCGGTGCAAGCCGGTGTTCGGGGCTACATCCTAAAAAGTGCCAGTTCGGAAGAGGTCATCCACGCCATCCGCGAAGTGATGCAGGGAGGAGCGGTTCTGCCTCCCCGCCTGACGGCTCATCTCATCGACGCGTTCGTACAACCTCCGGATCCTCTCAGCACCTTAACCGAACGGGAAACCCAAGTGCTCCGCCTGATCACCCATGGGCTAGGGAACAAAGAGATTGCGACACAATTGGGCATTTCCGAACATACCGTCAAAACTCACGTGCGTAACATTCTGTCAAAATTAAACGCTAAAAGCCGGGCCGAAGCCGCCGCGTACGCGGTCAAGCGCGGTCTGGTGGAGGAGACGTAAGTACCGATCCGCCGTTTGGCGGAGTATTCCTCCCCCTTTTTGATGATCCTCATATCCCTCCCTGAGGGGATAGCAACGCACGACCTCTCCCATTAGAATAAAAAGTGGCCAGGAAAGGCGATAATTGGCCGATAGACGGCAGGCTGGGAAAATACCCGGGGTGGCGCGGTATGAGTCAGGAGCAAGTCCTCATCATTTCCCACCACTTGCTGTTCGCCCAAGCCATCCGACAAATGCTTGAAGTGAAAGGCATTCCGGTGGGACCGATCGTGGAGGATGTGAACCACGCGGTCGAAATCATCGCTCGCCTTCAGCCTGCCACGGTCATTGTGGATACCGACCCGAAGGTGAATCGAGACATGCTCGTGGCTCAACTGTTGACCGCGTGCGGGGAAGAGTGCCGCATTCTTGTCGTTTCCCTAGAGAATACGGACGTCAACGTCTACATCCGACAGCGGGTGAGCCGAGCGACGGACTCGGAACTTATCGCCCTTGTCCGACGCACACTCCCCAAGGTTCCCTGCTCCTAAAAACGACCCTTGAAGGAGGAAAAAATTCGTGGGATGTTCGCCGCCTCGGGCGGCGAACATCCCACGAATTTCTACTCCCTCTTTACGCCAAAATACATGAAGCACGATGTGTCCATCAATCAGCACTAGTAGTCAGTCAAGCGTCATCTGATGGTAAAGGTGGCTCCGCTTGGGAGCCCCATGTTGCCGAATTCACCCATCTACATGGCCACGGGTAGGCGAAGGCAGTGCCTTCGCCTACCCTAGACTTTGGCCTTTTAGCGGAGGGGGTTGAAAGCGAGATGCCTCCTGAGTAA
>CAYPUG010000089.1:0-11268 GCA_964413905.1 uncultured Anaerolineae bacterium | reverse complement strand
GGAGCCCCGTAAGGGGGTGGACCGGGTTTTGCAGGTCCTGCCCTCACTGGCCCGTCGTTTTGCTCGGGTACGTTATGCGGTTGTGGGAACGGGCTCTGCTCGGCCCCGGTGGGAGGCGCTGGCCCGGCGTTTAGGCGTGGCGGAGCGTGTATGGTGGGTGGGCGAGGTCGATGATGCCGCGCTTGTACTCTGGTATCGGGCCGCGGATGTGTTTGTCCTGACGCCAACTCCTGGTCGGGGGGAGGTGGAGGGATTTGGGCTGGTTTATGTGGAGGCGGCCGCGTGTGGGGTGCCTTCGGTGGCAGGAGAGAGCGGAGGAACGCCGGAGGCGGTATTACACGGTCGCACCGGTTTAGTCGTTCCGCTGCGCCCAGATCTCTTGGAAGAAGCTCTGGCGTCCTTGCTCGCCGATCCGGATCGACGTCTTGCTTTGGGCAAGGAAGCCATCCTCCACGCGCGGTCTTTACGCGAGCAGGCCCGTCATGCCTTATCTTTGTTGGAAAAATGATTGGGTGCATTCCTTTCTTGGGACTATAATACGGCGAAACGTATTGCTTACTCCAGGGGATGAGAATGAGTCCGTCGGGACATTCTTGGGTCTCTTTACCACGTGTTTACGGTGAAGAAAAAGAGAATGAAGTCGAGAAGGGCCTCCGGGATATTATGGAGGTTTTTCTGCTCACGTTAATTCTCTTTTTCACGTTACGGGCGGTGTTTTTAAATTTCCGCATTATGGGGACCAGTATGCTCCCTACATTGCACGATGGGGAGTATGTGTTTGTTTACCGATTGGCTTATTGGCGGCATCCGCCCAGACGAGGGGACATTATTGTATTTCGGCACCCGTACAATCCGAAACGCACGTTGATAAAACGGGTCATCGGTCTCCCGGGTGAGACGGTCAGTGTCCATGATGGACAGGTGTACATTAACGGCCGGCCTTTGCCTGAGCCTTACATCTTGGCATCACCCCATTACACGGTGCCGCCGGTGACCGTGGGACAAGATGAAGTGTACGTTTTAGGGGATAACCGGAACAATTCCAGTGATTCCCACGCTTGGGGCTTGCTAAAGCAAGAGTTCATCATCGGGAAGGCGGTATGGCGGTACTGGCCGCTTTACCGCATGGGACCGGTGCCTCACGCGTCGTATCCGCCACCATTTTGAGGAGAGAAGGAGTGTACACATGGAAATCACGCCGGAGAGGTTAGCGAAGTACATCGATCATACTTTATTGAAACCGGATGCCACGGAGGCACAAATCCGTCGGGTGTGCGAGGAAGCATTAACGTACCATTTTGCCAGTGTGTGCGTGAATCCCACATGGGTTCCCCTGGTGCGAGATATGTTAACAGGTTCGGATGTCTCCGTGTGTACGGTGGTTGGATTTCCTCTAGGAGCGACATTGTCAGAAGTGAAGGCCCTGGAGACGGAGCAGTGCATTCGCCTAGGCGCCCAAGAAGTGGACATGGTCATCAACATCGGTCGTCTGAAGAGTGGTCAGGATGAGTATGTGCGCCAGGACATTGAATCCGTGGTGGCCGTCGCCCACGAGCACGGCGTCCTCATCAAGGTGATTATAGAGACGGCCCTTCTGACCGAGGAAGAGAAGGTCCGGGCGTGTACGCTGGTGCAGGCCGCGGGAGCGGATTTTGTCAAGACATCTACCGGCTTTGGCCCCGGTGGCGCAACGGTGGAGGATGTGGCGTTGATGCGTCGGGTGGTCGGGGACAGCATGGGAGTGAAGGCTGCCGGCGGTATTCGCACCGCGGAAGCCGCGTTGGCTATGATTCGCGCCGGGGCCAATCGTATTGGGGCCAGTGCCGGCGTTAAAATCGTGGAGGAATGGAAGGTTCTTTTCTCCAAGTCGAATCAGGCGTAAATCGACGCATTCCATTGCATCTTACATACATATGAGGAGGTGTCCGTTGGCTTCTGTACGACAGATTTCTGAGAATGCGTGGCACATCGATCTGGGGATTGTGAATGCGTACATTTGGCGATGGGATAATCACTTGGCCTTAATTGATACCGGGATGCCGTGGCATGGGAAACAGGTCTTGCAGGCTGTGGAGGAAGCCGGGTTCAGGGTTGAGGATGTGAAGGATATCCTGATCACCCATGCGGACGCGGACCATGCAGGTGGGTTGAAGTATATTCGAGAAGTGACCGGGGCACGTGTGATCGTTCACGCGATCGAATCTATGTACTTTAAGGGGAAGTGGCACCGGTGGCCCAATTTGAGGCATCCCCTTGGTATCGCGTATTTCCCGTTTTTCCTAGCGTTGAGTTGGACGGTATTTCGTGTTCCTCGTTTTCGGCCGGATTTGTTGGTGGTAGATGAAGAGGTGTTAGAGAACGGACTCCAGGTGATTCACACGCCGGGCCACACGGAAGGTCACATGTCGCTTTTCGCGGCCGAGGAGGGTGTGCTTTTCGTAGGAGATGTGATCAATCACCGGGGTGGAAAGTTATCCCTACCTCCTGCCATTTTTACACCTAAGATGGAGGTGGTCAAGGATTCCCTGCGGAAACTCGCGCGGTTGAAGAACGTGAATGTCGCAGGATTTGGGCATGGCCCGGTTATTGAAGAAGGGGCAGGGGATAAAATTCGGGCTTTTGTAGCGAAAGTGGCCCCTCCCCGTCGCCGACGTCGGAAATCCCCTCCACCGCGTCGAACCGGGGTTCCACGGCAGCCGAAAGCAAAATCGTGACCAAAACATTCACAACACCTATCTTGCAGAGGAGGAGACACACATGCATCAGGGAGACAATGTGGTCATCGTGAGTGCGGTTCGCACGCCCATCGGCCGATTTCTTAAGTCGTTGAGTTCTCTTTCTGTAACGGACCTTGGGGCTATCGCCATCCGCGCGGCGGTGGAACGCGCGGGTATTGATCCGGCGACCATAGATGAAGTCATTATGGGGAATGTGATCCAGGCCGGAGCAGGCATGGCGCCCGCGCGCAATGCCGCGCTCAAGGCGGGGGTGCCTTCTCACGTAGGCGCGTTGACCATCAACAAGGTGTGTGGTTCGGGTTTGAAGTCGGTTATGTTAGCAGCCAATGCCATTCGGGCCGGACAGGGGGACATTTACGTGGCCGGTGGGATGGAGAGCATGAGCCGGGGACCCTACCTGCTGCCCAACGCGCGTACAGGGTACCGGATGGGGAACGCGGAAATTGTGGATGCTACGGTCCATGATGGCCTGTGGAGCGCGTGGGAAAATGTGCACATGGGCATGGCCGCGGAGTGGATCGCCGAACACTATCATGTAAGCCGTGAAGATCAGGACAAGTTCTCCTTTGAGAGTCACATGAAAGCGGTAGCAGCCATTCAGGAGGGTCGTTTTAAGGAGGAGATTATTCCCGTCACCGTGCCTCAGCGCAAGGGGGACCCGCTCATTGTGGATACAGATGAATGTCCTCGTCCGGACACGTCCCTGGAGAAGATGGCCAAATTGCCGCCCGTGTTCAAGGAGGGCGGTACGGTCACCGCGGGGAACGCTCCACCCTTAAGCGATGGAGCCGCCGCGGTCGTTGTGATGAGCGAACGCAAGGCGGAATCGTTGGGCCTTACCCCTATTGCTCGTGTGCTGGATTACACTCAAGCCGCGGTCGAGCCGATTGCGTTGTTCACAGCGCCTATTTACGCGATTCGTCGGCTATGGCAACGTATGGACGTGGATAAGGACTATTTCGATTTGTACGAAATTAACGAGGCATTCGCGGCTCAAATGGTGGCAGATTTACGGGCGTTGGACTTGGACCCTGCCAAGGTGAACGTGAACGGTGGGGCCATCGCGCTGGGACATCCCATCGGGGCCAGTGGAACTCGGGTATTGGTGACGTTGATATATGCACTTAAGCAGCGGGACTTGAAGCGTGGGGTGGCCGCTTTGTGTTTGGGGGAAGGTGAAGCGGTCACCATGGCTATTGAACTTCTCTGAGGAAGGAGGCACAACCATGGGACGGTTAGACGGCAAAGTGGCCATTATTACTGGAGCCGCACGTGGTATCGGTAAAGCGACGGCTGTCCTTTTTGCGAAGGAAGGTGCGCGTGTAGTGGTGACGGACATCGACGCGCAAACGGGGGAATCTACCGCGGAGGAGATTCGTACCCATGGCGGAGATGCGGTGTTTATCCCTGTAGATGTGACCGATCCCGCGTCCGTGGAACGCATGGTACAAGAGGCGGTGAACACGTACGGGCGTGTGGACATTTTAGTCAACAACGCAGGGGTTCTCCGGGATCGAACCTTGGTGAAAATGAGCCATGAAGATTTTGACTTTGTCATCAATGTGAACTTGAAAGGCGTGTTTAACTGCACAAAAGCTGTGGTGCCGTACATGGTCGGTCAAGGAAAAGGCGTTATTCTAAATGCCAGTTCTGTGGTTGCCCTGTACGGCAATTTCGGCCAGACCAATTATGTGGCTTCCAAGGCTGGCGTCATAGGGATGACAAAGGTTTGGGCTCGAGAGTTAGGGCCAAAAGGTATTCGTGTGAACGCAGTGGCACCGGGTTTCATCCGGACAGAGATGACGGCCGGGTTGCCGGAGAAGGTGGTACAGGCAGTTATAGAGCGTACCCCGTTACGCACGTGGGGGGAACCGGAGGACATCGCGTACGCGTATTTGTATCTTGCTTCTGATGAAGCCCGGTTTGTGAACGGCGCAGTGCTCAGCGTTGATGGTGGGGTGGTCGTTTAAGGAGGTGCACATTGACAACATTTGCAGAAGTGGAAGCAATGCGCCGTGGGGCGCGCAACGCGGTTCGGGTGTGCATGAATACCCGCTCGGAGGATAGGGTAGCCATCATTGGGGACCGGCAATCCTATCCCATCGCGCGTTTACTGTTAGAAGAGGCGTTTAACGTAGGCGCCCGGGCTGAAGTTTTCTCGCTGGAGACGTTCGGACGCCGGCCTTTGCGGGATTTGCCTTCCAAGTTGGTCAAGGCATTGCGTGCTGTGCGTCCTACAGTGACGTTTTTCACGGCCAGCGCTGAGGAGGGGGAGATCGTATTCCGTATGAAGTTGTTGCGGCTGCTCGTCCGTGACCTGAAAGCGCGGCACGGACACATGGTGGGTATTACTCCCCAAATCATGCGGGAGGGCATGGCCGCGGATTATCGCAAGGTGGAACGTGTCACCCGAGCGGTGTACGAGATTGTGCGTACGGCCACGGAAATTCGGGCCGTTTCCCCTGACGGAACGGATTTGGTGGCTCGATTCTCCCCTCAATTGCGTTGGATTCCTTCAACAGGCATATATCACAAGCCGGGGCAATGGGGGAATCTGCCCGACGGCGAAGTGTTTACCTGTCCTCTGGTGGTGAATGGCACCTTAGCGGCTCGGGTCGCCGGTGATTTCTTCTCCGAGCGATATGGGTACTTGCGCGAACCCTTAATCGTTACCGTAGAAGATGGTCGTTTGGTGAATGCCCAGGGGCCTGAGCCTCTCGCGCGAGAGTTCCTTGAGCATGTGCGCTCGGTGGAAAACGGCGACAGGGTGGGGGAATTCGCCATTGGGACTAATGTAGGGTTACAGCGCATCATCGGCAACTTGTTACAGGATGAGAAGTTTCCCGGTGTTCACATTGCTTTTGGCGATCCCTACCCGCATGAAACCGGTGCGGATTGGGCTTCATCCATCCATGTAGATGTGGTGAGTCCTCATACCACGGTGTGGGTGGACGGGGATCTCATCATGGAAGACGGGAAGTTTAACTTCGATGTAGTACAGCTAGATGCCTAGATAGAATGATAACCTGAGGAGACGGGACGAAATATCCGATGCATCTCGTTTTGTTCGATATTGACGGAACATTGCTCGATGCTCGCGGGGCCGGTCGTCGGGCCATGCGCCGAACACTCAAAGAGGTGTTCGGCACATGGGGGATTTTGGACTCGTATAATATGGCTGGTCGGACCGATCAAACCACTATTCGGGATGTGTTGACCGCGGTGGGGATTTCGGAAGAGGAAATTGAGCGTCGAATGCCCTTGGTGCGGCGTCTCTTCCCCCTTTACTTGGAGGAGGAACTCCGCGCCCACCCTCCTGTGGTGTTGACCGGTTCAAAGGAACTCGTTCAGCGCTTGCACCGTCGCGCCGATGTGGTATTGGGCCTCCTCACCGGGAACCTGGAAGAGGGAGCGTACTTAAAATTGCGGTATGCCGGGTTTGACCCTGCCGTATTCCAAGTGAACGCGTTCGGCAGTGATGCGCTTACGCGGGACGAGTTACCTCCTATCGCGTTGGAACGAGCAAAGCGGCTGTTAGGGATAACTTTTCGGGGGGAAGATGTGGTGATTGTCGGCGATACCCCCTTAGACATTCAATGCAGTCAGGGGGTAGGAGCGAAAAGTGTCGCTGTCGCAACAGGGCCTTTTCCCGCGGAGGTGTTAAGACAATACGGCCCGGATGTGCTCTTACCCGACCTGCGGGATACACACCGGGTGGAATCTTTGATATTAAACGGAAGGCATTGTGTTCGTTCCTCAGAAACGTTGCCGGGCTGATGGACGGATACAGCTTTTTCCCTTCTATTTTTAAAGCAACGTTGAAGGAGTAGGCCATGAACACATTAGATCCGTTGGTTTTAGTGATCGGTTTAGTCGTTGTGATTGTCATTGTCTTGGTGGTGGTGTTAAGTGTGGCGTTAGGGGTGACTTTGGGGCAAGAGGAATAAACAGCTGCCCGTGGTTGTGGTTGACCTCCACAATCACGGGCAGGATGTCTTTTAGCCCTTAGTCCACGATGGCCAGGTGTAATTCCCGCAGTTGGTCTTCTGAGACCGGGGAAGGGGCGCCTAGCATCAAGTCTTGGGCGGAAGTAGTTTTTGGAAAGGCCATCACCTCGCGAATGCTGGTTTCGTTCGCGAAGATGGCGACCAATCGGTCCAGGCCCAAGGCGATACCCCCATGGGGCGGCGCGCCGTATTCAAAGGCTTCTAACATGTGGCCGAACTTTTCCTGGGCTTCCTCAGGGCCGATGCCCAGCAGTTGGAACATTTTCTGTTGCTCCTCGCGGCGGTGAATTCGGATGCTCCCGCCGCCCACTTCCCATCCGTTCAGCACAGAATCGTGAGCCAGAGCGCGCATCTTTCCCGGATCGGTATCCGCCAGGGGCCAGTCCTCCGGTATGGGCGAGGTGAAGGGATGGTGCATCGCTTCCCAGCGGCCCTCGTCTTCGTTCCACTCTAACAAGGGGAATTCCAGGATCCAAGCAAACGCCAATTCGTTAGGGTCTCGCAGACCGAGTTTATCACCCATGGCCAGGCGCAGGTTACCCAAAGCAGCTGCAAGCACATCCGGCTGGTCCGCGATGACCAGGAGGAGATCGCCCGTTCGGGTCTGGGCGCGCGCACGGATCGCGTGTATTTCTCCTTCTTTGAGGAATTTGGCCGCGGGGGACCGCACACCCTCCGCTCGGAAAGCAAACCATATGATGCCTTTGGCCCCATATGGCGTTACGTATTGCGTTAAGTTGTCCAATTCCTTGCGGGAATATCCGGCCGCACCGGGGACGACAATGCCTTTAATTTGCCCTCCTTGCGCAGCGGTTTGGGAGAAGACCCGATACTCGCTTGCTCCTAAAATGTCGGTGAGGTCCACGAATTCCATGCCAAAGCGCAGGTCGGGTTTGTCCGACCCATATTTGGCCATGGCATCCGCGTAGGAGATTCGCGGGAAGGGGATTTCCTTAATATGTTTCTCGGGGAAAAGGGTTTCCACCAGGTGGATGTACATGTTCTCGATGAGGTCCAAAATATCCTCTTGTTCAACAAAGGACATCTCTAGATCTAATTGGGTGAACTCTGGTTGCCGGTCGGCGCGCAAGTCCTCATCGCGTAGACATCGGGCAATTTGATAGTACTTTTCAAACCCCGCGACCATGAGCAATTGTTTCAACTGTTGTGGGGATTGAGGCAAGGCGTAGAATTTCCCCGGATGGAGACGACTGGGCACAATAAAGTCACGTGCGCCCTCGGGAGTACTCTTGATGAGAAGGGGAGTCTCGATTTCCAGGAATCCCTGGCGGTTCAGGTATTCCCGAATGGCGTTAACGACGTTGTGGCGCAGGATAATGTTTCTTTGCATGCGTTCCCGTCGTAAGTCCAGGTATCGATACTTCAGACGGAGCGCTTCGTCAACCGGAACATCCTCGTTGATGTAGAAGGGCGGGGTCTTGGCCGGGTTGAGGATCACGACTTCGCGGGCTACTACTTCCACGTCCCCGGTGGGAAGTTTGGGGTTGCGCAGTCCTTCAGGGCGGGCGCGGACGTCTCCTTTTACCTGTAGGACGTATTCAACGCGGGCCGTGTCAGCAATCGCGTGGGCTTCGGGGGCAGTTTCCGCATCCACCACGACTTGAACGATGCCCTCACGGTCTCGTAAATCAATAAAGATAAGGGCTCCGTGATCCCGACGCCGATGCACCCAACCGGCCAGCGTAACGGTCTGACCTGCGTGCTCCATGCGGAGTGCGCCACACGCGTGCGTTTTGAGCATTGGTTTAGGCCTCCTCTTTCGTTTCAAAGTGGGAAAGGAGTACAACGTTTTCCCTGACTTTAACAGGGGATCTTACAGGAGAAAGAGGGAATTGTACAAAATACGTGCATAAAAGGGGCACCCCTCCCGTGCTCCTGGGGGAGGAGGCTTGGGAGGGGCGGGGGGAAAGGCGTCTGGCATTTGTTGGCCCTCTGTCTTTCAGTTTATATAGAAAGCGTCAGGGGAACGTCAAGAAAGGCGTCAGGAACTTCACCGAACTCGTAGGAAAGTCGTAAATGATTGACGCTCTGCCCCTCTTAATGAATTGCTCCGCGTACGCATCATTTTCTAAAATTCTCGCGTTGCTCCCCCTCTTTAGGTCCACGGTATCGTTTTTGGGTATAATGAATTATCAGCCGACAAAGTTCCGCGGACGAGTGACGATGCTTTTACACCGCGCTCCACGAGACGCGATGTGATGGTCACTCAGACGTGTGCTCTTCGCTGTTTATTAGAGCTTAGGCTAGGCAGGGGGGGGGCTATTTCCTCAGAGGGGCTCGCACATGGCAACGTTGGTCCTCAGGCTTTTGGGCACATTTGATGTGTTGTTGAACGGGCGTCGGGTCCAAGCATTTGAGTCCTCTAAAGTGCGTGCATTGCTCGCGTATTTGGTTTTGGAAGGATCCCGTCCCCTTTCGCGTGAGGCGTTGGCCGAGATGTTCTGGCCGACATCGAAGCGTCCTCGCCAGAGTTTGCGCCAGGCGTTATTTAACCTCCGCAAGGTACTGTGTGATCGGGAAGGTTCGTGCCGATTTCTAGTTATTACTCCCCAAACTGTGGAATTTCCTCGCTTGCCGGATGTTTGGGTTGATGTGTGGGAGTTTGAATCGTTGACTCAGAGGGCTAATTTCTGTACTCGAGATAAGGTGCCGAATTTGGAGCGGGCGGTGGAGTTGTACCAAGGGGATTTGTTGGCCGGCTTGCATGTTCGTGACGCATTGCCGTTTGAGGAATGGCACCGTATGCGTCGAGAGAGCTTACATACCGTGTATCTAAACGCATTACGTTGTCTCATTACTCAATACCAACGTCAGGGGCGCTATGAAATCGCCTTGAACTACGCACGACGTCTCCATGCTTTAGAGCCCTGGTCTGATGAAGCCGCCATACTGGTTATGGAATTATTGTCCCGTTTGGGACAAACAGAGACAGCGCTAGAGGTTTACCGGCATTTTGCCGAATACCTCCGCACCGAGGAACATCGGGAGCCATTACAGGATGTCGTCAGGTTATACAGACGCTTGGAAATGGAACGCCGCCGGTTTCACAAGAACCAACATCTCGTCGATATTGTTGAACCGTGGTCTTCCCCACATTTGCCCATATTTCCCACCCCTTTTGTGGGACGTGAAGCAGAATTGGAGCAGATTCGCGAGCGGCTGTTGCGGCCTGAAGTCCGTCTGTTGACGATTATCGGGATTGGAGGCATCGGTAAAACCCGTTTGGCCGTTGAAGCGGGACGTCGATTTGGGCACCTGTTCGAGGCGGGCGTGGTATTTGTCCCTTTGAACACGGTGGAATCTGCCACGTTTATTCCTCAGGCTATTGCCCACGCATTGGGTTTATTCCCCTCCCATTCTCAGTCCCCGGCCCGCCAGGTGTTGGACTATCTCGCCGAAAAGGAGATGTTGTTAATACTGGATAACTTTGAGCACGTGTGGGAAGGGCGACAGTTTTTGTTGCAGATTTTATCTCACGCGCCGCGCGTTCGGATATTGGTGACTTCCCATGTACCGTTAGAATTACGTCAGGAATGGAGATTGCCCCTGGACGGCTTACCCTATCCCACGTCGGACGAGGAAGAAAGGCGACTTTCCGAATACGAGGCCGTACAACTCTTTATTGAAGATGCGCGACGATTAATTCCTGGCTTTTCACCCTCTGCATCCGAAGAGGTGTACATTGCCCGTATTTGTTCCCTTGTAGGGGGGGCGCCTTTGGCCATTGAATTGGCGACCGCGTTGTTGCCTGTATATTCCCTCGAGAACTTGGTGCAACGAATTGCTCATAATCTGGACGTGCTCTCTACCCAGATGCCCGATGTGCCGGAGCGGCATCGGAGTTTGCGAGCCGTGTTCAATCAAATGTGGGATTCCTTGGATGCTCGGGCCCAGTCTGTATTTCGACGCCTGGCCGTATTTCAAGGGGAGTTCTCTGTGGGCGCAGCCGAACAGGTGGCGCTGGCCGGAGAGCACGCGTTGGCCGATTTTGTACGTAAGTCCTTGTTATACAAACGGGATACCCCGCACGGAGCCCGCTATAGGATACATCCGGTGTTACGTCAATATGCGCTGGAATGTTTATACCGTAACCCGCGGGAAGCGCGCGATGTTCGCGATCGCCACGCCCAATACATGTTTAACGTGATGAGACACTGTGGCGAGGATATCCGCGGCTCGCGGCAGGCGGACACTTTCCGGTTGTTACGTGAGATCATGCCCGACGTGCGGGAAGCATGGCAATGGGGCTTGCAACAACGGCGATTTACGTGGATTGATGAGATCCTGGAGGCATTGTATTGGTTCCACGAGTTGTATGGGGGGTGGGAAGAAGGGTACATTTTGTTCCACAAGGCTGAACAATCTTTCCGAACGCTTCGTACTACTGCCCTTTCTCCTGATTTATTTCGGATTTGGGGCCGTGTGTTGATGTACGAAGCGTGGTTTGTGCTCCGGTTGAGTGATGTAGAGCACAGTCGCGCACTTATTGATGAGGCGTGGTC
>CAYPUG010000088.1:0-11287 GCA_964413905.1 uncultured Anaerolineae bacterium | reverse complement strand
CATCCAGGCATCCCCGTCGGCGTCATTCCATACAATCCCACCGATGAAGCCTTTGCGCTCCACGTTCTGGGATGAGAGGCGCGCCAAAGGTTGGAGGTCGGTTAGATGAGGTCGTGATGTAATGACAGGCCGATGTGTAGAAAGGAGGGTGTTGTTGCGATAGCCCAGATTGTAGCCGGCACACCGCTGTTGGCCGGCTACTTCATCGGAGTGACACGTGAACGCGCCCGCGTTGTCATTCTTATCTGAGACGAAAACAGCCCGTACATTGGCTCCGCTCAAGGGCGGCATGTCCGCGCATCGTGGGTCTGAGGGATTTTCATAGCAGATAATGCGCTTGACCATGCCCTCTGCTTCTTCCGTGGAGTTCACCGGAAGACGCCCTATGGCCATAAAGGGCATCGCGTGCTTCTGGCACTCCATAGCGTTAGGATTCTCGCTGGTGCGTTCGCCCGCTACAAACCGGTTATCCGCCGCGGTCTCCCCTAGGAAACAGTCCACAAGGTCCAGATAAGGCGGAATGAATTGTTCGTTGGGATGGACCAAATAGTTTTTGTAATCGTAATGTCCATCGCCGATGAGAACGACATATCGCGGGGCCGGGGACATCCAATGGGTATGGGCATACGCGAGGAATCGCCGAATCGCCTCGGGATCCAACAATCCACCACTGAACTCATCGTACACGTCTTGGACGTCCACGACCATTGTCTGCAAGCCGCTGAAATTGGCCCGATGTGCGGCCAACTCTTGGGCTTGCTCCATAAATGCGGAATGGGTGATGGCAATCCAATCCGCACGGTTGGAGGGGTCGTGCAAATTCGAGGGCGTGTCTAACGCGATGCTTGCAGGACTTAAGAAGGCCGGTTCGGCCGCGGCAAAATAGTCTCTGGCACCGTCAGACGTATCCTGAAAGATCAACAGGTATTCGCCATCGGCAGCACTCACCAGAGGATGTGTCAGTAATACCGGGTGTTGCACGTCCGAGATGTCCAAGAGGAGAATAGTGTTCGACGTAAAGCCCGAGACGGTGGGTTTCCACGTCCCCGCGGTGTCCAGGGTAAACCACGCCCGATTGTCATCAGCCCGGTACACATCGTAAAACTCTATTTCCAACCAATTCGTTAACCCCCGATCCTCACTCACCCCGGCTAGGTCCAAGGGTATGTGGTAGGAAATAACGTTGGTCCCTGTGAGGAGCAACGATTGGGGAAAGGTGAATTCACCGGTGAAGGCATCCATACCATCCCAATACGCATCCCCGACAAACGTGCCGTTGACGTAAAACTGGGCATGGTGATCCGGAGAAGCACTGTAGGCGGTCAACCCACGAAGTCGGGGGCGCAGCAACGCGGTATGGGAACCGGTATCCAAATGGGGCAATGTAAAGGAATACTCATTGGTATCGTTCGCAAAACAGAAATTCGGATTCGGGCAAGGAAACGCGTAATAGCTCTCCCAGTACCAGTGATCGGCACCGGCTTCCATGGGAACATCACGGCGGTATTCGTGATTTTCCTCCAGGTGGAGCAGTCGCCGGAACGGTGGAGGAGCATCCGCCGTGCCCAGCGTCACATCACGCCGGTCCATCCGGAGGCCAAACGCCCCCCCGTAGGTCAACCAGTACACATTCGGATCCTGATAACGGGTCCGCGCCATCCGGCCGTAAAAGAAGATGGCATCCCCAGGGTCAAATGAACCATCTTCCTCACCGGTCACGTAGATGGAGATTTCCTGGTTCTGTTCCCATACCTTGAAAGTGCGGGGATCTACTGTATCTACCGGGACCCCCACCGCGGCCAGATCGTCGCGGGTGAGGCGATACAAGCCGTCTTCAGCCACTACTATTTTGTAGCTTGTACCCGTTGCCGGTATATCCGCTATTGAAGCAGGCCCCACGTGAACGTGCCCGGCCATCACCGATGTTCCCATCATTGACCAGAGGAAAACGGCAAGGAATCCCACCCAAAGCCCCACAGCACCTATACGTCGCATGTATACATCCTCCTACCTGACTCCATGCTCTCATGGAACTGGGCGGTCACGAGCATGCCGCCGTCACCGCCCAGTGTACAAAACCCCAACCCATATGTCTATCACCCCGTAGTCCTAGTACTCCGTCGAGCTAATTGATGGACAAAACGCCACAATGTACCTTGGTTTAAGAAAGAAAGGGGAAATTTGCGCGATTCTCACCGCTAGAGGCGTTGAGAATCACACAAATTTCTATTTTCTCTTTATCAGAAGGTGCGTGAAACGCGATGTATCCGTCAATCAGCTCTGTCAAGCGTGGGCAGGGTAGGTCGCCGTTGCGGAGACCTACCCCGCTTTCATTAATTATTCAGTGAGACACGAAAGGTATGAAGGTACGGAAACCGCTTTGGATGCCTGCGCCCGGATCCCAGGAGGACGGGACACTGACCGTCCACGGACCCAGAATCTCGCCGTTGGGTTCTACTACCAACCGATAGGTGTAAGTGAAGCCCGGCCGGATATGTGTATCCACCACGGAGTAAAGGGTCCCACGGCCCTGTGCGGGCACAGAAACCATATCCTCCCACACATTCGAACGGCCGCTCATGCGCTGGATTCGGTAGGCCGTGACACCGTCCTCGCTCAGCGTTCGCCACGTTAAGCGAACACCTTCATCCTCGACCTCTACGTCAAAGGAGAGGAGCTGAACGGCCGTGGGCGAGATAAACCCGAAGTCCGCGTCATCCACGTTATCCCCTGACGACAGGGTACGGGAGACCTCGGTGGGCGTGGTCGGTGTATAGCCCGACGGAGTCTCCACCCGCACGGTGTACGTGCCCGGTAGTAAGTTGGTGAAGTGGTAGATGCCGTCCGTACCGGTCTGTGTCGTCGCAACCAGCATATCTGAACTATCGTACAGGCGAACGGTGACGTTCTCAAACCCCGCCTCGCCGGCGTCTTGCACTCCATTACCGTTTGTATCCTTCCACACCCGATCGCCAATGATCGCCGGTCGATACAGGCCGGCATCCCAAGTATGGTCCGTCTCGCCGGAGACGAGATCGGTGTGGGCCGTGGTGCCGTCGGCCGGATTCGCATCACTGTCCACCGAATCGTCGCCGCCCTGATCCTTTAGGGTGATGGCATAACCGGCAGGTGGCACAAATTCCAAGTAGTAGGTGCCCGGAGGCAGGTTTGTGAACTCGTACACTCCGCCGGTACCGGTGGTGGTCGTTGCGGAGGTATCATCCGGGGTACCGAACGAGCCATCCGGCCCGGCGCCGTAGAGGTGGACCGTCACGTTCTCAATGCCCGGCTCACCGGCATCTTGGATACCGTTGCCGTTTATGTCTTCCCAAACGAAGTCACCGATGGCCGCGGGACGATAGAGACCCGCATCCCACGTCATGTCGTTTTCGCCTTCGCTCAGGGTGGTGGTAGCCGATTTGCCGGTACTCGGATCGGCATCGCTATCTACAGCGTCGTCCGAACCCTGATCCTTGGCCGTAATTTGATATCCCGAAGGCGGTGTAAACTTGACGTAGTAATTCCCCGGGAACAAATGCTCGAACCGATAATAGCCCCCGCCTGATGTTGTTGTCGTCGCTTGCAGGACATCTGCGTCGTTGTACAACTGGACGGTTACGCCGTCGAGCCCCGGCTCTCCCGCGTCCTGCACACCGTTGCCGTTGGCATCCAACCAAACAAAGTCACCGATGCTCGCGGGGGTTAGGATGGCCACATCGGCTGTATCGCCGGCACTGGGGACCGGGTCGTTGTTTTCATCTTGGGCGCCGTTGACCGTGGCGGTGTTCACCGTCGTGCCCGGCGTCGTGGAGGCCAAGGCTTCAAAAGTCAAGGTGACGGTGACCGAATCGCCCGGAGCCAAAGAGCCGGCACCGGTCAGGTCATCCCAGGAGAGCGAACCACTTCCGGTGGTATCGGGTGAAGGCGTGGCAGACACGAACTGTAACTTGGCCGCATCGAATGTGTCCGACAAGGGCAGCAGGGTAATAGCCGTATCGCCGGTGTTCGCCACAACAATACGAAATTGTACCGTGTCGCCCACGAGCACGGGACTGGCCGATAACCGTTCCTTGGTCACTTGGACTTGAGGGTTGGTTGTAATCAGGGTGGAATCGTCATCGTTGACATCATCGGGGTGATCGCCGTTGACATCGGTGGCCCCGCTCACACCGGCGGTATTTGTCAACGTATCCGGATTGCTGGAAGCCACCGCGGTGAAGTGCACTTCAAAGGAGATGCTGTCGCCCACGCCTAAGTTGTTGGACCCGGTAATATCGTTCCAGGAGAGAGTTCCGGCGCTCTCATTGACCGAATCCGGTGTAATCGTGGCCGAGGCATAATCCAGATAATCGGTGGGGAAGGTGTCGTTTACAGGAACGGTGGTCAGCACGGTGTCACCGCAGTTGCTCACAGTGATGTTGTACACTACGTCTGAGCCTACCGGCGCAGTACTATCGCTGGTCAGGGTTTTCGTGATGGCCACACACGGCTGCGTCACTTTCACGTACGCCGTATCCGTTTGATCACCCAAGGTTTCGCCGTTCTCATCTTCCACGCCGCTGGTGGTCGCCGTGTTGGTAGAGGCTGTGCCACCGGTGGACGCGGTCGCGACCAGGACCACATCCACGTTCACGCTGTCCCCCGGATTAAGGCTGTTGCTTCCGGTAATATCCGACCAGGAGATGGTGCCACTGCCATCGGTGTAACTGTAACCCGTCACAGAGGCACTGACGAAGTCGAACTTGGTATCATCAAATGTGTCGGTAAGGGGAACGGTGGTCAACGCGGTATCCCCCGTGTTCTGTACGGTGATGCGATACGTGACCTGCTCACCCACAACGATGACGTCGTCCGGATCGGCCGGTGAGATGCGCGTCTTCGTCAAAACATACGCGGGATTGCTAATTTCCACCGTATCGCTATCGCTGCTATCCGGCGCAGTATGCCCGTTTTGGTCCTGAGCACCGGATACGGTGGCCGTGTTCGTGGTCACATCGCCAGGCAAAGATTGGGTCCCCGCGATGGCCTCAAACGTCACCGTAATGCTCTTGGTTTCTCCGGGAGCGATGTCTCCTAGCGCGGTGGTGATATCGTTCCACACTAACGTTCCTGCGGATTGACTATCCGGTGCAATGCTAGCACTGGAGAACTGGAGGTATGTATCGTCATACGTGTCTCGCAGAGGCACTATGTCTAAACGGGTGTTCCCGGTGTTGGTCACATCAATGCGGAACACTACGTTATCCCCGTTGTGCACCAACGCGGGGGAGGTCCGAGTTTTGGTCACATCTACTCTAGGACAGGCAGCCTGCATTTCAAACGTTTCGGCCAGCCAATGGAGGTAATCGCCGTTGGGGTCGGGCGATTGCACTTGTACGATAACCCATTCTGCCCCGGCGGGCACGGTGATGGCGTCGTCGTATGTGGTCATATACGCGTCATCTTCCGCAGGAGGAATGGTGCGCACAATCGCGTTGGGATTGCTGTAAATGTCCCCCGAGGGGGGCGTACCGCTGCCGACGAGATAATAGACCTTTGCCCCATCGGTATTGGTGCCGGTCCCCCCTACAACGGTCGTGAGGTTCAATGTGCGATCAACTGCCGCGGGCTGAAAATCGAACCGAATGGGGGCAATCCCTTCACTCCCCGGTGGAGAATCCGATCCCTGAGCAATATCCATCCCCTCCCAGGTTTCCACAAGAGTGGGATGTGCAATCGCTGAATCCTGGTAGATCACCACCAGGGCCGCACCATAGGGAATATCAAACTGATTCGGGTCGCCGGCAAAGGGATCGGTAAAGGTGTAATCCGTTTTAGTCGGGCTGACCAGATCTGTCACGTCGGCCCGATAGGCGAACGCGAAGTTGTTTGTAGACCAAAACGCGGGGCCGCCGATTTGTTCTGTATGAGCGTCCCCCGCGTTGAACGTGGAGCCTTCGAACTGGATGGTTCCATCCCCGCCATCAAAGGGATCATTACCGGTCCAGTACAGGTAGGCTTTGTACACGGTGGCCGTACTCGGTAAGGGAAGGTGGATGATCCCTTCAGATTTCCCGGCCATCCCCACACCGGCTACAGCCACCTGATAAGGGGTGGCATCCGTACATTGGCCCACACTCTGGTATTTCTGCAATGGCGTATCTGTATTGCCCGCCCACACCCGCTGGGGCAACGCTACCACCATTAAGCCGATAATGAGAAGAAGAGCAAGAATGACATTCCATACATGGGTTCTTTCCTGTCTCTGCATCGCTTACACCTCCGTTATTCAACGAATTCCAACGTCCACCTACAGTATAGCAATGTCCGGGGAAGATTCACCTTACAGTTCACTGACAATAGGAGGACACCCCAGCCGATGCCTATTTCCTGTAACACTTCTCGACCCGGCGCAATTTGGCCCGGGGATGCCCCCGTGGTATATTGGTTGTGTGGACGTCATTCACGGGTTGGCGCGAGGAAATCTCCTTTCCCTTGTTGCGTCTCCTCTGTCACCCAACATCGTCCTCGCGAAATCCCTCTGAATGCTCTTCTGCATGCCGTTAGCAGGGTTTGTAACAATCCGTCGACAGCGTTCGGCCCGTGTCGAGGAGGTCGAGCGGTGACCATCCTGCAATGTTACTTTCTAGGGGGAATAGAAATTCGATGGGCGGACCAACCCATCTCCCTGCCCCCTACGATGAAGTCGCAATCACTGCTGGCCTTTCTCATCCTCCATCGTCACCGCCCTCAGCCGCGCGACCGCCTCGCCGACCTCTTTTGGGGCGAGCGCCCGGAACGCAAAGCCCGCCAGTCCCTATCCACGGCCCTGTGGCACATCCGTCGCGTCCTGCCCCACACGGAGATGCTCACCAGCACGGCGCACACCGTCCAGATTCGTTCCGTCGCGGACCTGTGGGTGGACGCGGAACAGTTTGAGCACCTCATGAGCACACTGCCAAGTGGACATACAGAGGCGCGCATCAAACAACTACAGGACACACTGGACCTCTACCGAGGCGCGCTCCTGGAAGGATTCTACGACGATTGGCTCATGAACGAGCGCTATCGGCTTGAGCTCCTCTTCCTTCGAGCGCTCTCCCAACTGATGGTTATCTACGAGGCCCGTGGAGATGTTCAAGCCACGCTCAAAGTGGCCCTCCGCCTCCTTCACCATGCCCCCCTGCGCGAGGATGCCCACCGGGCGGCCATGCGCGCCTATTACCAGTTAGGGCAACGAAACACCGCCCTGCAACAATACCAACGGTGCCGTGAAATCATCCACCAGGAATTGGGGATTGAACCGACAGAGGAAACCACCGATCTCTACCGGGCTATCCTGGAAACGCGCGTTCCCCTCCCGGTCTCTGAGGGTATCCCCCCGCCGGCACCGCCCCCCGCCATCCTCACGTCCGATCTACAACCTTCGACCGCCGCGCGCTTTCCGGATGCCAGTCCGTTCGTTGGACGACAACAGGAGATGGCTACGCTCAAAGCCCGTTGGCAACAGGTCGAGGCGGGAACAGGCCAATGTGTGTTCGTCCACGGTGAGCCCGGAATCGGCAAAACACGGTTGGTGGAGGAATTCGGACACCATGTCCAGCAACGCGGGCATCGGATGATTAAAGTGAATTGCTACGAATACGAACACGCCCTTCCGTATGGTCCCCTGGCCGACACGGTGCGTGGAGTCATTGCTTACGCGGGTCGGGATATCGTCCGAAGCCTGTCCCCCTGGCAAAGAGCCACTCTGGCCCGACTGGTTCCCGACCTGCTCCCGCACGGCTCGGCGCTTTCCACCCTTCCCGTGGACGGCGACCAGACCCGCCTGCTGACCACACTGACCGCTCTGCTAACCCGTGTTGCCCGGCAGGCTCCCCTGCTGCTCATTGTCGAAGACCTGCACTGGGCCCGTCCCGTCGTCCTTGCCTGGCTGCATTACCTGGCAAGGCACGTGAGCCAAGTCCCCTTGCTCATGCTTCTGACCTACCGACCGAATGAACCGGACTCGGCAGCGTCACTCGTCGAACTGACTCACCAACTTCAACGCCAAGGACACGCCACAACCTTACGGTTGGAGCGGCTGACCCGTGAAGATCTGGCCAGTTGGATAGAGGGCACCACGACGGCCTTCGTCGCCGAGATGCACCGGCACACGGAAGGGAATCCACTGTTCATCCTTGAAACGCTGCGGACCCTGGTGGATGGAGCCTATCTCCAACAGGAAGGAGCGCGCTGGCGAGAAACGCAACCCGCGGACGAGCTGCCCATCCCCGATTCTGTGCGCCAGGCCATTCGACTACGGCTGGAGCGGCTGAGCCCCACCACACGTGCGGCCCTGGACGTGGCTGCGGTCATCGGCCGGTCCTTTGACTTTGACGTCCTGGAACAAGCGTGGGGCATGAGCACCGAAACGACTCTAGAATCTCTGGATGAGCTGTTGCGGCATCACCTCATCCGGGAGGGAAGGGGGCCGTTCGCCAGAGATTACACGTTTGACCACCACCTGATTCGCGACCTGGTTTTGGAGCATCTTCCCGCCAGTCGAGCCCAACAATTACACCGCCAGGTCGCCCAAGCGTTGGAGGAGCGGCACGACGACAAGATGCCCGTGAGCGCGGAGATTGCCTATCACTACATGCAGGCCCAGGATTGGGAACGCGCCCATGTTCACCTGCTCCGCGCGGGCGAAGAGGCCGGGCGGGCCGCGGCAGACCGAGAAGCGCTCATGTACTACCGGTCAGCCATCACCGCGTACGAACGCGCGTTTGGCACCCGCTGGGACCCCGTACACCGCGCCCGGTTGGAACGCCGCATCGGGGAAATCTTCTTTCGCCAGGGACAGCACGCGCGTGCAGTGAACCACCTGCAAGAGGCGCTGCAATGGTTGGGGCATCCATTACCCACCTCGTCCGGGGCCATCCGGCGCGGCGTGGCCGCCGCGCTGGGCCGGTGGTTCCTCTCCAATCTCGTTCACTTGCTCCCCCGGCTTCCCCCTTCATCATCAACGCCCCCCACTCCCCAAGTGCAGGAGGAGGTCTACATCTACACGTTGTTAGGATGGATATACGCTCTGCTGGCGGACTACGAGCCTTACCTGTTGGTGACCCTGCGCGCGCTGAACCGTTCGCGCCGAGCCGGGTTGGTACAGGGGAACGCGGCCGCGGCCACGGCCCTGGGCTTTGCGGCCGATTTCATCCCCCTCTTCCGCGTGGCCGGGCATTTTCATCAGCAAGCACTGAACTTGCTGGACCGCGTTGACGATGCGGGCACGCGGGGCTTCGTTTACCAGGGTATGGCGTACCACGTGTATCTGTTGGGGGACCTGGAACACACTACCATATATGCTCAACGCGCCGCCACTGCGTACCTTCACGTCAACGACCCTCACCGCTGGGCCCTGGCCGTGCTCTTGATGGCCTATGTGGAAGAATATCGAGGGCGCTTTGCCCGGGCGATGGCCCACGCCCACGACATCTTGCGCACCGGCGAGGAGACGGGGGACCTCTGGGCCCAATGCGTGGGCGAGGGCATGTTGGGCGTCCTGTGGCGTCATCGCGGGGAGGTGGACAGGGCCAGAACGCACCTGCAGCGCGCCTTTGATCTCGCACAACAAATCCCCGATTACATGAGCCAGATTGAAATAGGCGCCCAATTGGCCCGCACGCAACTCCGCCTGGGCGCGTGGTCGGACGCGGTGACGCTTGTAGAGACGCAGCAAAAGGTCGCCGTGGAGCACGGTGTCAAGGGGGACTCCCTGGGACGTTTTCTCAACGGCCGCGCCCTCGTTTACTTGGTGGCCGCGGAGCAGCACCAGGGGCCGGAACGGGAACACTGGCTGGCACAGGCCAAAGATGCCTGTCGTGATGCCCTCAAGGGGGCCCGCGCGTTCCGTCCGGGCCTCGCCGAAGCCATGCGCCTGCAGGGGCGCTACGAGTGGCTGCGGGGTCATCCGGCCGCGGCGCGGGATTGGTGGGAGCAGGCTCTGGGTCAGGCCACCGCCGCCGGACACCGGCTTGATCAAGCCCACATCCTCATGGACATAGGACACCGACTGAACGATGTGCCGTCGTTAGAACGAGGACGCACCCTTCTTACGGACATGGGTGCGACAGAAGAATAAACGAACCCCGATGGGTTTGCTCATCGACCCTCTGTTATTTACCACCCTCTGCCAAACCACCCGAAATGGTCCAACATAACCCTACGGGGACTTCACAGAAACAAGCCCACAACTTCCGGTTGCCGGGCATTTTTGAGAATTTTTTGAGACCTCTCGTCTATCCTTTTCCCCGAAAGTTCCTGGTCATCCCTGAACGTCTTTGCCTGTTCAGAAGGAAACATATGCACATGAAGCAATCATCAGGTTCTATAAGCCACATGGTAGGAGGTCATTATGTCATCCAAGTACATTTCCCTACGATTTGTGGGCATCGGTGCCATCCTGTTCCTGCTCCTAATGGCGGTCGGCATCTCCTCCTGGGCCGCCTTACCCAGCGGGAAAAGCGCGCCCATTCCGGTCGCCATCGTCGCCCAGTACACCCTCTCCGGCCGTGTGTACGAGGGAGAAACCGGCCTCGAGCCACCCAACAGCACCCCTATCCAGGGTGTTACCGTCAGTCTCTATTGTTCCAATACCCAGGGCCAGCAGGGTGATTTCCTGCGCAGCACGACCACCGACGTCAACGGCTGGTATGGCCTGGACGTATTCGCTAACGATATCGGCGGATGTAAATACCTCAACATTATTGAGACCAACCCCACCAACTACATCTCCAACGGTGCCACCACCGTGGGCGGCAACGTCATCACCGCCAACTGGATCGAATACGCCACACCTTTGTACCGCAAAACCCTGACCGGCAACAAGTTCTGGGACACATTGCCCGTGCTGTCCGGATACGTGTACGCCGGACAAACGGGCCAGGAGCCGCCCGACAGCACGCCCATCCAGGGTGTCACCGTCAGCCTTTACTGTTCCAACAACCAGGGACAGCAAGGGACCTTTTTGCGCAACACGACCACCGACGCCCAGGGCCGGTTTAGTTTGGGGATTCAGGCCGGCGACGCCTGCGACTACTTCAACATCGTCGAAACCGACCCGGCCGGCTACACCTCCAACGGCGCCACCACCGTCGGCGGCAACGTCATCACCGCCAACTGGATCGAATACGCCTCGCCCCTGAACAATAAAACCCTGACCGACAACAAATTCTGGGACAATCCCCCGGCCACGGCCACCCCCACGTCGACCCCGACCTCCACGCCCACCGGCCAACCCACGGCCACGCCCACCCCCACCGGCCAG
>CAYPUG010000087.1:0-11471 GCA_964413905.1 uncultured Anaerolineae bacterium | reverse complement strand
GCTACCCTGAGCCGGGGAAGAGCCGAGAACCTCCCTCCCCAGGCCATAGAAGAATTCCGGCGTATGTTGTATTGGCCGGCCGGTCTCACCAGCGGGTTGCTCTTCGCCAACGGCGGGGAGTTAGGGGGGATGTTCGCCGTTGTACTGGTGGGCGCTTTTGTGGCCCAGGAGTATGTTTGGCATACGGTGCACCTTTGGCTCAGTCGCGGAGTGGCTCGTCACTACTTCCTGCTGGCGAAGTTCACGGTTATTGTGGAGGCCTTAGTTCTCATTGTGGTGACCGCCTTGCTCACGGGCGGGATGATAACGGGCATCTACACGTACCTGGACACGGGATCTCTTCCGTGGAGTGAGGTGCACCTCCTCACCTTGGCCCTGAACATCCTGCGCATCTCCCTTACTCTGCTCCCGTACGCGGCGCTCACGTTATTTCTGGCTGTGTGGAGTCGTTCGACTACGGTGGCCATCGGCGTGGGATTAGGGTATTCGCTCCTCGTGGAGAACTTGTTCGTGGAAGTGTTGACGATGGTTTCTGCTGGGGCCGCGCGGGTCATGCGCTTTGCACCGACCATGTTGGCCAAGAGCATAACGACGTTGGTTAGCCATCAGGTCGAATTGCAAGTCCAGATAGGGATGGGCGGGGCATCTTCGGTACAATTAATCGATCCAAACTGGGCTGCCGGCCTGTTTATTGTGTACACTCTTATTTTCCTGTTTGTATCCATGTGGTTTTTCCGTCGTCAGGATGTTACAGTGTAGAATCTGATAGAGCGATAATCCTCCATCTACGTACGTTGGCTTAAAAAGAGCGGAGGATCTATTCCTCCCCTTCTCAACACGGACGCGATGGGGCAATAAATCGGGACGGCACACATGCGATTGCACATACGCCTTCCGCGTGTTCGTCGGTTGCAGTGGAAGTTGACGTTGACGTACACGTTGGTAACCACGGGGGCCATCCTGGTGGTGGAAGCGGTCCTCTTGCTGATGGCGTGGTGGATGCTGGGCCGCTCGGATTTGTTGCCCCGGATGTTGCTTCCGATTTTCCAGGGGGCGACGGTCGATCTTGTTCCGGCGATTACGGCCCTTCCCCCAAAGACCGCGTCCCTGGACGAGTGGTTGGAGGAGTTGGTTTCCGGCGGCCGGGTTCATATAGCCCGGTCCGGTGAACGTCTGCAAATTCACATAGACCCTGCTTCTTTTTCGTGGGCTGCCATCACCGATGCCCAAGGCCGTGTTCTGGCCGTCGTTCCCAAAGAAAGGTGTCCGCGAGGGAGTCCCATTGTCCGGTGTGCCATCGCGGAAGCCCACGGTGTTCTTGCTGCCGCACTCGGCGGGGAGTATGAGTCTAATCGGTTAGTAGCGCGGGTTCAAAATCGCGTCTTTGTAGCAACGCCCATACGCTCTTCAAACAAAAGCGTGGTGGGCATCCTTTTCGTGCGCCTCGATTTACCGAACAGTTGGGCCCGGTTGCCCAGGGAGGTTTTGCAGTCGTTGCTCTCCAGTGGGTTGCTCATCCTCCTCTTGGCCATGCCTGTGGGCACCCTGTTTGGCTTTTTCACCGCGCGTGGGCTCACCCGGCGGTTAAAGGTCTTGGCCGATGTCGCGGACGCGTGGGGGCGAGGAGATTTTACCCGGTTTGTCCATGACTCCTCCCCTGACGAATTGGGGCAGGTGGCCCGGCGGCTCAACCGGATGGCCGAGGAATTGCAAAATCTCCTCCAGACCCGCGAAGAATGGGCCACGCTGGAGGAACGTCACCGCCTGGCCCGAGACCTTCATGATTCAGTAAAGCAGCAAGTCTTTGCCGCAGCCCTCCAACTCGCGGCGGTTCGCAACCTAATGGACGCGGATCCCGACCAGGCCAAACGCCACCTCGCCGAAGCCGAACGTCTGGTCCGGCAGACCCAACAAGAACTGGCCGCGTTGATCCGGGAACTACGCCCCGCGGCTCTGGCCAGCAAGGGGTTAGCCCTCGCGTTGGAGGAGTACGTGAACGCCTGGGCTCGGCAGTCGGGTATTCACGCGGAACTGTCCCTGCGCGGGGCACGATCTTTACCGTTCTCCGTGGAACAGGCGGTTTTTCGGCTCGTTCAAGAGGCCCTGGCCAACGTGGCTAAGCACAGCGCGGCAGATCGGGTCACCGTTGCTCTGGTGTGGGGGGAGGACGCGTTAGAAGTAACCATAGAGGACAACGGCCGAGGATTCGACCCTCAGGAGGCCATGCATCGGGGATGGGGGTTGGTGAACATGCAGGAGCGAGTTCAGGCCTTAGGTGGGGTTCTCCATATCATCACTCATCCGGGCGAGGGGGCTCGGATTGAAGCCCATATTCCGCTCTCGACCTGACCGCGAGCTTGACTGACGGACATAAGCACCTCTTTCGCTGATTTATCGGTTCGGAATTTTGGAGTGCGGCGACCCGTCGCCTCTTTGCTTCGGTTTTGGAGTGCGGCGACCTGGCGCCGCTTTGCTTCGGTTTTGAAGTGCGGTGACCCGTCGCCGCTTTAATTCGGTTTTAGAGTGCGGCGACCCGTCGCCGCTTTGACGGTCGTGTTGAGATGCCGTACTTCCGCAGCGTTTGGTTGGTTCATCAGCCATGGGATGAGGAGGATATATGGCTCAGCCGATTAGCGTTATTATTGTGGACGACCATACGGTAGTGCGCGAGGGGGTGCGCGCGTTTCTGGACACTCAGCCTGACATTCACGTGGTGGCCGAGGCCGCGTCCGGCCTGGAAGCGGTGCGTCTGTGTATGGAGTATGCTCCGGACGTGGTGCTCATGGACTTAGTCATGCCTGGGATGAACGGAGTTGAGGCCACTCGGCGCTTGAAGCGGGTGAGTCCTCGGACGCAGGTCATTGTCCTTACGTCCTATGACGACGACGATCATATCTTTCCGGCTATCCAAGCCGGTGCTATCTCTTATTTGTTGAAAGACGTAGGACCTGGTGACCTGGCCGATGCGGTGCGCAAAGCGGCCCGCGGGGAGGCCATGCTGCATCCTCGCGTCGCGGCCCGCGTCATCCGGGAACTGCACAACATGCCGCGAGAGACCCCGGCCATCTTTTCGGAACTCACCGAGCGGGAGTTGGATGTGTTACGGCTCATTGCAGAGGGGTTGAGTAACGCGGAAATTGCCCAACGTTTGGTGATCAGCGAGAAAACGGTCAAAAGCCACGTGAGCAATATTCTGAACAAACTCCACTTGGCAGATCGGACTCAGGCTGCGGTGTTGGCCTGGAAAGAGGGCTTAATGAAGGACAACACTTGAGAGGGGGGAGAACATGGGTACCTCTTTGATTGCCACTGAGATGTTGATCGTTGCGATTTTGTTGGTAGTTTCTATGGTAGCGATTATTGTGCGACGTGTGCGAATGCCGTACACGGTGGCATTGGTGTTGGCGGGACTACTGTTAGCCATCCAGACGCGCCTGCGTTTGCAGATGACCCCGGAATTGGTGTTGGCGTTGTTCTTGCCGCCTCTCCTGTTCGAGGCCGCGTTTCACATTCAAGCCCGTGATCTTGTAGAGGAGTTGCCCTCCATTCTCTCTCTCGCAGTGTTGGGTGTTGCCCTGAGCACTTTGATGGTGGGGTGGGCGCTTTCGGTTATGGGCATTTTGCCGTTACCTGTGGCCCTCCTGTTCGGGGCCTTGTTGGCTGCGACGGATCCCGTGTCCGTCGTCTCCACATTTAAGGCGCTGGGCGCTCCCCGGAGGTTAACCACGTTGCTTGAAGGGGAGAGTTTGTTGAACGACGGCACGGCTATTGTGCTGTTCCAGATTATGATTCTGTTGGTACTGAACGGCACCATTGCTCCCTTACAAGGCGTGGTCGATTTTGTGCGTATTTCCTTTGGCGGGGTATTGGTGGGCCTTCTTCTAGGATACACGGCAGCATACCTTATCGATCGCATAGACGATTACCTGGTGGAAACCACGTTGACCACCGTTCTGGCTTACGGCGCGTACCTCCTGGCCGAGCATTTTCATGTCAGTGGCGTGCTGGCCGTGGTCATGGCCGGTCTGGTAAACGGTAACCAAGGCGCTCGCGGCATGTCACCGACGACTCGAATTGTGCTCTACAACTTCTGGGAATATGTGGCCTTCCTGGCGAACTCCTTGGTCTTTGTGCTCATCGGCATGAATGTGGACCCGGCCGAACTGATGATAAACATATACCCGATTCTCATCGCCATTGGGGTGGTTTTGTTGGTGCGCGGGATATCGGTATATGGGCTGGGCCTGTTGCTGCGTGTGTTGAAGCGTCATCCTCCCCTGGCATATCAACACGTGCTCTTCTGGGGGGGATTGCGCGGTGCGGTGAGTCTGGCCTTGGCTTTTAGTTTGGAGGAATACCACATCCCGTATGACCGTCAACTCCTGGCGATGACGTTTGGCGTGGTCCTTTTTACGCTCCTGGTCCAAGGGACGACCGTCCGCTTCTTATTGCAATGGTTTGGACTGGTGGGGCGGAGTAAGGAAGCTATAGAATACGAACGTTTGCAAGGGAAGTTATTGGGATTGCGGGCCGCGCGGCGTCAAATTCAACACCTGTTCGACGAAGGTGCGCTTATTCCCCAGGCGAAGGAGCGTGTGTGTCAGGAGTTGGATGTTTTAGAGAAGGATGTATTGCAGCGAATTGATAGGCTTCTGAAAGAGCACCCTAAAATTCAGACGGAGGTCATTAAATTGGCTCGCACCGAGGCGTTGCGTGCCGCCCGCGCGGCGTTGGTTCATTTCGGCAATGAGGGTGTCCTCAGTCGGGATGTGGTCAATGACTTGGTGGCGCGGGTAGATGCTGCGCTTCAGCACGGCTCGTTAGAGGATCTGGCCGGGTGAAGGTGAATCACCCTTTCGCGGTGACCGTGTCAAATCAAAAGATAATGTTACCGGGAGGGACTGATCCACTCAATGGAAAATGTGATCGATCGGTAACATTTTAGATGGCAGGACGCGGGTATTTGTAAACCAACCGCAAGTGTGCTAATATAGGCACTCTCGTGCTGGGGCGTGTGAAGGCTTGCCGGCACGCTTTTTCAGATGTCGCTGCAGTGCTATGGGGGATGAATGAGTACAGAATCACGTGAATATGTTGACCTGTTTGGACCTAAAGGTCGTCTTACCGCGTTTCTCTCTCGTGTTGCCCGTTCCCTCACCTTTCAACGTCTGGATCACGCATTGCGTCGGGCCGAGCCGATTCCCTTTTCCGATGAATCCCGCATTGTTCTCTTCAGCGATTGCCATCGGGGAACGAACGGTCGGTCTGACGCGTTTGCCCGCAATGAGGAGATCTTTGTCCGCGCTCTGGATTATTACTACGAACGGGCGTACACGTATGTGGAGGTCGGGGACGGCGACGAACTGTGGCAGAACAAAAGTTTTCGAGCGATTGAGCAGGCCTACCCTCGTGTGTTCCAACGCCTCCGACAATTCTATCGAGAACAACGGCTCCACTTGCTCTTTGGCAACCATGACGCCCCCGGCTCAAGCCGTGACGTGCCTTGGGCTAAAAAGGAAAGCGTCCTCTTACACCACCAGGACACGGGTGTGAGCATTTTCGTCGTGCACGGTCATCAGGCCGACATAGTGAGTGACCGGTTGAAGCCCGTGAGTCGGTGGGTTGTGCGATACATTGCACGTTATCTGCGAGCGTTGGGCATCATTGATTACGAAGTCAAAGAGCCGCTCATCCAGTGGGATCGGTGGTCCGAACGCATCCGGGAACTGATCAGCCCGGTGGAAGCTCGATTGATGATGTGGGCTCAGGAGCGAAAACAAGCGCTTATATGCGGCCATACACATCGTCCCATGTATGCCCCCACGCTCCATTTTCCCTACTTCAATACGGGAAGTTGCGTGTTTCCGGGGTTTATCACCGGTCTGGAAATAGCAAAAGGAGCGATCCAAATCGTTAAGTGGATGCGGGAAAAGACGCACGTCCCGCGCCGTGTTCCGGTGGGGACTCCGGTACCTATTCGGATGTTGATGTAGGTGGGACGCTTATAGGGCGGAACCGGCCAAACGCAAGGGGAGCCCTTGACGTTTGGGAATGCGACCTTTGAGCACAGGCAAAGGTCCCGATGTGTTCTCGGTTTCCGGCACGAGGCCTACTTCAAAGATCCGTTCCAAAATACTGGGGGGACGGATGACGGCGACCCCGCGGCCTTGGGCATCACAATACACGTGTCCCACTTTCACCCCGCGTCCTTGTTCATCGAATAGCCACACTGCGTAGGGAATGTGATCGGTCCCTCTCGGGAGGCCTTCGACCAAGATAATAACCCGTTGGCTTGTGCGGTCGTGGACGACCATGGCCTTGGCCGAATGGGTGGCGTGTTCACTGGTGAGCACCACCATGTCGTACGCTTCCGGGTGTTCGACGTATTCGATGAGGATTTCACCCAACGCGTGGGCACTTTCCATCTCCGTTTGCATGTCATTTAACCGGGTGTGAAGGTGCACATTCCACCCCAGCAATCCTAACGCCACCACCAACATCGCGGTGAGGAAGACAGGAACATGGCGGGAGGGAAGGCTCAGTGTGGAGTGGATCCGGGGTGCAGATGGTGTCGGGACATGGGGGGTGGCAATGCTCAGTTGCAAAGCCGCACGCAGACGCGAGGGCGGATCGTACATAGGCACGGAATACGCGAGGGTCGATGCTGTTTCACTTAACGAGCGGAATTCTTCCCGGCACCGATGGCACACCTCCAAGTGTCGTTCTACTCGTCGCGCGTCCTCGGGTTCCAGTGCGCCCAGAACGTACGCGGGGAGGTTTTCCACCGTGAAGTCGTGCTCCCGATCCATTGTGCCCCCGATGTCTGCTTGAGGTTCATGTGCTTCGCCCATCTTATACGTGACCCTGCCGTGTTCGGTTTGCTCACATCTCGGAAAATCTAAGGCACATATCTGATTGACCGACAGAACTCTGTGAATGCATCTTGGCTTAAAAAGAGAAAGGCGAAAACCCCATGAATTTCTACTCCTTAACGTCGGTGGTGTAACCAGTCCAGGAATGCCGTGAGGGGACGGGTGTTGATGACGTCTTTGGGTTCCAGCCAGGCCCGGCGCGCGACCCCCACCGCGTATCGCATCATGCGCAGGTGTTCGGCCTGATGCGCGTCCGTTCCCAGGCTGATCAGGCATCCCATGGATTTCGCCAGATGCGCGTTGACATCGTTCAAGTCCAGGCGTAGGTAATAACCGTTGATCTCGACCGCGACCCCCAGTTCCGCCGCGCGTTTGAGCACGGCCTCGATGTCCACAGGGTACGGATCTCTTTGGCCGATCAGTCGGCCGGTGGGGTGGGCTAGGATGTGGACGTAGGGATTTTCCAGCGCTTTCAGGATGCGTTGCGTCATTTCCTCCCGGCTCATGCGAAACCCGGAGTGCACGGACACAATGACCAAGTCCAAGGACGCGAGCACTTCATCCGGGTAATCCAAGGAACCATCGGGCAGGATGTCCACTTCCGCGCCGGCGAGCACCCGAATGTCCCCTAATTCCTCGTTGACCGCGTCGATTTCCTTCTGACGTTCGCGCAAGCGTTCAGGAGTGAGCCCTCCCGCCACCCGGACCCGAGGCGAGTGGTCGGTGATGGCGATGTACTCATAGCCCAACGCGCGCGCAGTCAATGCCATCTCACGAATGGTGTTCGCACCGTCGCTCCACTTGCTGTGCATGTGGGGGTCCCCCCGGATGTCTTGTAAAGAGACCGGTGTAGGCAATCGCCCTTCCATTGCGGCCTCGATCTCACCTCGGTCCTCCCGCATTTCCGGCGGGATCCACTGCATGCCCAGAACGTCAAATACATCATCCTCTTCCTCGCCCGCGATGCGTTCCTCTCCTCGAAAAATACCGTACTCGTTGATCTTCAGTCCTTGCTCCCGGGCGATGGTGCGAATTTTGATGTTATGGGCTTTGGAGCCGGTGAAGTAGTGCAGGGCAGCGCCATAACTTTCGGGGGGCACTACGCGGAGGTCGACTTGCAGACCGTTGTGAAGAACAACGCTGCCCTTTGTATCCCCTGCGGCGAGGATTTCTTTTACTTGCGGGAAATGGACAAAGGCCTGGATGGTCGCTTCACCGTTGTCCGCAATCGTGAGGATATCGATGTCGCCTACGGTTTCCTTCATGCGGCGTGCGGAACCCGCGATGATCACGCGGGCCGTACCGGGCAGTTCGTCAATCTGTCGGGCAATCTCCTCTGCAATGGGTAAGGCCCGGCCTAGGGGCATCCGCTCCTTACTTGCTTCATACATGGAGAGGCCACGCCGGATGTTCTCCACCGTCTTTTTCCCCATACCGGGGAGTGTCTCAATCCGTCCGGAGTTCAGGGCCTGCCGGAGGTCTTCTAAGTCGTTGATGCCCAGCTGTTCGTGCAATAACCGGACCCGCTTGGGGCCTAGTCCGGGAATGTGCAGGAGCTCAATGAGGCCGGGAGGGACCTGGGAGATGACTTCTTCATATTTTGTCATGCGGCCCGTGGTCAGGTATTCAACGATTTTCGCAGCCAAATCCTTGCCGATGCCGGGCAATTCCTCCAGTTTCCCCTCTGCAGCCACTTCTGCGATCGGACGTGGCAGATCGCGAATGGTACGGGCCGCGTTACGGTACGCGCGGATGCGGTAGGGGATATCCCCCTGGAGTTCTAACACATCCGCGATCGTGTCAAACATGTCGGCGATGGTTTCGTTCGCGTCACGCGTGGGCATCGTCGGCCTCGCTTTCGCTACGGCTCGGAAGAGTGTGAGTTGATGCAGTTACATCTTAGTGCAAAATCTTGGGAAGGGCAAGCGCAAGAAGGGGTTTTCACCGATTCTGAGGACGCGCTTCCGAGGACGGAAAGCCCGATCACCGAGGTACGTTTTAGCGTTTGGCCTCTCTCAGCGCACGGATAGGCGGACAACCGTGGACCCCGCAGTAGAGCCTTGGGTGACGGGAAGGCGGGGCATGCCCGGTGCCAGCGCGTCGTAAAGTCCAATTTCCAGTGTCAGCCGCGAGGGAAGGTCCGGGGGTAGGGTCAGCTCGTAGCGGTCTTGGACGATTTCGCGTGCCAACCACTCATCGGTGGGGTGGGCTCCCCGTCCGGGGATGTGGTCCTCTTGGGCGATGATACGGCCGTCCGGGCCCAGGAGATGCACAAACGCGGTGTAGGAGCGATCCACCTCGGTGAGGGCTTGCCAGGTGAGAGTGATGGGTACGGTGAGGCCTCCCTGCCACGTGTCCGGGTTCATGTCCACACCCACCAGTCGAATTGCATCTCCAAATACCGCGTCAACCGGGTAAGCGGGAGTCGGCACCTCAAAGGTGCGTTGGCTTTGCTTGATGTGCCATAGGAAACTCATGGACAAGGGATGTATTCGCCCTGTGCGCTTGTCTACGTACGTGAAGGAGATGGATACAGGGACAGGTGGCACGTTCCGGGGGATACGGATTTTCCACTGGGTGAAGAAGATGCCTTGTTCTGGCCATGAGGGCGTTGTGTAACGGGCAAGGGGAAATTTTCCCAACTGTATGGCCGGTGAGCCCACGTATCGGAGCGAGGGGAGCACCACGTCGTCAGGGCCGGGAGCATGGGTCGCAAGCCAGGCGATTTGGATATCCACCCGTTGGCCGGGTTCGTACGGTTCTCGAGGGATAATGCGTGCCGTTAAGATGTCAAAGGGGGAAGGACGCGGTAAATGGTTGCTGATCTCGTCCTTGGGTTTCCCCCGAAGGTGTGGGGGGAGCGGAGGCCAGTGCAGCGGCTGTTGTGTATCGGTGTAGGGGCGGGTGATGGACAGTGGAACGCGGGGGAGGACTACGTCCCGACCTTGGGGATTGCCCGCTTCATCGAGGATGTCCAAACCGCTCGGCCGGTGGTTGGAGTACAGGCGGACGCGGAGGGTGTAATCGTTTGCCGGGGTTCCACGATGGGCCGGAAGGTGGTGGTGTCCCATGACGATTTGGTGGGGTTTCCAACGGAAGGTGGGGTACAGGTAGGGCCCCGGTCGCGTATCTCCTTGACCCCAGAGGTAGCCTTGAGTATCCCATATTTCCAAATGAAGGCGGTAATCTTCCTGCAAGGGGGAACGGGCGCGGAAGAAGAGGTAAACGTCGTCGGTCTCGCCCTCTGTCCACCCGAGGAACTCCACTCGATCGGCCCAGTTCGCGTAGAGGGGGTGTGTAATTGGCGGCTCTTCCGGGATGTGAACTGTTGGAGGGAGTTGATAATGGCGTACGCGCACGTGCCAGAATGCGTTGGGTACACCGGTATCTTCGGTGCCTACACGGCTTAAGAGGAAGGGAACTACCCCCATAGGATCCACCACTTCATCCTGCCACAGCAACAACCACACCCCGGGTTTCCCGGCCAGGAATCGGTTCATGGTCTTGGCCACACGGAAATCCAAGACCTGGTTGACGTCCAGTACGTCGATGTCCGGTAGGCGCAGGTAGGGAATACCCGCTGCGTAGTAATCTACCACCGGGCTCATATGGCCGGAAACCAAAATAAGGGGCTCCTCAGGGTGTCGGTGTGCTACGATGTAGTGCAATGCGCCCCGGAAGTCGGGCTTGGTGAACGCCGGGTCTGTGAACCAGTGGATGTCGGCTCGGATGAAGAGGGGGAGAACGAGGAGGGGTAGTGCTATCATCAGGCGTGATGTGCAGGGGGGACGCCGGGATGTGTTGTGTGCAGGACGTGGGGCTATTGACGTGGTGAGAAGGAGAATCCATGCGGGATAAACGATCATCAGGTAACGGGGATTAAACTTGGGTGTGCGATACGCAAGGGCCAGGATAAGGAGAGCGGGGAGCAGGAGCCACATCCCCAAGAAGGGCAGGGCCGGCGGCGCGACCGATGCGTCTTCGTGGGATGTCGATGTGGCGTGTTCGGTGTCCGGCGTCCATTTGGGGCCGATGTGCGTCAACGAGAGGACATGGCATCCAATAGCCCATCCGGTTATGGCTAGGAAGAAGGGCCACCACGTGAGGGCCTGAGGTTCAAGGTAGGTTTCAGGAGCGCCCAAGGTCATGTGGATCACCCCATGGCGCAATGCTTCATGGAGTTTGAGGGTGCCATGCCAGTAGGAGGCATCCGCGCGCAGGCGCCGTATGAGATGGGGTATCCAAGGCGCGTATCCGATGCCGACAAGGATTCCGGTGAGCCCCCAGGTTGTGAACCATGAACTGAGGATGGTCATTTTTGATGGCTTGGGCGAGCGTTCGGTGGTGAAGAGGACGAATACGTGCCAGAGCGCGAAGGTAAGCACCAGAAACAAACCAAAGTAATGGGTGTACAGGATGAGGAGGATGAGGCCGCTTAAGCGCAAGGTATGAGATCCGGGGGAGCGGCGGGATGTCGCGACGTCCAAGACGACGTACGCGAATACCATGCTCAGGGCCACGAGCATGGTGTACATGCGTGCCTCTTGCGCGTAGTAGACCATCCAAGGGGCGAAGCCCATGAGAAGGGCGGTCAGTCGG
>CAYPUG010000086.1:0-11561 GCA_964413905.1 uncultured Anaerolineae bacterium | reverse complement strand
GAACCCCCGGGGCTTACGCCCAGCGGTTTTCAAGACCGCCGCCTTCGTCCACTCGGCCATCCCTCCTCGGGGTTACCTCTCCACTTCGCACGAGAAGTATACAGAAAAAGGGTGGAAAAGTCAAACATGCATCACGGGGTGGAAGGCAGGAATTCAACGAGGGATTTTTAAAGAACGAAAAGTGTGGGGAGTATCCCCCACCGTTCACGCAGGTGGCGCACCAGGGAGCGAATCCGCCGATCAGGGGCCAACATGTAGTATGTTTCTCCATCCACCTGATGCGCGATCACAATGCCCGCGGATTCTAACGAGCGTAGGTGATGAGCCACGACCGCCGCGGGACGGTGTACTCGTTCTGTAATCTCGGCTAAGGTCCACTCGCGTTTCGGCACATTACCTAACACCGTAATAATATCTCGTCCTACCAAGCCTACGATATACCGCTCTAAGAACCGGAGAAGTTCAATATTCGCTATATGGCCGTTGGTCTGACCGCTGATCATTCCACCCTCTGCGTACCTTGTATGGTATGATCTCGCCATTTGGGCATCCGCTCCATGTTCTAAGATGGGATAATCTCCCCGCTGAACTGACAAAACTCCGCATATGGACCTTGGCACATCGGATCGGACATTCTCCTCTCACATCTACCATAACTGATCGCGATGTGAATCTCCATCCCAAATTGGGACTGATATACCGCGCGGAAAATATGGACGCGTATCGTGTCCTCTTTCTTTGACGGTGCAGCGGGATGAAAAGTTGCGTGGGGATGATGTTACCTCTTGTGTTGAAGGTGCTGGAGGATATCGACAAAGGAAGGAAATGAGTCGCGAATGCAATCTGCCTCTTCGATGATCGTCTCCCCTTCTGCAATAAGTCCCGCAACGGCCAACGCCATGGCCAATCGATGATCTCCGTGGGAGGAGACCCGGGTGCCACGGAGCGGAGTGGGCCCGTGAACGATAAATCCATCCGGCAGCGGTGTTATTTGCGCCCCAAGTCGCTGCAATTCCTCCACGACCGTCGCAATGCGGTCGGTCTCCTTTACCCGCAGTTCAGCCGCATCCCGCACAACGGTCGTGCCTTCTGCTTGAGTGGCCGCTACTGCGAATACGGGGAACTCATCGATCATCCGTACGACGGTGTGCCCCCCCACTTCGGTGGCCTGAAGTGATGAGGACTGTACTCGAATATCGGCCACTGGCTCTCCACCACTTTCTCGCACGTTTTCCAGCGTCACATGGGCGCCCATTGCCGAAAGAACGTCCAGAAGCCCCGTGCGCGTAGGGTTCACCCCTACGCCTTGAATCCTTACATCCCCATGTTCTACCAAGAGCGCGGCTACAATCAGAAACGCCGCAGAAGAGAAATCGCCCGGCACCACCATGTCCAGAGGGGAAAGGGGACGGGTGAGCGGGTGCACCCGTATCACGCCTTCGCGGACGTCGATCTCGGCCCCCATGGATCGCAACATGCGTTCGGTGTGATCGCGCGCGGGCCCCGGTTCGTGGACCATCGTTTCCCCCTGGGCGAATAATCCGGCTAAAATGAGCGCGGATTTTACCTGGGCCGACGCGATGGGCAACCTGTACGTAATTCCATGCAGATCCCCTCCACGCAGGGCCAACGGCGCGTAATTCCCGTCCGCCCGTCCAATCACGAGGGCGCCCATTTGGCGGATTGGAACCGTCACTCGGCCCATGGGCCGGCGCCGTAACTGTGCCGAACCCGTGAGCACCGAGGTGAAAGGCTGGGCCCCTAGGAGGCCGACGAGTAAACGCATGGTGGTTCCCGAATTCGCGCAGTGAATCACATCTTCCGGCTCTTGCCACGCGTGCGGGCCGCGACCGTGGACGATCACCTCGTCCTCACGAGGACGTTCGATCCGGACTCCCAACGCTTGCACCGCGTGTAAGGATGCTTCACAATCTCCACCGTAAAGGAAATGTCGGATGCGGCTTTGGCCCTCGGCCATGGCCGCGAACAGTACCGCCCGATGGGACATGGATTTATCCCCGGGGACGGACACACTCCCCATCAACGTGCGCGTTGGCTGAACGGTCAGGGTGCTCATGTCCTCCTCTCCTTATATCGGTTCATCGGAAAACACTTTGCGGGGACGCCACACGCGTCGTTGGGGATCCCACTCTAAGACGGCCAGGAACGAGCCGTTTACATACGCGCGTGCCCATCTTTCACCCGGAGAAATGGGCAGATCGGGCACAAAGCCGCCGTGTCGCACCCGCCGCGCGTGCTCAGGCGTTAAGTCCACGCGGGGTATGTCCTGTAATCCGGCGTCGGGTGGCAACAAATAAGCTCGCCAATCACCCGAGCGCAACACGTCAAGAGGCACTGCATCTTCCACGCGGAACGGCCCCGAGGCTAGGCGTCGCAACGCTTTCACATGTCCCCCAACGCCCAATGTCTGCCCGATGTCGTGGGCCAAGGAGCGCACGTACGTTCCCGCGCTGCACGCTACATATAGCGTCAGATCCGGGGGGGTCCATGCTTCTAATTTTAGGGTGTATATGGTCACCTCGCGAGGTTTCGGAGTGACTTCAACACCCTCGCGTGCCCATTCGTACAAACGCTTTCCCCGGTGTCGAATCGCCGCATAGCGAGGGGGGATCTGACGGATACGCCCCCGAAAGGCGGTGAGCACACGTTCGATGTCCGCTTCTGTCAACCGCGGAAGGGGGACTTGGGTCACCACCTCTCCTTCCGCGTCATACGTGGTTGTCTCGACGCCTAAACGGATTACCACCCGGTACACCTTATCGTGATTCATCATAAACTCGATGAGTCGTGTGGCCTGCCCTACGGCCACAACCAATACACCTGTGGCCAGGGGGTCCAATGTGCCTGCATGCCCCACCCTTCGCTCGCGCACAATGGCCCGTACCGCGTCTACCACATCGTGGGAGGTCATTCCGCTGGGCTTATCGATGTTGAAAAGGCCATGCACGCGTGGATGCCGTTTGGACATGGTTCAGCCAGACTGCTTTAGGGAATCCTTCAACAAGGTTATCACCCGACGTTGGACTTCATCCAGGGGGCCGTCAACGGTGGCACCGGCGGCCTGGGGGTGTCCGCCGCCCCCTAACGCGAACGCGACTCGCGCGACGTCGTACCCGGGGCGGGAGCGCATACTCACATTGACACGGCCATCCTCTTCGGTGAATACCACGCCCATGTACACGGTATCCGCGGAGGTAATAAACGAGACCAGTCCGCCGTCGTTCTTCTCTTCATGTCCGGCCGCTTTGCGCATTTCATCGGTGATGGTGGCCCAAATGATGCCTTCCGGTTCAACGTGCAGATTTTGTAAGGCCAGCGCCCACAATTTGATCACGGAGAGGGGTTTTCGGTTAAACGTTAACTCGGTGATCTGTCCGATGGGGGCGCCCAAATCCACCAGGTGGGTTGCCACGCGGAGGACTCGCGCGTTCACGTTGGCCGTGCGTAACCCTCTGGTGTCGGTCAACAAGCCCGTCAACACGTACGTGGCTACTTGAGGGGAGATGGGATATGAGAAGGCTTGTGCTAAGTGATACACCATCTCACACGCGGCCACGGCCTGGGGTTCTACCCAGTTGACCGTGCCAAAGCCCGTGTTGGTCACATGGTGGTCAATGTTGATTAACGGAACTGTCGGGTGTGCGGCCGGGTCATAAGCCGCCCCCATGCGGTCGGGCGAACTCAAATCGATGCTAATGACCGCATCCACGTCGTTGGGCACTCGATCGTGAAATTCCTCAATGCCCGGAAGCCAGTTTACCGCGTAAGGCACCGGGTCTTGGCAGACGGGGATGGCCTCTTTGCCCATATCGCGCAATAAATGCACCATACCCAAACACGATCCTATAGCATCGCCATCCGGAGCCACATGGGTGACCACCGCGATGCGGTGGGCCTGGTCAAGCGTTTGGTGGATGGCATCGGGTGGATGGAATTCCAACGCGTTCGTTGTATCGCTCATGTGTCTTTATGACCTCACAATCAAGGTGTTATTCCTCTTTTTGTTCCCGTTCCCGGGAAATCTGTTCCAGCAATTCGTCAATGCGCTTGGCCCGCAACAACGTGTCATCGTATTTGAACCGCAATTCGGGCACCCGGCGTAAGCGGGTGCGCCGCGCAAGTTCTGTTCTGAGGAATCCCGCGGCCTTCTCCAGTGCCCGCTGGATCTCCTCGGTTTCCGAGAGATCCCCAATGTGGGTGTAGTAGATGTTCGCGTGCATCAAGTCTTGAGAGACTTCCACGTCGGTGATGGTCACTCCGCTCAACCTGGGATCCCGACTTTCGCGCTGTAACACGGTGCTCAGCACCCGCTGAATGAGGTCCGCGACTTTGTATTGGTAGGTGGTGTTCATTTTCATGGTGTATCCACCCCCCTTCTACTCGTTCTTTTCGATTTTGTACGCTTCGATAATGTCTCCTTCCTGTACGTCATCAAATCCGTCGATGCGGATACCACATTCGTAGCCTTCGCGCACCTCGTTCACATCCTCCTGATAACGCCGTAGGGAGGCAATGCGGCCGTCATAGATGATTTTATCCCCACGCCAGACGCGTACATTCGCGTTGCGCAGGATCTTTCCTTCTGTGACATAGCACCCGGCCACCCGGCCTTGACGGATCTTGAAGACTTGCCGGACTTCGGCCCGCCCCAATAAGACTTCCCGCTCGGCCGGCTTCAGAAGGCCTTTCAGGGCTTTCTCTACGTCTTCCAGAAGTTCGTAGATGACGTTGTAAAGCCGGATGTCCACGCCCTCTTGCTCGGCCAACCGTTCGGCTGCCGCGTCGACCTTCACGTTGAAGCCTAAGACCACGCCTTTGGACGCGGCGGCCAGCATCACGTCGGACTCACTGACGTTTCCCACGCCTTTGTGGAGGATCTCTAACTGGACATCTTCTCCTACTTGTTCGTTGATTTTCTCCAAGGAGGCCACAAGGGCTTCCAAGGATCCTTGTACGTCGGCCTTCAGGACGATGTTCAGGCTCTTAACCTCTCCCTCGCGCATTTTGGCGAAAAATTGCTCCAGGGTTAATCGCTTACGACGTTCTTCCTGTTCGCGGCGTTTAGCTTCTGCCCGTTCTTCGGCCAATGCCCGGGCAATTTGCTCGTTTTCCACCACTTGGAAGATGTGGCCGGCCGGCGGTACCTCGGGCAATCCCAGGATCTGGACGGGGGTAGAAGGCGGGGCTTCTTTGATAGGGCGGCCCTGATCGTCAAACATAGCGCGCACCCGGCCCCAGATGTCATCGATGAGCACGATGTCGCCTACGTGTAACGTGCCGTTTTGGACAAGTAAGGTGGCCATGGGGCCACGGAATCGGTCCTTTTTGCTTTCGATGACCGTGCCCACGCATTGGCCCTCGGGGTTGGCTTTCACGCCGATGTCTTCGGCTACCAACAAGACCGCTTCCAGCAAGTCCTCGATGCCTATGCGCTGCTTGGCAGAGATGGGTACGGCGATAACGTCTCCGCCGTAGTCTTCTACGACAACGCCGTGTTCGGCCAACTGGCTCTTCACCATTTCTGGGTTGGCCCCCGGTTTATCAATTTTGTTGATGGCGACCACCATGGGCACCTGGGCGGCCCGGATGTGGTTGATCGCCTCGATGGTTTGGGGCATCACTCCATCATCGGCCGCGACCACAAGAATGGCGATGTCTGTGGCCTGGGCGCCACGTGCCCGTAGGGCTGTGAAGGCCTCGTGTCCGGGGGTGTCCAAAAAGGTCAATTTGCGCCCGTCCTTTAACGTGACTTGATACGCGCCAATGTGTTGGGTAATGCCCCCGGCCTCTTGCGCGGCCACATTGGTTTCACGAATCGCGTCGAGCAGGGTTGTTTTACCGTGATCCACGTGCCCTAGGACCGTGACGACCGGCGGACGTGGTTGCAACTTGCTCTCGTCTTCAACCTCCAGGATCCGTTGGCGCAAAGTCTTGACGTGTTCTTCTTCGGCCTCTTCTTCGACGATCTCCGGCTTTTCTTCCCGAACCTTGTACCCCATCTCTTCAAGTACCAGGGCCGCGGTATCATAATCCAGCGTTTGATTGATGTGGGCCATAACGCCCATGCTCATCAGGGCTTTGATAATGTCGATGGGACTGCGGTTGATGAGTTTACCCAAATCGCGGACGGTAATGTAAGGCGGCAAGACGATCTCGTTGGTGGCCGGTGCTTCGTCTTCCGGAGCTTGGTCGGTTTTCCCGTTAGGTCCTATGGTCTCTTCCTTCGTGTAATCTACAAAGTCCCGCCGAGCTTTTCTTTGCGTTTTGGATCGGCGCACACGCCGTTTTTTCTTCGCCCACAGGGTTTTCTGCCCCCTTGAAGGTTCTCCTTGACGCGGTTTAGATGTCTGCAAACCGATGAATCCTTTAATGATGGCCATAATGCTACCCCTCCTTCATTCGGCGCGATATGTCAACGCCCTCCTCAGCACAATGTTTCAGTACACAAAAAAGCCGCTACCGGGAATGCTCTTCCCCGGCGGCGGCTCGGTTTTTCCCGTGTATCTACGTGGCGCGATTACGGCCCAAGCCGTTAGTTCATCGTCGCCACCCTCCGTCCATGGTTCGATCGTGCTCTCATGGTCGCAGGTGTCATAACGGTTTCCCCGCCGTCGCCGGATTCCCGGCTTTAATGTGTTCCTCTGCAAATGCTTCCAACGCCCGCCGTGCGTCCTCATCTAATGAAGCGCGCAGATCTCGTTGTAATTTGGGGATAGCCACCTGTAAATCCCAACACGTAGGATTATGGCACAGGTAGGCCCCACGGCCTGGCTTCTTCCCCAGCGGATCCACTTCCACCTTCCCTTCAGGAGTACGAACAATGCGTACTAACTCCCGCTTGGGGTAGGATTTACCACATACCACACATTTCCGCATGGGAATGTGTTTCTTGGCCATCGCTATCCCTTACCTTCAGGTTCTGCTGTTTCTTGCGATGTTCCCAATGGTTCACTCGAACCCCCAGCCTTCTCTCCCCCGGCCTCGGAGGTTTCTTCATTTTTGAGCAACGCTTCGGCTTGGGCCAGCAAATCGGCGGCTTGTTGCTCTTCGAACTTTTGTCGCATTTCTGCCCGCACTTCCGGCCCTAGTCCTTCCTTCGCCGCTTCTTCAACGCCCTTGATGTCGATATGCCATCCTGTCAATTTGGCTGCAAGGCGGGCGTTTTGTCCCTCCCGTCCAATCGCTAAGGACAATTGGTCGTCGGGAACGATGACCAGTGCTCGTTTCTCTTTGCCGTCGTCCATGAGCACCACATCCACGACTTTGGCAGGCGCCAAAGCGTTGGCAATGAACACTTTAGGATCGGGATCCCATTCGATGACGTCGATTTTCTCCCCACCCAGCGCGTTGACCACCGCTTGGATGCGCGTCCCGCGTACCCCCACACAGGAGCCTACAGGATCAACACCCGGCTGGGTCGCGGCTACGGCGACTTTGGACCGCGCGCCCGGTTCCCGCGCGATCGCTTTGATTTCCACAATTCCGTTCCGGATTTCCGGCACTTCTTGCTCCAAAAGACGCCGCACAAAGTTCGGGTGGGTCCGGGAAAGATACGCGTACGGTCCCCCGCGCTGTTGCTTCTCGACCCGTACCACGTAGAAGTACATGCGGTCGTTCTGGCGAATTCGTTCTCTGGGAATTTGTTCTTGTTTGGGCAGGATGCCTTCTCCGTGTCCTAAATTGACCACCACTTGGTTTTTCTTCCGGTCAATGCGCTGAATTTTCCCTTGAACGACTTCCCCTTCCATCTTCTTCAGTTCTTCGTAAATGATCTCCCGTTCGGCTTCACGGATGCGTTGCATCATAACCTGCTTGGCCGTTTGAGCCGCAATGCGTCCAAAGTCACGCGGGGTCGTCTCGACGATGATTTTATCGCCGATTTTGGCATCCGGCTTGTACTTGCGGGCGTCTTCCAGGCTGATTTGTGTTTTCCGGTCGCGAACTTTTTCCACAACCTCCAGTTCCGCGAATACCCGCACCGCGCCGGTTTTCGTATCGATTTTGGCGATGACATTTTGAGCAGCGCCAAACTTCTTTCGATACGCGGACACCAGCGCCGATTCAATGGCTTCGATGACGGTATTCGGATCTAACCCGCGCTCCGCGCACACTTGATTGATGGCAATGATGAGTTCACTGCGTGCCATAGCTTTCTAACCCTTTTGAACGTCATGTATAACCGAATTTCGAGCCGTCGGACGGTCCTAACACAAGAAAAAGTGGGGAGTCCCCACTTTTTCACGTTCTCTGCTCCATAAGTTCTGACCGCTCAACGTGATTTACAACTTCGCCGGATTCAGTCGAACTGCCGATACGGTACAACAATCCAATTTGTCTACAGTCGAAAGATTATAACATACTTCACCGGGGGCGCAAAAATCGATTCCTTGCATCGGATGATAACGTACGTGGTGTTTGGCCCTTGACCGATGGGGCCGGTACAATGTATCCGTATTCAATGAAGAGAGTTATACCCTTCACGCCGGCACACATGTGTTCTGTTTCGTCGCTCAATCCGGGTATCCATCATAGGAGCCGATGATGAAATTCATGTCACCTCCGCCTAAAATCACCGTTGTTAACATATTTCGCACCCCGTACAACAACGCGGTGGCAACAGCCCGGACGTGTTATTCCGGACGCGGGATTATCTTCCCCGAGCAGGTGGCCGAACGCCCTGATGTGCGGGACCGCATTGCTCAAAGTATTTACCGCGCCGGACATCACACTACGTTCCAGCACGCTCACATCCAGTTTGCCATCGAAAATGTAAGTCGGCATTTTGTGTGGACGTTCCTGCACTCTCATCCCTTTTACAACAGTGAACAGGTCAGCCAGCGTTATGTGCGGGTTCACCCGGATCAGATCGTTATTCCGCCTCTCAAGGGCGAAGCGTTGGCCACGTACCGTTCGACGGTGGAGGTTCAGGTCGAGGCCTACCGTCGTCTCCGGGAACTCCTGGCGCCCCTCGTGGAGAGTTTTTATTACCGTCGGTTTCCGGCCCGGCGCCCACGCACTCACCGCGTCTCCCCCCACGCGCGCCGATGGATTCCTCGGAAGGCGCAAGAGGTGGCCCGTTATGTGCTGCCTGTGGCAACGATGACGTACCTGTATCACACCGTCAGTTTGCTCACCCTTTTACGGTATCATCGGCTTTCCTGCCAGTATGATTTGCCCACAGAGACGCGGTGCGTGGTTCAACGCATGGTCGATGCGGTGTTGTCACACGATCCGGACATCGAACACGTTTTGGAAGACCCTATCCCGTTGGAAGAGACCCTCGAATATCGTTATTGGCGGGCGTTTCACGACCGGCCTCGGTGGTCACAGGAGTTTCGTCGCGAGTTTGACGCACTGCTGGGTCACCGGACGAGTGTGCTGGTCTCCTATAAGCCCGAGAACGAAGCTTTAGTCGCTCAAGCGGTTCGGGATGTGTTAGGATTGCCCAAAAGCCGTCTTGGGGATGAAGAAGCGATTGCCTTGGTGTTAGACCCGGCCCGCAATCCGTACTTGGGCGAGTCGTTGAACTTGACGACCATGGCAAAACTGACCCGGGCGCTACACCACGCGTCCTACACTTTCCGCAAGAAACTCTCACACACCGCGGACAGCCAGGATCAGCGACATCGGATGACGCCGGGCAGTCGCCCCATGTTCAGCGCGTATTTGAGTGAAGAGCCGGATTACATAACTCCTGCTTTAATACGGGAAGATCGAACCGCCCACCGATTGTACACGGAGGTGATGGACCGAGTCTGGGAAGGTATTCGTCGCTTGCGTTCTTTGGGGGTTGCCGAGGAATATGTGAGTTACCTGCTGCCTAACGCGGTGTCTATCCGTTTTATGGAGAGCGCGGACTTGCTGGCTCTTCACCACAAACTGCGTATGCGCCTGTGTTATAACGCACAAGAGGAAATTTGGCGGGCCAGCCGGGACGAAGCCTTGCAAGTTGCTCAGGTGAACCCTATTATCGGTCGCTACCTGGGGCCACCTTGCGTCCACCGTTTTGCCGCGGGGGTGCGTCCCATCTGTCCGGAGGGGGACCGTTACTGCGGTGTTCGGGTTTGGACGCTGGATATCGAGGCGTATGAGCGTGTGATTTAACGACGTGGCCGGGACAACACAAAAAGCCGCGGGAGCTCTGCTGTTCTCGTCGGTAGAGATCCCGCGGCTTCGTTTTTCCCGATCGTTATGCGTAAACTGCCTGCCGTTCTTCCTCCGCGGCGCCGGCCACCACATCGAAGACAAATTCGCTCTCCCGGAAATCCACCACCACGTGGTCGCCGTCGCGAACGTCGCCGGCCAGAATCTTCATGGCCAGCGGGTCCTGGATGCGGCGCTGGATGACTCGCTTCAGCGGCCGCGCGCCGTACACCGGGTCGTAACCTTCCTCCACCAGTTGCCGCTTGGCCGCGTCGGTCAACGTAATCGTGATCTTGCGTTCGGCCAGCAGGTCCCGCAGCCGCCGCATCTGGATATCTACAATGTCCATCAGGTGTTCGAAGGTCAGCGGCTGGAACACGATGATCTCGTCAATTCGGTTCAGGAACTCTGGCCGGAAGTGACGTCGCAACTCGGCCAGGGCCTGTTCCTTCGCCTTCTCGAACAAGTCCCGGAAGGTGTCCTCGGGCACGTCCGTGGGCAGGTTGGCCAGGTACTGGCTGCCCACGTTGCTCGTCATAATGATCACCGTGTTGCGGAAGTCCACGGTGCGGCCGTGGCCGTCGGTCAGGCGGCCGTCGTCCAGCACCTGGAGCAGCACGTTGAACACCTCGGGGTGCGCCTTCTCGATCTCGTCGAAGAGGACCACGCTGTAGGGCCGACGGCGCACTGCTTCGGTCAACTGGCCGCCCTCCTCGTAGCCCACGTAGCCCGGGGGCGCACCGATGAGACGGCTCACCGTGTGCCGCTCCTGGTACTCACTCATGTCAATGCGGACCATGTTGCGCTCGTCATCGAACAGGAACTCGGCCAGGGCCCGGGCCAACTCCGTCTTGCCCACACCGGTGGGCCCCATGAAGATGAAGGAACCGATGGGCCGGTTCGGATCTTGCAGGCCCGCGCGGGCTCGACGGATCGCGTTGGCCACCGCGCGGATGGCCTCGTCCTGGCCGACCACACGCTGGTGCAGGCGCTCCTCCATCTTGAGGAGTTTCTCCCGTTCGCCCTCCATCAGTTTGGCCACCGGGATGCCCGTCCACTCGCTGACGATCTTGGCGATGTCCTCCGCGTCGACCTCCTCCTTGAGGAGCGCGCCCTCCTTCTGGAGTTCTTTCAGGCGCTGTTCGGCCTCTAGCAACTTCTGCTCCAGTTCGCGAAGCACGCCGTAACGCAGCCGTGCGGCCTCCTCCAGGTTGGCCTCGCGCTCGGCCTGCTCGATTTGGATATGCACCTGCTCGATTTGCTCCTTGATCGCGTGCAGTTGCTTGATGGCCTCCCGTTCAGCCTCCCATCGGGCCGCGAGTTCGGCTCGCTTCTCCTGCAGGTTTGCGATCTCTTCCTCGATCTTCTTCAGCCGCTCCTTGGAGGCCGGGTCCTTC
>CAYPUG010000085.1:0-11606 GCA_964413905.1 uncultured Anaerolineae bacterium | reverse complement strand
TAAAAAGAGAAGCAAATTTCTGCCCTGTTTTTATGCCAAGGCACATGAAACGCGATGCGGCAGTCAATCAGACGCTGCATAGTTACTTTTTGCTCGTTATTCATCTTACGCCATGGAGCAAACCATGCGAGACGTGAACGTTATTGGCATTCATGCCATTCCTGTGAGTGAATATTGGGATAAATCTTTGCGCCACCTCGCCCATGATGCCATCATGGGGGCCTTGAAGGACGCGGGGGTGGACCGAGTGGACGCGTTGGTGGTGGGTAACACATTGGCGTCCTTCCTCGCGGAACAAGGGCATTTGGGCGCGCTCATCGCGGATTTTGTAGGATTACGCGGGGTGGAGGCGGTGCGTGTGGACGCAGCCGACGCGTCCGGGGCTGCCGCGTTTCGCTGGGGCTACATGGCCGTCGCGGGCGGCCTCGCGGATGTGGTGGTCGTCATTGGCGTGGAGCAGATGAGTGAACGCTCGGCCGAAGAGGTTCACCGGGCCCACGCGTCTGTGCTGGACCAGGAGTTCGAGGGGATTCACGGCGCGACGCCCAACAGCATCCAAGCCATGCTCATGCGCCGTTACATGCACGAATTCCACGTGGCTCGAGAGGACTTCGCGGCCTTTCCCCTTACCGCCCACGCCAACGCGGTGGGCAACCCCAACGCCATGTTCCGCCGGGCCATCAGCGAGAAAGCCTACGCGCGCGCGGGGCTCGTCGCGGACCCGCTCAACATGTTCGACGTGAGCCCCATCAGCGATGGCGCGGCCGCGGTCGTCCTTTGCCCCGCGGACCGGGTGCGCGCCCTCGCGAAGACGGACAAGGCGCCTGTGCGGGTGCTGGCCTCGGCCGTGGCCACGGACGCGGTGGCCGTGCACGACCGCAAGGATCCGCTCTTCCTCCAGGCCGCGTACCTGGCCAGCCATGCCGCGTACACCCAAGCGGGCATCACACCTCGGGATGTGGACCTGTTTGAGTTGCACGACAGCACCAGCATTATGGCCGCGCTTTCGTTGGAAGCGTGCGGTTTCGTCGCGCGGGGGCAGGCTGTTCACTTCGCGCGGGAAGGGGGGATTGCCCGGGATGGGCTTATCCCTGTGAGCACCATGGGGGGGCTCAAAGCCCGGGGCAATCCATTGGGCGCGACCGGCGTATATCAGATCGTAGAACTTGTGCAACAACTGAGAGGGGAAGCGGGCGACTGCCAGGTGCAACACGCTCGCATCGGCATGGCCCAGAACCTGGGGGGCACCGGTGCCACTGCCATCACGCACATCTTACGTATAGAGGAATGAGATATTTATTTTGATAGCATTCGTTCATAATCGTCATGGCTACCAATCCAGAACCATACAACTGTATTACCGTCCAAGATGCCAAGGGCTCTGTATCCTTGGGTGATGCGTAAGGACCAGATATTTTCTTCACGGTTAATACACTTGAAGCGTAGTGAGGGGTGGAAGGGATTATGTATCCACAGTTTGAAAGCCTTCCTGGCCCTGCGTTTCACGCTTTCATCTAAATTCGCATAGGATTTCCAGAAAGATGGGAGGGTTTTGGAATTCATAATCGCTCGAAATCCATCGGCTCTGTCAGGCCAGATTCAATATCCTGGTGGACGCGTTGAGCTAGAGCGACCAGTTGCTCTTGGGTGCTCTCAAAAAGAGCAGCCCAACGCAGTTCATCCTGCAAATCCAGAATGTACTCTCGCAGGTGCTCCACAACGCGTTCCTGAACATCATCGGGTAGAGTTTCTAGCATTTTTTCTATAGTTGCAATAGTAGTAGAGGACATTAATCACCTCCCAGAAAAGCCTATCCAAAATCATGCACTTTCTATTACAGTATACGCCATCAGCCTGTATCTCGCCAATTTCTGAGTGACTGAACCTGATGGACAAGTTGGTGTGGAGGGAAGGGAAATCCTGTTTAACCCAACGTGCATACGCGGGATTTTGTAGGTCATCGGACCACCCTGATAGGTTTTGACAGTCTGTCGGGCCTACAATAAGCCGCGGACTTCGGGCCCAACAGGGCCCCGGCGTCTGAGAAAACTCTATGTACGCTGTGCTGATTGACTGACATATCTCGTTTTATGTACCTTGGCATAAGGAAAGGGTAGAAATTTGTGTAATTTTCCCTTCTCTTTTTAAGCCACCGTGCGTACACGGAATTTTGTCAGTCAATCAGCAACCAGCCTATAACCTAGACCATATTGCAGGAGGTTACAAACCTATGCGTGTCGCTGGACATTGGAGATTACGCAAACAACGGCTCACATTACAAGGAGAAATCTGCCCCGTGTGCGGGGCTCATATCTTCCCCCCGCGGGATGTCTGCCCTGAGTGCGGGCAACCCGCGGCTACGCCGTACACCTTTAGCGGCAAGGGGGAGGTGTATTCCTTTTCTACCGTGTACGAAGCCCCTGAGAACTTCACCCGGTTCAAGCCCTACACCATTGCCTTGGTGAAACTGGAAGAGGGGCCCATTGTCACCGCGCAACTGACCGACGTGGACCCGGAACACGTGGAAATCGGCATGCCCGTGGAAATGGTGACGCGGCGTCTGACCGAGGAAGGGGATGAGGGGCTCATCCTCTATGGATACAAGTTCCGGCCGGTCATGGAGCGTGAAGTCGCGTGAATTCGCGCAACGGGCCTCGGACGGAAATGCCGCGGGATGTTCGTGATTGAATACAGTGGACATCCCGCGGCATTCTGCTCTCTATGAGTTAAGCTAAACGCGTGACGGCGGTGGATCAAGAGCTTGCATCGAGAGGAGAGATGTCGCCGGGCTCTTTCACGCCCAAGGCTTGGCGGACCTGTGAGGGCGTGACCCCGTCAAGGTATACCACTTTATCCCGACTGCGTTCCCCCTGCACAATCTGCACATTGCGACGGGGAACACGCAACAACGTGGCCAGAAATTTCACCAGCGCGTCGTTGGCCGCCCCTTCCACCGGGGGAGCGGTGAGGCGGATTTTCACCGCATTTCCGTGTAGCCCGTCCACCTTGTTCTTCCGTGCTCGAGGAATCACTCGTACCCGTAGATGCACGCCGTTTTTGTCTACCTTTAACCAATTGCTCATGTTATGATATACCTTGGCGTAGAAAGAAGAAGGGAAATTCGTGAGATGTTCGCTGTCTCCGGCGGCGAACACCCCACGGGTTTTCCTCACATATAAAACGCGTACACCAAAAAGCGCACCAAAAACCCCTGGACCAGTTGCAGAACAATGATCACCACGATGGGCGAAATGTCGATCATTCCAATGGGTGGAATGATACGCCGCGCGGTCTGTGATGGACGCGAGCGCGCGCACTAAAGGATGGTGGGGGTTGATCCCGGGTATCCACGTCAACAACACCCGGATGATAATCGCCCACGTCAAAATAGTGAAGAACAAGTCGACAAAATTGATGAGAATTGTGCCTATCGGTGCCATCATATCCTTCCGTATGTTCAGTCTAATTCCTTTTCGCTTAGATCTCCCAAATATTGAGACTTTTTGAACGCGGCCCACACGGCTTTGGAAATGACCGTGCGAAAGCCGCCCTTTTCCAGTTGGTAGAGTGCCTCAGCCGATGTGCCGCCGGGGGATGTGACCATGTTGCGCAGGACCACGGGATGCTTTTTGCTGGCCTTGGCCATGGCCAGAGCGCCCTCAATGGTCTGCAGGACCAACTTCTCCGCCACATGGCGAGAGAACCCCAGGTGAACCCCCGCGTCAATCAACGCTTCCATGAATAAGAATACGTACGCGGGCCCGGTTCCGGATAGCGCGGTTGCCATATCCAGGTACACTTCGTCGTCCACAAAGAGTTCCTCGCCCAGCGCGCCCAGGATGGCCTGAGCCTGAGTTCGTCGCTCCGGGTCCACCAACTCCGTGGCGGTCCACACGGTCATGCCCTTGCCCAACTGAGCGGGCGTGTTCGGCATGGCCCTGACAATGCGGCCCTGGCCCAGGCCGTGCATAATGCTGCGGATCCGGGCGCCGGCAACAATGGAAATGATGAGCACGCCGGGTTGCAAGTGTCCTCGTAACTCGGGAAGCACTTTGGGTAACACTTGGGGTTTTACCGACAAAATGACGATGTGAGCATCTCGCACCGCTTCCCGGTTATCCGTCGTGGTGCGCACATGATACCGTTTCTCCAGTTCTTGGCCACGTACAGCCCGAGGGCCGCTGGCTACAATCTGCTCCGGGTCAAGCAGGTGCTGTTCCAATAAGCCACGGATCATGGCCTCGGCCATGGTGCCAGACCCCACAAATGCCAATGTGCGTCCGTTTAACAAGGTTTCCCTCCTCCAGCTGATGTAATGTGTGTTTGGTAAGCATCCGCCCTAGAGCGGTTGTTCCCGCGGCCCAAAGATGGCGGTGCCAATGCGAACGATGGTGGCCCCTTCTTCAATGGCCACTTCGAAGTCGTTGGTCATGCCCATGGACAGGTGGCGCCAGGACATCTCAGGAAAGCGGGCTGCCAGGCGGTCTCGCAATTCGCGCAGGGCCGCGAACACCCAGCGTACCTCCTCCGGATCGGACACCAGCGGCGCCATGGTCATCAGCCCCTCTACCTGCAAATGGGGCAAGTCTTTCAACTCCTTTACGGCCGCCTCCACCTCATCCTGACGGAATCCGTATTTGGTCTCCTCGCCGGAGATGTTGATTTCCAGCAACACAGGTAAGACTCGCTCCTGCGCGGCCGCGAACCGTTCCAGGCGCCGGGCGATCTTCAGCCGGTCCACGGAGTGGATGAGCACGTAGGGGCCTACGACCCGGGCGGCCTTCCGACTCTGGATGTGTCCGATCATGTGCCAGCGGATGTCCATTCCTGTTCCCTCCGCGGCCAACATCTCCCGGACCCGCGCCATTTTGGGTTCCGCTTCCTCCACCCGGTTCTCGCCGAAATCCCGTACGCCCAGGTGATACGCGGCCACTACCGCCTCCGCGGGATGGCCCTTGCACACGGCCACCAATGTGATCTCGTCGGGTGAACGGCCAGCGCGTCGGGCCGCGCGGGCCATGCGTTCCCTCACCTGCGCGATGCGCTCCCGCAGGCCTGTTTCATACAGCGACACCTCAGATTCCACCACAGCAGCCTGGGACATAGGCGTTTACCCTGTCATGAATGTCCTGGAGAACCTATTGCCTTTCTTGCATTCCCCATGGAGCATCCGGCATTTTTACACTCTGGGCATTATACGGGGGATGGGAGAGGCATGTCAAACGTTTTGCAGGAGCACCGAGGACCGCGCTTTGCTTTTCTCCCTTTGCGGGTGTTACACTAAGCCCTGTTCTTAAGGGGGAGGACAGACATCTCGGGAACGAAAAGGGAGGAACGGACCTATGCACGTACCGCTGTTGGACCTGCGCACCCAGTACGCACGTCACCGGGAAGAGATCGACGCGGCCATGCGCCGCGTGGTAGAGCAGGCCGCGTTCATCCTGGGGCCGGAGGTGGAGGAATTCGAGCGTGCGTTCGCTGATTACTGCCACGCCCACCACGCGATTGGCGTGGCCTCCGGCACGGCCGCGCTCTTCCTGGCCTTGAAGGCGTTGGACATCGGGCCGGGGGATGAAGTCATCACCACGCCCTTCACGTTTTTCGCTACCGCGTCCACGATTGCCCACACCGGCGCGACTCCCGTATTCGCGGATATTGACCCGCGCACCTACAACCTGAACCCGGACGCGGTGGCTCGCGCGATTTCCCCACGTACTAAGGCCATTGTTGCGGTGCACCTGTACGGCCAGCCCGCGGACATGGATCCCCTGCGCGAGATCGCCCAAGCCCACGGCCTCTGGCTCATTGAAGACGCGGCCCAGGCCCACGGCGCGGAGTACAAGGGGGCGCGCACGGGCACTTTGGGGGATGTGGCTTGCTTTTCCTTCTATCCCACTAAGAACCTGGGCGGGTTCGGCGATGGGCGCGCGGTGGTCACCAATGACGACGAGATTGCTAAAAAAGTGCGGCTGCTTCGCAATCACGGGCAGGATCGGAAATACCACTACGCGCTTCTCGGGTACGGCGAGCGCCTGGACGCGCTGCAAGCCGCGGTACTGCGCGCCAAACTGCCCTATCTGGACGCGTGGAATCGAGCCCGGCGGGAAGCCGCCCGGCGGTACAATGCCTTCCTCGCGGACACGGGTGTCGTTCTTCCTTATGAGGCGCCGGATATATACCATGTGTACCACTGCTACACCCTGCGCGTCCCGCGTCGGGATGAGGCCGTTGCCTATCTACGCGAGCATGGTGTGGGTGTGGCGATCCACTATCCTACCCCTTTGCACTTCCAGCCCGTGTTTGCCCACCTGGGATGGGGCGAGGGATCTTTCCCTGTGGCCGAACAGGCCGCGCGTGAAGTACTTAGCCTGCCCTTGTATCCGGAGATCACCGACGAGCAGCAGGCTTATGTGGTTCAAACCCTGCGGAATTTCCTAAAAGAGATGTAGGAGGGCTTAGGAAGAGAAGAGGAGTTCGTGCGATCTTTGTTGCCGGAAGCGGTGAAAATCACACGAACTCCTCCTTCTCTTTGTAAGAATGGTCATGCCAGTTCGGGGATGATCAGCCCGTAGCCGCCATCGCGGCGCCGGTAGAGGACATTCACGCTGTCCGTGTTCACATTGTAGAAGACGAAGAAATCGTGTCCCAACAATTCCATCTGCTCGATGGCCTCCCATTCGTCCATGGGGACCATCTCAAAGCGCTTCACGCGCTTGATCTGGGGCGGGAATTCCTCCTCGGCTTCGGTTTCCTCCTCCAATTGCGCCAGGGCTGCGGCTTCGGCTTCGGCCCGGCTCATCCCGCGACGTCGCGGGCGCACCTGGAGCCAGTGCTTCCCCTTGTACCGTTCAATCTGGCGCTCGATAGTATCCATCACCGCGTCAAACGCGGCGTAGATGTCCGCGTCCCGTTCCTCTGCCCGCAAAATACGGCCGTTGCTGGCAAACAGTGTAATCTGGGCCCCGTGTCGCTGCTTGGCACTTCGGGTGGGCTCCATGGAGAGTTCTACTCTGGCTTCTACAATGTTGGGCAAATACCGATTCAATCGCTGAACTTTCTTCTCCACATACGAACGCAGCCGATCGTTCAAGGCAATTTCGCGGGTCTTAATGGTGACGTTCATCGGCGGCCTCCTTCCTAGAATGTGGACGTAGAGAGGATAAGACCTCATCGGCGTGTTGCCGCCTCCCTAGCCTCATTGTAAACCGAAGCGGCGGATATGTCAATAAGGTCGGAGGCGGGCTGAGGGCTTTTCAATAATCTGGCCATGAAGATATGGACGAAAACCTGCCTTTATTCATTCCGCCGCTCCCGAATGATCCTCGCTCTCTGCTGGACGGGTGTCGCGTGCTCACACAGGATTTTTGTTTGACACCGGAGGGGTTCTGTGTTACACTTTATTTGCACACGTGTGCAGTGTAAGAGCAGGAAGGGAGGGCCTCTGATGGTTGCGGAGTCGGTTGGGTCGAAGGGTGGTCGTGTATCTATTAAAGACATCGCCAAGGCGGCCGGTGTGTCCCATTCCACGGTCTCCCGGGCGTTGCGGAATAGCCCTTTGGTGAACGAGAAGACCGCCGCATACATCCGCAAACTGGCCGAAGAGATGGGATATACCCCGAACATCGTCGCCCAGAGTTTGGTAACTCAACGGACGTACACCATTGGTCTCGTTGTGACCTCTATCTCAGATCCTTTCATCGACCGCATTGTCGAGGGCATCGAGGACCTCGCGTTATCTGAGGGGTACAGTGTGTTCCTCAGCGCCTCCCATGCAGACCCCGGTCGGGAAATTGCCGTGGTAGAAACGTTTCACCGTCGGCGAGTGGATGGTCTCATTGTTCTCGCGTCCCGCGTGGGGAGTTTGTACGCGGAACGTTTGCAAGATTTGGGAGTACCCATTGTGCTCATCAACAACCAGGCAGATGGAGAGTATATTTATTCGGTTTCTGCCGATGATCCACAAGGGGCCATGCTCGCGGTCCAACACCTGGTGGATCTTGGACACGAGCGTATCGGGTACGTGGGATGTCATTTTAGAGCCCATTCCAATCGACGGCGATTGGAAGGCTATCGACGGGCTTTGAGTCGGGCCGGTATTCCCTATCGGTCCAACCTGGTGATTCACCCGCGTACGTTTTCCGACGTGGAGAACGGCCGGGCTGCACTCCGACCGCTGTTGGACGCGGGCGCAACCGCGGTGTTTTGTTACAACGACCGCACGGCCATTGGCCTGATGGTGGAAGCACGCAAGCAGGGAATACGAGTCCCCGATGATTTGAGCATTGTTGGGTTTGACAACATCGAAGCGAGTTGGTATGTCTCGCCTCCTTTGACAACGGTCAACCAACCCCGTTTCCGTATGGGTCAGGAGGCGATGCGCATGTTGTTGACGTTGTTAGCCGGTGGAGAAGTCAGCGACCAGAGTTTTCCTTGCGATCTCATTGTGCGCGAATCGACAACGTCCCCGAAAGGACATCAAAGCCATGTATCAATTGGAGACACTGCTGAAGACGTCGGATAAAACACCCGTCCCTGCAGATGTGGCCGAATTTTGGGCCGGCAAATTAGAAGAATTGAGCGGTTTGCGCGTGTACTTACGTTCTCTCACGCCGTGGGATAACACTTTATACTTCTTGGGACGCCGCGGTGACGGGAAGTGGTTAGGCATTCTCTCTCCGGGAGGCCGGCGCGCGTTTGAAGGGGAATCTCAAACAGTCATGGTGGACCGGTCTCCCTACGTGTTGCAACGATGTCCTCTCACCCACTCCAACGCCCGGGCGTTACGTGAGGCGCTTCCCTTTCTTCGGCCACGAACCTTGGGCCTGCACAAATCTGTAGGCTTAGGGGACCGGTTGGGCATGGCGACGCCCGGTCATGTGCGGGCCGTGCGTAAGCACACCATGCAGCCCATCTTCGCCCAACAATCGATTCGGGAGATGGAACGCACCGGCCGCATTCCCGAACAGGTGCTGGACGACGCGATGTGGGGCGTCTTCCAGGAGGGGTGGCGAAACGGGTTTGGCGCGGACGCGGATCATTTGAAAACCTTTGAGCACGTGGACCGTTGCGTGCGCGCGGGGTTCACGTTCTACACGGTGGATCCCAGTGATTATGTGGACCATGCCGCGGACAGGGATGATGAAGCTACCCTGCGCGATAAAGTCGCGGCCTTGCCGTGGAGCGCGTTGGATGCGTCTGAGGAAAAATTACGCGCCCTGTACGTGGGGCGCACGTTCGACCTGGGGACGTTCTCCATCACATTAAGTGAAGAGGATGTGTACCGCGCGGCCGCAAAGTACGGCCGGGCCATCGCTCATACGGTTCAGATGTACCATTACCTACGGGAACACCTGGGCGATCGGGCCTTTGAGTTGGAGATGTCCGTGGACGAGACAGAGACGCCTACTCGGGTTTCGGAGCACCTTTTCATTGCGAGTGAACTACGTCGTTTAGGTGTGCAGTGGGTCAGTCTCGCCCCTCGTTTTATCGGCCGTTTTGAAAAGGGGGTGGATTACATCGGCGATCTGGACGCCTTTCGGCGCACCTTTGCCCAGCATGTGGCCGTTGCCGAAGCGTTTGGCCCTTATAAACTCAGTTTGCACTCGGGCTCCGATAAGTTCAGCATTTACCCCATCGCTGCCGAACTGGCCGGGGACCTGGTTCACCTGAAGACCGCCGGAACTTCCTACTTGGTGGCTTTGGAAGTCATCGCCCGCTACAATCCTTCGCTCTTCCGGGAGATTTTGGATTTTGCCCGGGAACGGTATGAGGTCGATAGGGCTACATATCACGTTTCTGCACACGTGAACAACGTGCCGACCTCGGCCGACCTCTCGGACGAGGACCTTCCCCTGGTGATTCACCAGTTCGACGGGCGCCAGGTTCTCCATGTGACGTTTGGGTCGGTGTTGACGGCCGTGGACGAGCAAGGCCGTTTGCGTTTCCGTCCCCACATTTTGAAGACGTTGTGGGATTACGAAGATGCCTACAGCGCAGCGTTGGAATCCCATTTTGATCGACATTTGGCTCCTTTTGACCGACCGGCACGTGTGTAAACGCGGCTTCGGCTAGAAGTCGTAGTCGTAGACGTTCGCTTTCGTTAATATACCTTATCTCGAGAGACAGAAAGGAGGCTGGACCATGAAAGCCCTTGTGCTCACTGCCCAATGGGATCCCCGTCCTGACTATGAGGTATCGGAGTGGGAGAAGACCACCGGGAAGGCCATTACCGGGAGCAGTATCTGGCGGTACCCCAAGTTGGAAATCAAGGAATGGCCTGACCCGAAAATTGGACCTGAGGATGTGCTGATAGAAGTGAAGGCTGTGGGTATTTGCGGTTCGGACATGCACTTTTACGAGACCGATGAGGATGGCTACATCCTCTACCCCGGTTTGACCAAATTCCCCGCGGTTATTGGCCACGAGTTTTCCGGACGCATTGTGGAGGTAGGTGAGGAAGTTCAGGATCTGAAGCCCGGTGACGCGGTCACCTGCGAGGAGATGATCTGGTGCGGTCACTGTATCCCCTGCCGCAATGGGTTCCCCAACCACTGCACGAACTTGGAGGAAATCGGCTTCACCATTGACGGCGCGATGGCCCAGTACATCGCCATTGGTGCCAAGTTCTGCTGGAAGGTGGACGGTATCCTTCAGCGCTTTGGGGAAGAGAAAGGGTTTGATGTGGCCGCGCTCACGGAGCCCACATCTGTGTCCTATAACGCAATGTTCACCCGCGCGGGGGGCTTTAAGCCGGGCGCGTACGTGGCCGTGTACGGTACCGGTCCCATCGGGCTGGCCGCGGTGGGGTTGGCCGAAGCCGCGGGCGCGGGCATGATCGTCGCGTTTGAAGTCTCGGAGAAGCGACGGGAACTGGCGAAGAAGGTGGGGGCGGACTTCGTGTTCGACCCGCGGGAGGTTTCCCCCCACGAAGTGCTCATGGACCTGAGCAAGGGGGAGGGCTTTGACTTCCACGTGGAAGCCGCGGGCGTACCTCACATCACCGTGCCTGAGATGGAGAAGTCTCTCGCCATCAACGGCAAGATTGTGCAGATCGGCCGTGCGCCTAAACGGGTGCCCATGTACTTGGAGACCCTCCAGGTGCGCCGCAGCCAGGTCTTCGGCGCGCAGGGGCACTCCGGGCATCAGAACTTCCCCAACGTCATCCGCATGGTCGCGTCGGGCCGCCTGGACTTGAGCCCCATCATCACGGGCCGCTTCACCCTGGACAACGCGCTGGACGCGTTCGAGCGCCTGCGCAAGCGCGAGGATGGCAAAATCATCATCCATCCGAACGCGTGATATACCGGCGTGATTTTCGCCGCCGAAGGCGGCGAAAATCACGCAAATTTTCCATCTCATACCAAGAACTTGCATATGGAGGAGATAAACAATGAGCGACAATGGAAAGGCCCCCAAGGGGTGGCTGGCAACGAGCACGCCGGGCGTGTTCTTTGAGGACAATGCGGTCGGGCGGATGAAGAAGGAACTGTGGGAAGCCAGCGATGAGGAGATCGACCGCATTTTAAAGGAGTACGGCATTCCCGCACCGGTGGAGTGGGGCAAGCCGGGCTCCTATATCCAGATGACCATTCGGGCTCAACTGCTGG
>CAYPUG010000084.1:9782-11739 GCA_964413905.1 uncultured Anaerolineae bacterium | reverse complement strand
CCTCCAACAACCATTGCCTTATGCGCCCATGAACACCACAACGCCCGCCGTGGGGGAGATGGTGCACATCCTGGGCTTTCCCCAAATCACCGAAGACATCTTGGCATACGACAGTGATACCGTCATCAGTGAAGGGGATTGTGCTTCTGCGGACACATGCTGGATGCTTACCGAAGCCTTCGCCAGTTGGGGGAGTAGCGGCGGCCCTGTATTTGATCAACAAGGCCGACTGGTCGGAATTACTTTAGGCCAACGAACCATGGCCCTTCAAGGGGCGCAACACCGATTGACCACCGTCCGCCCCCTGAGCGCGGTGACTGCCCTTATCCAATCGACCCGCGTGACCCCCATCCCACTGCAGGTGCTCCACACGCCCACACCGAAACCGTTACAAATGGAGCAATGGCGGGTAGAGGTCATTGGGCCGCGCGGGGTCAACTGGCGGCGAGAACCGAATCTGGAGCCCGGGACCAAGAACATCATCGCCGTTTTGCCCAAAGGCTCCATCCTTCACGTCATTCCCCCAGGCAAGTGGCAGGGCTGGTGGGCTACGGCAGATTCTCACGGCCAAATGGGGTGGCTAAAGGAAAGCACGGATCGCCTTACTCTGGTGAGAGCGTTCTTTTCCACCGTGACATCACGCCTTACGGTGAACACACCGGCCGTAATCACTTGCTTAACCCGAGCCCCGTGCGCCCACCTTCGCTATACGCCGGGATACCAGAACGACATGCAGGAGGAGGTCATTGGATCGCTGGCGGGGGGAACGCGCGTGCACATCATTGAAGGACCCTATCAGGTTGAGGGACTTGTCTGGTGGCATGTGCAGGCCCATGATATGGATGGTTGGTTGCCCGAAGTGACGGCCGAAGGCTATCGCCTTCTTGCTCCTATGCCGGCCCTGAACGTGTCTCCTTGAGATAAAAGCGGTGCCGGGTCGCCACGCACCAAACCGATGGACAGGCGAGGACCTTGTTTTTACCTGCCCATTCGCAGAGTTTCATCCACCGTTCTATGGTGGCCGGAATACTACCAAGGGTACGTGACATTGACACAAATGTTCCCCTTGCAGTACAATGCCCCTACAAAGCAGCACGAGACCTTCTGATGTTCAAAACACCGGCCATTCATTAAAGAGGGAGGAGAGAGCAGTGTTTCAACGTATTGTGATTGTTGGTAATTTAGGTTCGGATCCGGAGATGCGATTTACCCCCTCGGGCGTTCCTGTAACCTCATTTAGCGTCGCGGTAAACCGGCGTTGGACGGACAGTAACGGAGAGCAGCGGGAAAAGACCACGTGGTTCCGCGTCACCGCGTGGCGAAAACTCGCGGAGCTCTGTAATCAATACCTGAGCAAGGGCCGATTAGTGCTGGTCGAAGGCGAAATCGACGCGTCCGCATGGCTGGATAACCAAGGCAACCCACGGGCCACCTTGGAGTTGAGGGCTCACAACGTCCGCTTTTTAGGAGGACGGAGTGATCGAGGCGAGGCCACCTCAGCCATCGAATCGGGGGACGACTTTTTGAACGACGATGTCCCCTTTTAATGCACCAAATCCGTGAGTCCAGATCGCATTATATCACCACAAGAACGACCTACAGATGTGCCTGTGGACGCGGCCTTGCGTCCGCGCACGTTGGATGATGTTATCGGCCAGGATCGTCTCAAGGAGAATTTGCGCATTCTCATCGAGGCCGCGAAAGTTCGCGGTGATGCCCTAGACCATATCCTATTCTACGGACCTCCGGGCCTGGGCAAGACGACCCTGGCGCATGTGATCGCGCGCGAGATGGGCGTTAATCTTAAAGTGACGGCCGGGCCGGCCATCGAACGAGCCGGCGACCTGGCGGCTATTCTCACCAACCTGCGCAAGGGCGACATTCTCTTCATCGATGAAATTCACCGCCTGGGCCGTGCGGTGGAAGAGGTGCTGTATCCCGCGATGGAGGACTTCGC
>CAYPUG010000084.1:0-9772 GCA_964413905.1 uncultured Anaerolineae bacterium | reverse complement strand
CACCCGCCTGGCCCTGGTCACCGCGCCCCTGCGCGCGCGCTTTGGCGCGGTGTATCGCTTGGATTTTTACGATCTACCCGCAATGATCGCGATTGTGAAACGCGCGGCCCACCTCTTAGGTGTTGAAATCTCCGACGAAGGCGCTACTGTCATCGCGCGACGGGCACGCGGCACTCCTCGCGTGGCCCTGCGCTTGTTGCGCCGCGTGCGGGATTATGCTCAAGTACGGGCCGATGGGGTAATCACCGAACAGGTGGCCGATGAGGCGTTGACCCTCTTGGATGTGGACTCCTTGGGTCTGGACGACATCGACCGTCGCGTCCTGCGGGCCATTATCGAAAAGTTCGGCGGGGGCCCCGTGGGCCTGGACACTATTGCCGCGTCCGTCAGCGAAGAACCGGACACCATCATGGACGTGGTGGAGCCTTACCTGTTGCAACTGGGCTTCCTAGAACGCACACCGCGCGGGCGGGTGGCTACCCGACGGGCTTACATGCACTTAGGCATTCCCTATCCGGACGACGAGAAACCGCAACAACCTACCCTGTTCTAGTCGAGGAGGTAGCAGTCGCACCGATGATAAAACCACGCATCGGCTTGACCGTCAAACGAGGTCGACCTCACCATCATCCCAAAAATCGCTATTACGTCGAACGTCTGGTGGAAAACGGCGCGGAGGTGGTTTTCCTGAACGATCTGGACCTGACACCGGCAAAAGCGGAGCCCGTCCTCGACTCCTTACACGGCATCCTCCTGGGCGGTGGAGGGGACGTCCATCCTCGCTACTATCATGCTCCTTGTGACGGTACCGATCCCGACTCCGTGGATACAAAGCGGGACGAGTTAGAATTCTATCTCATTCAAGCGGCGTTGGAGCGCAATCTGCCCGTTTTAGGGATCTGCCGCGGCTTTCAAGTGCTGAACGTAGCCCTCGGCGGCACACTGATTCAGCACATAGACGGGCATTCCAGTAAAGGACAAGAGCACGTCACAACCCATTGGGTACACGTACGTCCACACACCCGCCTATGGGAAGCGTTGGGGCGTATCGAATACTTGAAAGTCAATTCCCACCATCACCAAGCGGTCGGTGACGCGGAATTGGCGCGCCGATTGCAATCAGCCGCGTGGACGGAGAAGGAGCCCGTCATTATCGAGGGCATTGAACTCCCCGATCATCCGTGGTTCATCGGGGTCCAATGGCATCCAGAGCGTTTGCACGAGTTCGAAGGTCGCTCTCGCGACGCACAACGCCACCTTTTCCAAGCCTTTGTCCGCGCGGCGATCCGGATACCGGTGTAAGAGTCGTGGCCCGGAGGAAATCCCGACGATCGGCCTTTCCAACTTGGTTCTTCGTGTTCATACTGGGAACCCTCGTTCTTTATGGGTGGAACTACTATAACGAGTTACGCAGCGGCAAAATCAAGCCTGTCCTCCCCGTTCGCGTGGACGAGACCGCAGCCCGTACCTTACACCGGCACACCGTCGCCATCATCAGCGGCCATCACGGCTACGACACCGGCGCCCTGTGCAAAGACGGCCTGGCCGAAGTAGACGTGAACCGGGAAGTTGCCCGATGGGTGCTCCAACTGCTCAAGGGAAGCGGGACACGCACTCTCCTCCTCGATGAGTACGATGAGCGACTGCACGGGCTCCGCGCGGATGTCCTCCTCTCCATCCACGCGGATTCTTGTGTCAACGTTTCCGGGTTCAAAGTAGCCCGTTGGGAACAATCGCCCTTTCCGGAGAGGGATGACCGGTTGGTTCGCTGTTTGGCGAGCCGCTACGCGGCGCGCACCGGTCTTTCATTTGATGAGAACACCGTGACCGAGGACATGACCCAATACCACGCGTTCCGCAAGATCGATCCCCACACCGCGGCAGCGATTATTGAGATCGGGTATTTGGGAGGAGATCGCCTACTGCTCACACAAAAACCGCAGATTATCGCCACGGGCATTGTGGAAGGGATCGCGTGTTTCTTTGAACATTCGGCCCCCACGGCCTCGCCATCTGAGTAGAACAGGAGGAGAGACACCTTTGCACGCAGCATCGGACCGGGAAGCGCGGCACGCGGAAGTCACGCGCGAAGCTGTGCGCGGCTCCCTGTACTCGGTAGGCGCTTCGGCTATTACGGTCAGCCTGGGGTTTGTGCGCGCGGTGCTCTTGGCCCGCCTGCTCTTACCGGACTATTTTGGCGTGGTCGCCCTGGCCACATTCTTCGTCATGCTTTCGGCTCGGCTGCGCAGTCTTGGTTTCGACCGCGCGCTCATCCACAAACAGGCCACGGATGGCCCTGTGTTTGAAACCTACGCCGCCTTGAAAATGGGCATTGTGCTCATCACCACAACCCTCTTCCTGGCCATCTCCCCCTTCATCGCCCACTTCTATCCAGACCGTCCACACTTGTTGCCGGTAATGGTGCTCATCGCGCTTGTGATGACACTGGCCGCGTTCAACCAGATCCAGGAAACCGCGCTTCAGGCCCAATTGCGCTTCCGGGAGATTGCCCTGGTAAATGTTATAGCGGCCACCACCATGACGGTTATCGCTCCCTTAGTGGCATGGTGGGGAGGAGGTGTGTGGAGTCTGGTGGCCGAACAGGCCAGCGGCATCCTCGTACGCGGCTTTCTGGTGTGGGGTCCCTTTCGGGCCGCCCCGTTTCGCCCCCGCGTGCACCGGGACATTGCTCGTTGGTTTTGGGAATTCGGCAAAGCGAACTGGGTGGGCGCGAATGTGGGGTATTTACTCGACCGCTTCGACGACTTCTGGGTAGGGACAACATTGGGTAACACGCCCTTGGGGTACTACAACCGCGCCTACGAGTTCGCCCGTTACCCCCGCCGACTCCTGGCGAACTCCCTACTCACGGTCATGGCCCCCGTGTTTGCCCGATTCCAGGAAGACAGACAACGACTATCCGCCGCGTACTTCCGCGTGATGAGTTTACTTGTCCGGGTGGGCGTGTTCGTCGGCGGGTTCATGGTCATTCTCGCGCCGGAATTCATTTGGTGGGGGTTGGGGGCCAAGTGGTGGCCCATGATGCGCACGCTCCAATTCATGGTCGTGTACGTCATGCTGGACCCGTTGTTATTGACGTCCGCTCACCTGTTGCTGGCAGTGGGTGATCCCCGAGCGTTGGCCCGTGTTCGCGTGCTGCAAATGGCGTTCTTTATCCCGGCGGTGATCGTTCTGGCCGCGCGGTGGGGTATTGAGGGGGTCGCGGTGGCAGCCGATGCCATGTTAATCGTGGGATGGCTGCTTTTGGACCGGTCGCTTCGTCGATACGTGGATTTTTCACTGACCCGCATGTGGGGGATACCGCTTATCGGCTTGGGGTTGGGCATGGGGCTGGTGGACATGTACCAATCCACGCATCCCACACTTTCGTGGTCCCACGCGTTTATGAAGAGCGCGATTTTTGTGACGTGTGTGGGAAGTGTTATGCTGGTAGGAGAAGGCGGGAAGGTTCGTACCATGCTACGACAAGGGTGGCGAGCACTGACCGGTTGATCGAGTGAATATCACGCCCGTGCACTCATCCACCACGGGGAAGGAGAATTCGTGGAGGTTCCTCGCGGCCGGGCAACACGGGTAAACCCTGTCAAACACAATCTTGATCAGGAGAAACGTGATGGCTGATCTTCGCCGCTCGTGGCAACGATTTCGCGCCATGTGGAAGGAAGAGGGCACCGCCATGGCCCTCCGTGTCTTCTGGCGGAAACTCCTTTTATTGACACGGCGTCATCTCCTCCGCCAACGGGTTATCCGTCACTACGTGCCCGCGATTGACGCGTACATGCATATCGATCTCACAGACAGCGGCTTCTCACGCACTCTTTTTTACCGGGGGGTCCATGAACCCCTGACAACACGGTTAGTACAGCAAGAGGTAGAACCGGGCATGGTGGTCCTGGACGTAGGGGCAAACATGGGATATTACGTGTTGCTTGAAGCCCGCGCGGTAGGACAGCAGGGCACCGTGTACGCGTTGGAACCCGTCCCCGTCACTTTTCAAATTCTCAAACGTAACATCGCACTGAACCACCTGACCAACGTGTACCTGTTTCAGATGGCGCTGGGCGCGGAGGATGGCGAAGCGACCATGTACGTCATGAAAAAGTTAAACTGGTCTCACCTAGCCCATGATCGCTGGCCATCCCGGCGCTTGCAACACCTGCGTGCCCACGCGCGAACCACCATCCAAGTCCCCATCCGCACGCTGGACACATTCTTGAAGGAAGCCGAAATCCCGCGCGTGAACTTCCTCCGCATGGATGTGGAAGGCTTTGAAGTGGACATTATTCAAGGTGGATTGGCGGCTTTGACACGCCTCGCGGAGCAAAACGTACTCAAGGTGTTCATGGAAATTCATCCCTTCCTGGCCGAAGACCGCCGTCCCTTCTTGGAGATGGTTCAATCTCTTTACGAGATCGGTCTCCCTGTCAAATATGTAGCCTACCGGGACACCATCATCATGGAATACCCCGAACTGTCCGATGTCCGGCAGTTCTTAGAAGAAACAGCATTCCGCGAAGCGCCCCATCTCCTCTTCACAAACACGCGCTAGGGGGCATGATGCAAACCGGACGTGGACGATGGGCATGGTACGGGCTATTGGCTCTCAACGTGATCCTGATTTTTGTCCTGACGCATCACCCGCAGGGCCGGTTTCACATCTGGATCCGTAGACATGGGGAGGGTTTCCTCGTGTTGGCCCCGTCAGGCCGGAGCCTATTGGTGGATGGCGGCTCCGACGCCCAAGCCCTGTCCACTTGGGTGGGAAACCACTTACCTCCCTTCATTGGACGTCTGGACACGGCCGTGCTTCTCTCAACCGATGAAGATGTGGTCGCGGCCCAAGTCGCGGTGTTCCAACATGAGCCCCCGCGCGAGGGTCTCCGCCTATCCTGGACGAACAACCCGACCGCGCTCGCGGCCTGGGAACGGGGGACATCCGAGGTACACGTACTGGATGTCGGAAACCTCTACCGGTGGGAGGGGTTCATCATCCACACACTGACGACCACTCCGCCGGTGCTCGCCTTCTACGTGGGAACATTCCGGTGGCTGTACATGCCTCAAGGGTGTGCCCGTAACGTTCATGCCGATGTGCAAATGTGGATCCTTGGCTCTTGGGCCCGGTGTGCAGAACACGCCTTTCCTCAATGGATCGTGGGCGACAAAACAGAGGATGAAGCCATCGCCCGTGCGCTCCTTACTTCACCGGCTACACGAGTGTTCCTAGGTCAAGGCGTGCACATCGTTACAGACGGGCTTCACTATCGGTGGGAAGGGGAGTAGCCCGCATCGCGTCGGCGATACGGTGGATACTCTCTTCCAAGGAAACGCGCGGTTCCCAACCTAACAGCGCGCGGATCTTGCCGATATCCGGCACACGGCGTTGCATGTCTTCAAATCCAGGCCCGTACGCTTCCTCGTAGGGAATGAACACGATATCCGACGAACTTTCTAACTCCGACTTCACCAGCACGGCGAGATCACGGATGGTAATCTCGCGCGTGTTCCCAATGTTGAACACCTGCCCTGTCGCGTCTGGGTGTTCGGACAGGCCGATGACGGCCCGTACCACATCAGACACATCACAAAACGCGCGGCTTTGCGTCCCGTCCCCGTACACGGTGATGGGCTCCCCGCGCAGCGCTTGCTGAACAAACCGAGGTACCACCATGCCGTACCGTCCCGTCTGCCGCGGGCCAATGGTGTTGAAAAAGCGCATGATCACCGTGGGCAGTTGCCACTCCTGCCAGTACGCCAGCGCCAAGAATTCGTCCAGCATCTTGGACGCCGCGTAAGACCAGCGGGACTTACAGGTCGGCCCCAAAACCACATCATCCTCTTCCCGGAAAGGCACGCGCACGCCTTTTCCATACACTTCCGAGGAAGACGCTATCAGGGTACGCTTGCGATAGCGCTTCGCCATGCGCAAGACGGCATCGGTGCCCAGGACGTTCGTCTCCAAGGTGTGGGTCGGATGTTCGACGATCAGTTGAACCCCCACAGCAGCAGCCAGGTGGACGATGATATCACACTCGGAGACCAGGCGATCCATGACGGTTTCGTTGAGAATGGTCTCGATGGCAAAACGAAAGCGGGGATGAGAGGTAAGATGGGCGATGTTCTCAAATCGCCCTGTGGAGAGATCGTCCACCACCGTCACCTGATGCCCTTGGGCCAGAAGCGCTTCGGCCAGGTGACTGCCGATAAATCCCATACCGCCGGTGATTAAATAGTGGCTCATGGACGGACTCCCGACATAAACGCGCAAAGTGCGGCGCGCCTTGTGCACGCCGCACTTCTGTTCATGGTGCCCCCGGCCCGACTCGAACGGGCACGCCCATAAGGGCACGGGCCCTCAACCCGCTGCGTATACCAATTCCGCCACGGGGGCCCACTGCTTAACCGGGCGATATTATAGGCCCAAAGTTCCTGAATGTCAAATCCGACACAACGACCCTCATTGACGGCCCTATCGCATTTTGTCTTGGCGTGGAGAAGGTGTAGAAATTTAGCGGAGACGATCTCGCTCAGACCAGGACAGCATCCACAAATCGATCTAGATGACGTTCGTACCAGGCAATGGTTCGACGCAATCCCTCTTCTAACGGCGTTCGGGCCTCCCAGTTGAGCAGGCGTTTGGCTTTACTTGGGTCACTGTAGAAATGCCATGTCTCCCCAGGACGGTAGGGCAACGCACCGATTTGCGGTTCAATGGGATTCCCCATCAGGTCGAAGATGAGACGCACGACCTCGCGAATTTGAATCTCTTGTCCATTCCCCAAATTGATGATCTCCCCGGCCACTTCAGGCGTGCGCGCGATCTGCGCGTACCCTTCTACAATGTCGGCCACGTAGTTGAACTCCCGCGTTTGTTCGCCCGGGGTCATCTTGAACTCACGACGCAACAGGCCGGCCAGAATAGCCTGGGGGATCAGACGCAAAGGCAGCTGGGCCGGACCATAAGTGAGAAAAGGACGCACGGTCACCGCCTTCAAGCCCAGACTGCGTGTGGCCATGTGGACGAAGTACGTGGCCGCCACCTTGGCCGCGGAGTACGGACTGACCGGACGGGGCATCTGATCCTCACGGAATGGAACGGGGCCGTCCCCGTACTCCTCACACGTGCCGGTGTTGATGAAAAACGCGTCCGGCACTTCGGACAGAATGACCCGTACCAAGTTCAGCGTGCCCCCAATGATCACTCGGTTAATCTCATCGATGTCCTCCAAACTCCGCTTGACGTTGACATAACTTCCTAAGTGGAAAATGGTGTCCGGCTGAACTGCTCGCACTATCCTACGCACATCCTCAACAGAGGCCAGATCGCCCCGGTGAATGTGCAAGCGAGGCCACACATCCTGCAGGCGCCAAGGGTCCGATGAGGGACGCACAAAGACGTGCACTTCCACGCCTTTACTCACCAGATGCCGTGTCAGGTGGGAACCGATGAAGCCGGTCGCGCCCGTCACCAACGCACGCATGGGCACTAACGCTCTTGGCATGAGTACACCCTCCCAGGAAAGCCGGCATTAGGGACGTAAGCATTCACGTGACGATCGTCCTGTGGGACGAAAAACATCACGTGAATTTCTTCTGGAAAAACTGTTCATACCAGGCGATGGTCTCATCCAGCCCTAGTTCCAGGGAATAGTGGGGTTGCCACCCCAACACGCGGCGAGCCTTCTCGGCCGAAAGGTATTGATTCTGAATCTCCGCGCGGGCCGTCCCCAGGACCAGCGGCTCCAGATCCTGTTTACCCATCCGCTCGAGGATAAGTCGCGTCATCTCCAATGCGCTCATAGGCCGTTCTGGCGCGAAGTTAAACACCTGGCCCCGGACATCCTCCCGATGCAGATGTTCGGCCAAGGTAATGTATGCGTTCGCGGCATCCTTCACGTAAATGTAATCCCGCATAGGGGTGCCGTCACTGCGGATGATAGGTCGTTCCCCATAATACGCGCTGCGGATGGTCCCCGGCACCAGACGATTCCAGTTGAGGTCCCCACCCCCGTAGATGTTGCCGAGGCGAGTGATGGCCACAGGCAGGTTGAAGGTGTAATAGTAGGACTGCGCGATCATGTCCGCAGCAGCCTTGGACACGTCGTATGGATACCGGGCCAGGAGAGGTTGATCCTCTGTGTAGGGAAGCCGCGGTTGCTCTCCATAGGCTTTATCGCTGCTGGCGACTACAATGCGTTGTACGGTGGGATTGTGACGGGCTGCTTCTAACAGGTTCCACGTGCCCCGAATGTTTGTTTCAAACGTGGAACGGGGCAAACGGTTGGCAATGGGTACAATCGTCTGCGCGGCCAGGTGGAAAATCACCTCGATCTCGTATTCGGCCAGAGCCCGTTCAAGCACATCGTAATCTGTCACGTCGCCGTAGACGATGTTGATACGGCCGAACACGCCCGAAAGATTCAGCCATGAGTCCGGAACCCGATCGCGGACTAGGCCCACCACATCTGCACCTAAATCCATTAACTGTAAAGTCAGCCACGATCCCAAAATGCCTGTACAGCCGGTCACAAAGACCCGTCGATGTCGCCAAAAGGCACGCCTATCCTCTCCCTTCACGTTTGCTCTCCTTGTTCACAAACATTCTAAGGTGTCTCTGCTGATTGACCGATACATCGCGTTTTATGCACCTTGTCGTAAAGAAGGGGCCATCTTCCTTCTAAGCCAAGGTGCATTCGCAGAGTTTTGTCAGTCACTCAGGGTGTCTCTGTGCCATGCCTTAGCCTATGCACATGTCCCAGATGGCCGATCGATCAACCCAGCGCGTTTTATGCACCTTTCCCCAAGAAAAAGCGCCCTTTTTCTCTTGTTAAGCCAACGAGCGTAGAGGGCGTTTTGTCAGTCATCAGGACGGATGGTATTATGACATGAGGATAGAGGACCTCCAAACCATGAGTCGATATGCGCAGGAGGGTCGCCATGAAAGCGATGATGCTTTATGAGCAGCAACCCGTTGAACAACGGCCCCTGCGGCTGGAAGAGGTACCGAAGCCCACCCCAGGGCCGGGAAAAGTCCTCATTCGCATTCACACTTGCGGCGTGTGCCACACCGATCTCCACATTGTGGAAGGTGATATTCCCCTCCACAAAAAGCCCATTATCCCGGGGCACCAAGTCGTGGGTACGGTAGAGGCCGTGGGCCCCGGTGTAACTCGGTTCAAAGTCGGCGACCGAGTGGGCGTGCCCTGGGTATACAAGATGTGCGGGGAGTGCGAGTTCTGCCGAACAGGCCGAGAGAACCTGTGCGTCAATCCGTTGTTCACGGGTTGGGATGTGGACGGCGGGTTCGCGGAGTACATGGTTTCCGCCGCAGATTTCACCTTTCACATTCCGGAGGGTGTAGATGATGTCCATGCGGCGCCTTTGCTCTGCGCGGGCATTGTGGGCTATCGGGCCCTCAAGTTGAGCGATCTTCAGCCAGGTCAGCGTCTGGGCATTTACGGCTTCGGCGCGTCCGCGCACATTGCCATTCAGATTGCCCGTTATTGGGGATGTGAGGTATACGTGTTCACCCGCAGTGAGGAGCACAAGCGCCACGCGTGGGAATTAGGTGCAGCGTGGGTAGGCGAAGCTCAGGACACGCCACCTAAGAAGATTCACGCAGCCGTCATCTACGCACCCGCGGGCTGGATTGTGAAAGAGGCGCTCCGCGTGCTGGAACGAGGTGGTACCATCTCCATGGGCGGCATCTACATGACCCCTATTCCCGAACTGGATTACGACCTGCTCTACT
>CAYPUG010000083.1:0-11935 GCA_964413905.1 uncultured Anaerolineae bacterium | reverse complement strand
CGGAGGCGAGCACCGCGTTTGCCATGTATGAGAACAACGAGTTGGACACCGCGGGTGTACCTCTGGACCAGATGGACCGCGTGAAGAGTGATCCCGAACTCAGTAAGCAGTTGACCATCCAGCCTATTGGCTGCACCTACTACTATGGCTTCACCACACCCAAGAAGCCGGTGGACAACCCGCTGGTGCGCCGTGCGCTCTCCGCGGCTATTGACCGCAAGACGCTGGTGGAAGAGGTGACCAAGGGCGGTCAGATTCCGGCCAACACCTTTGCCCCCAAGATGATCTTCGGCAGCCCGGCCGGAGATCCGGACATTGCGCCGTGGGCATTGCCTGAGGATATGGGGGGTTGGGGGTATGAAAAGGCTCTGGAAGAGGCCCGCAAGTGGATGGCGGAGGCCGGTTTCCCAGAGGGTGAGGGCCTGGACATTCTGCTCATGCATAATGTGAGCGAGGGGCATGCCAAGATTGCGCAGGCCATCCAGGCCATGTGGCAGGAAGCCTTCCCCAAGGCGAAGTTCTCCATTGAGACCCAGGAGTGGAAGGTTTACCTGAAGACCATCAGCAAGAAGACACCGCTGGAGGATATGCCGCACGTGTGGCGCCTGGGTTGGTGCCAGGACTACCCGGATGAGAACAACTGGGTGCATGAGGTCTTCAACCCTGAGCAGGGTGCCAACCGGCCGCGCCTGTCCTTCGACGATCCGTACGTAGGCGATAAGATCAAGGAGTTTAGCGAAACCACCATCGCCGCGGCACGGACGGCCGATCCTGAGAAGCGCAAGGAACTGTACAAGAAGGCCGAGAAACTGTTGGTGGACGACATCGCGGCCATCGCGCCCATTTATTACTACACCCAGGTGGTGGTGACCAAGCCGTGGCTCAAGCGTCACTGGCATGACACCCCGCACTACGAGACCTGGGTGATTGACTGGGCAGCGAAGAAGGCGGCTCTCGGCAAGTAATCCCGGTCATATAAGTGGGGGAGAAAAGAATTCCTCCCCCACTTTCTTTCTTTTGGGTTCTTTTATTACGGGTGTGGTCTTACGTGAGCGGCAACACATGGAGCCGTTTACGTAAGACCATACTCTAAGGTATCTGGGGTACGGAATCCCATGTCCTTCGGAGGCGATTGAACGCATGACTCGTTATATTATCCGACGCATCTTGTGGTTCATTCCTGTGTTGTTGGCCATCATGGCTGTAACATTTGCTCTCGCCCGTGTTATGCCCGGGGGACCTTTCGACTTCGCGGGCGAAAAACAATTGCCCGAGTCGGTGCGCATGAACCTGATGCGTAAATACGGCTTGGACCAGCCCGCGTACATTCAATTCGTGAATTGGTTATGGGATGCGCTGCACGGTGATTTAGGCCCTTCCTATTACTATAAAGGGCGAGGGGTGACCGATGTGCTCTCCCAGACGTTTCCTATCTCTGCTCAGCTGGGTATGTTGGCCTTATTGTTAGGGCTGCTCATTGGTGTTCCCATGGGCATTATTGCGGCTTTAAAACAGAACACGATTTGGGACTACAGTAGCACATTTGTCGCAATTTTAGGGGTTTCTATTCCTAATATGGTGTTAGGCCCTCTGTTGATATGGATTTTCTCCCTGAAGTTGGGTCTGTTGCCCACGGCACGTTGGGCCGTAAATTATAAGGAATTGGTTTTAGGCTTTCTTCCGCCGCCTGATAAATTGGGTCCTTTTCTCAAACACGCGGTTCTTCCCGCGATCACATTGGGTACCGGTTTATCTGCAAGTATCGCTCGTTTGACTCGAGCCAGCCTTTTGCAGGTCATTCGGGAGGATTACATTCGCACAGCCCGAGCGAAGGGGTTACCTGAGCGGACGATTATTGTTATTCACGCGCTGAAGAACAGCATGATTCCGGTGGTGACGGTGTTAGGCCCTATGTTCGCGGCGGTGGTCACCGGTTCGCTCATTGTGGAACAAATTTTTGCCATCCCGGGCATGGGGAAATTCTTTGTGGCCAGCGTGACGAACCGGGACTATCCGGTAATTTTGGGAACGACGTTACTGTACTCTGTTTTGTTGGTGGTCGCGAACTTGTTTGTGGATATCATGTACGCGTGGCTGGACCCACGCATACGCTATGATTAATTCACCGATGTGTCGGTCAATCAGGAAGAAGGCCTTTGAAAGGCACATTCTTGTAGAACAGGAGTTGGTAGCGTGACGGCAGAGACACCGGAAATTGCTTCCATGGAATTGACTCGCCCACGTCGTGGGTTGTGGGCCGATGCCTGGTATCGGCTTATTCGTAATAGGGCAGCCGTTGTAGGAGGCACCTTTATTATTCTCTTGTTGATTGCTGCTTTGTTTACGGACAACTGGATCTTTGCCAAGATCTTTGGGGGAGAGGTGAAACCTCTCCTGGCGCCGTATCATTTTGCCAAGGCCAGTTTTAAGATGCGAGATAAGCCCCCTCTCACTCCGGGCTTTATTTTGGGTACGGACTACTTGGGGCGCGATTTGCTTTCCCGCACCCTCTATGGCACACGCGTGTCCTTGGCCGTGGCCTTTGTAGCGGCTTCGGTGAGTTTGATCGTGGGCATTACGTATGGGCTTATCTCCGGCTATGCCAGTGCCCGGGTGGACAATTTGATGATGCGCTTTGTGGATTTCCTTTACGGTTTCCCCGTACTGATCTTCATCATCCTCCTTCAGGTGTACTTCAAGGCGGTGAGTCGCCGTGGAGGCACAGGCATTGCCGCGGTGTTTGTAAGTATTGACAAGGCCCTCGGCGGCATGTTCTTTATCTTTATCGCATTGGGTTTGTTGAATTGGATCGGCATGGCCCGTATCGCGCGCGGTCAGACGCTTTCGGTCAAGCAGAAGGAGTTCGTGGAGGCAGCGCGCGCGGTGGGGGCAAGTCATGTGCGGATTGTCTTTCGCCACATTTTGCCGAACATTTTAGGTCCCTGCATTGTCGCGGAGACGTTGGCCATTCCCGGCTATATCTTTACCGAAGCGTTCCTCTCCTTCATTGGTCTCGGTGTAAATCCTCCCACACCTTCCTGGGGTCTAATGATTTCGGAGACCTATCAGGCGTTGCGCACCTCTCCCTGGGAATCTCTGGTCCCCGGTGCAGCGCTCACCCTGACGACGCTGGCATTTAATTTCTTGGGAGATGGTCTACGTGATGCCTTGGATCCCCGTTTGCGAGGGACGTAAGAGGTATATTGGTATATTCGGGGGTGACGACATGAACGCAAAAAGGGGAAGGTGCAATGCCTTCCCCTTTTCTTTGGAGATTATGTACGTGGGGCGTTTTACTCTTCCGGCGTGCCGCTCTGTTTACTGTAACGGTAAACGATGCGGCCACGTGTTAGGTCATAGGGTGAAAGTTCCACCCGAACGCGATCTCCAAGCAGCACGCGAATGTAGTGCTTGCGCATCTTGCCGGAAAGATAGGCGAGAATCTCCGGGCCTTCATCGAGTTTGACTTTAAATGTTGTGTTGGGCAACGTTTCCACAACGGTGCCGTCCAGCAACAACTTATCGTCCGCCTTTGCCATAACGCCCCCTTTGGTTTTGTTTCTGTTCACTTATCGAATGCCGGTGGATTAATAGACCTCTCCCTGCCCTCTTAAAGCCAACGTACATGAGTCTTGTCAAGCGAGCAGGACGAAGATATCGGCATTTTATGTGCCTGCAATCAGAAGAGCCGTTGTGAGTATAATCGAGCGAGAAGGGAGTTGTCAATCTCTCCTTTGGTCGTGGTGGTGGACCAGCATGGCCCGCAGGCGCGAGATGACCATGTCTAGAGCGACGGTGTTGAACCCTCCCTCGGGAATGATAATGTCCGCGTATCGTTTGCTGGGCTCCACAAATTCCAAGTGCATGACACGAACGGTCTCCAGGTACTGTTGAATCACCGATTCCATAGTACGGCCCCGTTCGCGGATATCACGAGTGAGGCGCCGAATGAAACGAATATCCGCGTCCGTGTCCACAAAAATTTTGATGTCCATCAGATCCCGCAGTTTAGGTTCCACGAAGACCAGGATGCCCTCCACGACGATGATAGGTTTGGGCTCAATGTGTCGCGTTTCTGGACGACGGGTATGCGTTGCAAAGTCGTACACAGGTATGTCAACGGCCTCCCCGCGTTTGAGTTTCTCGAGGTGTTCGATAAGGAGGGCCGTGTCCAAGGAATCCGGATGGTCAAAATTCCGTTTGGCCCGCTCTTCCGGTGGGAGATGGCTCAGGTCGTGATAGTACGCGTCGTGGGGGATGTAAGCCACGTTCTCCGGTCCTAACTGTTCGTAAATCGCCTGGGCAATGGTTGTTTTGCCCGATCCACTCCCTCCGGCAACGCCTACAATCACCGTGGCCTTTTGGTGATTCATGGCAATGGTTCCCTCACTTTCTCTTGCTTGAACGCGGTTCTGTTGTCGGTGGGGTCTTCAATCGTTCGGCGAGGTAGGCTGTGCCTACGTCATCGGGTGCGTGCCATCCCATATTGTACATGTCTGCCCACACTTGGACAATGAGCCCGCTTCGACTTTCGTACAGTTGCACCCAGAAGCGTCGCCATGGCCCCCCCCACAGGGCCACAGCCGTGCCCATCAAAATAACCAGAAGGCCCATCCAGCGCCAGGGAGATCCCGGTGTGTAAAGGGCTTGTACGCGCGCGTGGCGGACGAGTTCGATGTTCAAGTGCAGGTTCTTGTATTTCACCTGGGAGGACTGCGTCACAAATTCGGTGTAGAGGGGGGTGTCGCTTTCTTCACCCAGCACTTGAACCAGGAAAACAGGCTGATGGTATCCTCGACTGGGAAGACGTTCATAGCCCACAATGCGTACCGTGTACCCGTAGGTCGGAATAAGGACGGTGCGTTCATCGCCGGAAACGGGGAAGAAGAGCAACGCCTCACGCCCCGCGTGTCCATCAGGAGTGATGAGGGGGAGGGCGGTCCGGGCCTGGGTCGTGACGGTGATCCGCACACCCAAGGGGGCATCGAGAAAACGGATGTGGACGTTTCCCATGTTGAGGGTGTGATCGGGCGCGATCTGTTGGACGGTGGTCTGTCCTCCGGGTTCATCCTCCTGCAAGAGGAACAGCGCCTTGTTTCCTGTTGGTGCCACTTGTTGCAAGGTCACGCGAAGCGGCAGGTTATGCCCGGGGGTCCACGGCTGTCCCGGTGCGAGCACGGTAGGTGGGGTTTCCCATCCTAAGGTCATGTTCATGTATATGCCAACGCCTATCGCGATGACGCCGGAGAAAAAGATGAGGCTTCCGATGATCGCAGCGCGACCGTAGCGTGCAAAATAGCGGCTTTCTTGAAAGGATGGGTGTTCCTTGTATATCGACGCAAACTGACGAAGTTGCTCTTCAACACGGGGGGCGATCTCGGCTAGGGGAACGGTAAGCCGGATAAGACGGCCGCTTTCCGCGGCCTGGGGGCTGAGCGGTGGGACGTGCGGCCTTCCTCGCGGCCACCATCCCAGGTAGAGGGCATAGCCCTGGTGCAGGATGGCTGTAACGAGCATGCCCAGTAGGGCCACCAGCATCAGAGGACTGTGCGTGAGTCTGAAAATGCCCAACGGTGCAAGAACGGACAAGTATGGGTGCTGCTGAACCGTGCGCAGGGTCCAGGCTTGCAACTCGTTTTCCTGAGTGATGTAATCCGGCACCTGGGGAATGACATGTAACAGAAGGCCGATGAGGAACAACACGCCGGTGAAAAACAGAAACCCGTGGCGAAGGAGGGATGCAACCACGTACATCCAATGAGTGGTTCGTATCGATCGGATAGATACAGGTGTTCGTGTATTCATGGGTCGCATACAAGAAAGGCCCCGCATTATGTCGGGGCCTTTCTCTTTCTGGAGCCACCGGTCGGAATCGAACCGACAACCTGCGCATTACGAGTGCGCCGCTCTGCCGATTGAGCTACGGTGGCGTCTCATTTGTATCACCGATTTTATTATACGCACAATCGGGCCCCGTGCAAGTTCTCTACCGGGCTTTTGACAAAATCCCGGGGGACAACCCCATGTGTCACGGGATGCAAGAGGGTGTTGCGTTTTCCCGTGACGCCCTCTGGGGCATCCTATGGTTCTCTATTGTAGGACAAATGCCCCACTCCGGGATACACCGGAGTGGTTATTCCACGCGTGTGACGTATTCTCCGGTTCGGGTATCCACGCGGATGGTGTCACCCGCTTCGATAAACAGAGGCACGCGTACTTTCAGGCCGGTCTCCACGGTGCACCACTTGCTGGCGCTGCCCGCGGTGTCCCCAGCAAACCCCGGTTCTGCATCAACGACCTTTAAGTCCACAGTGGTGGGCAATTCCAACCGGACCGGTTTTCCCTTGTAGGTTTCGATTTTCAGCACCAGACCATCGGTTAGGTAATTTACGGCGTCTCCCAATACTTCTTTGCTCAAGGGAAATTGTTCGTAGGTTTCAGTATCCATGAAATAATAAAGGTCGCCGTCCTGGTACAGGTATTGTACTTGAGCGTGATCTAAACGCACGTCCTGTACCCGCTGGTTTCCCGTAAACGTGCGTTCAACGGTGGAGCCTGTAGAGAGGTTGCGGAGTTTTAGGCGGATGACCGCGTTGCCTCTCGCCATCTTGTGGTGGGAATATTCCAATACTTCGTACAGATCGCCGTCTAACTCAATGATAGTGCCCTTGCGGGCGTCTTGTACATCAATCATTCTGGGTCCTCCCTATGCGTTAGAAGTGCAGTGGCTGAGCGCCTACCAACAGGCTGCGCGTGCGTCTCGGCTTTGAAATAAAGGAGATACTAGGGCAGGTAGACAATCTCGACTGTGCAATCTGTCATCCTTTCTCCCCCAACTCATTGTTCATCTTATTCATAAGGGGAGCATCTGTCAAAATGTCTCTTCTCCTCTCGCTTCTACCAAATGCCCAGACTTAAGTATTTGTACCCTGAATCCGGTAGCACAGTCACTACGGTGCCTGTACAGAGTGTTTCTGCCACACGCAAAGCCGCGGTCATCGCCGCGGCCGCGGAGAGTCCCACAAACCATCCTTCTTCACGGGCTAAACGTCGGGCCATAGTGCGTGCCTCATCGCTGGTGACGTACACGATATCGTCGGGTAATTCGGGATCCCAAATGCCGGGCACGATCGCGGTCGCCAGATGTTTCATGCCCTCAACTTTGTCTTGGGCTGAAGCCGGTTGGACGCCGATGAGACGGATTTGAGGATGGACCGTCCTGAGGTATCGGCCGACGCCCACAAATGTGCCGGTGGTTCCGAGGACGCCCACAAAATGCGTTATCGACCCTTGGGTCTGTTGCCATATTTCCGGTCCGGTGGTTTCGTAGTGGGCGCGCCAATTCGCGGGGTTATTGTATTGGTCCGCGTAAAAATAGCGATGTGGGTGTTGGGCGATGATGTCGCGTACCAAGCGAATCGCTCCGTCCTGTCCTTCGTCGGCGGGGGAAAAGTGAAGTGTGGCCCCGTAGGCTCGAAGGATTTGTTTGCGTTCTTCGGTGACATCTTCGGGCATGACTAAAGTAACCCGGTACCCTTTGACGGCGGCGATCCAAGCATAACCAATGCCCGTGTTGCCTGATGTCGCGTCGATAAGGATTTTGTCCGGTGTGAGAAGGCCCCGTTGTTCAGCATCCTCGATAATGCGTAATGCCGCGCGATCCTTAATGGAACCGCCCGGGTTAAACCATTCTGCCTTGGCGTACACGCTCACGTAAGGAGAAAATTTACCGATTCGACGTACTCGGAGTAAGGGGGTGTGGCCCACGTGTGCGAGAATATCCTGTTCGGTCTTCAGAGTGGTCTCGTTTATCAAGTCGACAATCATAGCTCTTCTCCTTATGAAAGGACGTTGTATCTGGCTCGTTTGCTCACCTCTTAAGGACGCTTTGTCAATCAACCAGGACCAGAACCTCTCCAATAAACCAAAAGGCTCACTGCCCTAGGGCAGTGAGCCTTTTGGCCGTCTCTCTGTGACGAATCACACGCTTATAGATGAGGACATATGTGTACGATCCTGCTCGTTCTCGTGAGATAGGCTATGAATTTATGCGGTTCCGCACGGGAGCGCGACTCACTGCCCCGATTTCCTGTGCGGGTGCAACCGGCAACATAGCCGATTACACCCGCCCATTACAGGAGCAGGTCAGCGCGCATACACTGAAAACAAATGTGTGCCCGTGCGTGAACGAGTTCATATGTTTCGTACCTTACTCTTGGGCTTCGCCCTCTTGTTTCTCAAGGACCTGGAACACAATGCGCTTTCGCTTGCGGATGAACTTCAATTCAACGCCCAGTTCCTCCGCGGCCTTCTTCAGCCGGTTTTTGATGGTCAGCCTATTGTCACCTTCCTCTAAGACGATTTCTCCCCCCTCGCCCGGTTGAATTTGGGAGAGGAATTCCTTCATTTCTTGGAGTGCACGTTGTCTCTCCAACGAGCGGGGAGATGGTTTAGGCTGTGGCGTCATCATTTCTTCTAACTCTTGCGTGGATAGTTTTTTGAACTTTGCCATTATTGTATCCTCCCTTCACAACGTTTCCAAAATACGTGTTGTTCAACGATCACATCTTTCCCTATGAACTCCAGGAGGTGGCCCGGGAAAGGTAACCCTTGCCCTGTGAATGTCTAAATGCGTTAAATGTCTGCCCTCTCCCCCCTGATTGAGTGGCAAAACCTTCTTCTTTATTCAACGGTGCGATGCAGTTTTCGTTGTTTTCGAGAGAGTATGTAATATTTTCTAAGAACCCTATGGAAGGCCTTTAATTATAAAGTGTATGGCATTTTGTGTCAAGGATAAAAGCACATTTTTCTCAGAATTTCTGTCTCTTTCCTAAATACCCGATGTCCTTACTTTAGAGGTGGTCATCTGTTCGATGTGGTCTCTGAACCGCTAATTCTTCGGGAAAGTTCCGTTTAGATACCTTGCCTTTATTCTCTTCTTACGTCGAGATGAATAAAACACGATGTGTCACCCGTCGGTTTGGAACGTGGGGTTTGCGAATGTTTTGTTGGAATGGTCAATGGCCGCCGAACGGTGGTTTCCTCCTTTTACTCCACGCTCCCTTTCCCGATTCGTGTTCATCCGGGCCCTGTTCCTTCTTCCGTTCGTTGTTGGCCTTTATGTGGTATCCTTTGCCGCCATCGACGACTAGAGATTTGGTCTCTTGTGGCGTTCACGGATAGAATTTTTGCGTGTTTATTGTCTTCATATCCCGTCTGATTGACTGACATATCGCGTTTCATGTACCTTGGTGTAAAGAAGGAGTAGCCTACCTCTTTCTAGGCCAAGGTGCATTTGCAGAGTTTTGTCAGTCAATCAAATATCCCGTTTGGGAGGACGACTCATGCAGGCGACTATTTGGAATCCTGAGAATTTAAAGCAGCCCTTGGTGACAGGAGAAGCCGAGGTTACAGAATGGGTGCACGCAGCCAAGGGGGCCCCTCGGTTTCGTGTGGTGTTCATCACCCAGGGGGTGCCGGATAATGACTTGGCACAATATAAGGACCGGGTGCTTTATATCGCGCTGGAGGATGGACGCCAGGCAAAGGTGCAAGTGCAGTACACGTCCACACTCCCCTCGGGAATTATTACCACGTTGCGGGTCCTCAGCGGGTGGGAGGAGAGATTGGTCGGTTAAACGTAGTTGCGTGACGCATCCGCCGGGTGTTCGCGTGCTTTCGACATCCGGCGGGTTTTTTATGTGCTGTCGGATACCCGCTGCATTTTCTGGAGGAGCAGATTTCGCGCCTGATGAAGTAAACGACGTTCGTCGTCGTACGACACTTTGGCAACGGCTTCTTCAAAAGGGAACCAACGTGCGTCATCCACTTCCCACCCGTGTTCGCTTACATCCCCGCGTTTGTAGCGCATTAAATAGAACATAACCCGTTTGTGGATGAGGACGGTGCCCTCCGGGCATTTCCACCGATACCAGTAATCTATGGTGTCTACAGGGGCGATAATTTCCGCTTCTACGCCCGTTTCTTCGCGAACCTCACGAAGTGCGGCCTCCTCCGGGCTCTCGTTGGGTTCCACATGCCCTTTGGGTAAACTCCAGCGCCCTCCCTCATGCGTAGCAATCAGGAGCACTTCCCATTGGTCCTTGCCCCGTTCGCGGACGACGATCCCCCCCGCGGAGAACTCATCTCGCACCATGTTTTTCAGCAATTGGCGCCGTCTGCGTGCCGAACGTGTGCCCACGAGTGCCCCCCTAATCGAGATCCGCTGCCAAGTCGGTCAAATCCCGTTCTCGTAACATGCGACGTTTCCACGTCGTGATCATCGGTACAATGTATGGCAAGAGGCGCATGGTGTAATAAGGAGGAATAATCGGGAGGCCGATGAGGTCACCGAACGCGATGAGGATGAACAAGTGCTCCAGGTCCGCTCGTTGGCGGCGTAACATGCGTTCCACTTCAAAGAACGTCATGCCATAAATAAACCCGCGTATCCACGTCCCCCAGCGATGCAGATGTTTTTGCCAGGATTTCGGGATAATTCGGTCCACGGTGGGCCCCTGTTATTCTCCCTCGCGGGGAAGATGGCGATTCTGCAAGCGAAAACCTTGTCCGCGCACGGTGACAATGTACATGTGATCGGGGTCGTAATCGGCCAGGCGTTCCCGCAGGCGTCGAACGAGCGCATCGATGGCTTGCTCGCTGACCCCTTCCGCGTCGGCTCCTGCCCACACGTAGCGAACGATGTCCTCCCGAGAGACCACATTCCCTTTCGCTTCCCACAGTAAAGCGAGAAGACGGAATTGTGCCTGGGAAAGGGGCGGCAGGATCTCCCGGCCGTTGACGAATACCCGATGTCCTGCCAGGTCTACGTGGAGTCCCTCTTGGGCCCCGGTGTCCACAGAGAGAGGCGCGGTCGCACCTGTACCGACAAAGGCTAATTTGAAACGCAAGGCGATCTGAATTTCATCCCCGTCTTCCAAGGGCACCGCGTTGTAAACAGGGACTCCGTTGACCCAAGTGCCGTTTTTAGAATGCAGATCTTCAATGTAATAGGTGTCGCCCTGACGAAATATCCGCGCGTGCCGCCGCGAGACCTGACGGTCCGGCAAGATGATGTCGCACTCGGGACTGCGACCAATGACTATTTCATCGCGATCCAAACGCCAACGCTGTCCCCCTAATCCTCCGCGTTGGAGGATGAGCATGGCCACTTCATCTGACTGGTCGGCCATGGTGTTTTCCCGATGTTCTCTGTCAAGCCTGTTTGGATGTTTCATGCTCCCCGCGTTAAACTTGACATATTCGGGTATTCTCTACACTATATGGTCGGTTGTTGATTCACGGTGGCTTATTTCTGCGCTTCCTTTATGCTCATTCACAGGGTTTTGCCCGTCAATCCGCCACACATTGTTGCCGGGAAATGCCGCGAGCGTTATGAATGAGAGAAAAGAGTCGACACGACGAACAACCTCGTCGCCCAATTGGACTCGCGTGTACGTTGCGAAGCCCCTCTCTCCGGGCACTATTTTACGCCATCGATATCGGATTGTCGAACTGATCGGTCAAGGGGGGATGGGGGCGGTTTATAAGGCCGAGGATCTCCGTTTACCCGGACGGGTCTGCGCGGTCAAGGAGGTCCTCCCGGAGATTTACGGGCTTACTGAGATTACCGAAGAGATTCATGCCCAATTCTATCAGGAAGCCCGTATTCTTGCCCGCCTTGATCATCCTAATCTGCCCAAGGTCTCCGATTTCTTCGCGGAAGGACGTCGAGAGTACTTGGTAATGGATTATGTGCCGGGCCGTGACCTGGAAGAGGTTGTCCTTTCTGCTCGTCAGCGGGGCGAATTTCTGGATGAACGTCAGGTGTTGGTGTGGGCGGCGCAATTGTGTGATGCCTTGGAGTACCTGCACTCTCAGGATCCGCCCATTCTCCATCGCGACGTGAAGCCCGCGAATATCAAGGTGACGCCGG
>CAYPUG010000082.1:0-12160 GCA_964413905.1 uncultured Anaerolineae bacterium | reverse complement strand
GGCCACATCAAAGGCCACCGCGTCCACCCGGTGTTGGTCCAGCCCGTGGGATGTGCTCTCCAAGACGGCGGCTCTCATGCCCGCGTCCACCATCTGACGCAAATAGGATTGGACGTGCAGCGCGTCCGGCGTAGTCACATGGAATCCTGTATCCACTTCCTGCTCGCCGATGCGCGCGCCGGTGGTGGTCACTACGCCTGTGGGATATCCTGCCGCCTGGAGCACAGAGGCTACAAGCGTGCTGGTTGTCGTCTTCCCGTCCGTGCCGGTGACCCCCACCACCAGGAGAGAGCGAGAAGGGTGCTCATGCCAGGCTGCTGCGAGATGGGCGAGGGCCTCGCGGCTGTTGGGAACCCGAACATATGTGGCGTGCTCCAGCCAGGCAGGCTGAGGGGGGATTTCGCCGACGATGACCGTGGCCCCCTGGGCTAAAGCCTGGGGAATGAATTGATGCGCGTCCACACGCACGCCCCGAATCGCCACAAAACACGCATCCGAGGTGACCGCACGCGAGTCGGTCACCACGCGTGACACTATCCGGTCTGTGGGGCCCCACACCTCGTGTTTCGGCACATCGGTCAACAGATGCGCCAACATGCGTCCCATCATCACCTACCGTTTTTACCTCGAGTCCCCCAGGCCAAGGTCCCTAAAATGAGATAGATCCGTCAATCAGCGCCTGAAAGCCAAAGGACGTTGTGTATTTCCCCTCTTAGGGAAGAAGCGCACGCATGTGTGTCCAGTCCGTTCCGAAGATAATGGAGCAAGCGAAGAGGATGAACAGTAAGAGCAAGAGCAGCCCACATCCGCAGCCGGAGCACGAACACCCACGACCAAAGCCGAAATGCTCCTCCAACCACTCAAATATCACCGTCAACAAAAACAGCTTAAGTATCCCCCACAAACATCCCGGACGTTCTTCTTGCATCTCTCCCCCTGGGCACCAAATATCATACAAAATTTCTCACTCTTCCGGAGATTTTGCTGATTTCGGGCAAGCGTTCTTGAAATTGCTGCTATGAAAGCGGCGATATCTCGCCGCACTCTAAAGCTGCTTGAAAGCGGCGCCGGGGCGCCGCACTCCAAAGCCGTTACCAAAGTGGCGATATCTCACCGCACTCCAAAACTTCCCTGTTGCTTCTCTGATTGATTGACACATCGCGTTTCATGTACCTCGTCGTAAAGAAGGAGTAGAAATTCGTGGGATTTCCCTTCCCCTTTCTAGGCCAAGGTGCATTCGCAGAGTTTTGTCGGTCAATCAGGTTGCTTCTACGGGACAAGTACAATCTGGGAATTTCCTGAAATCCCTTCCTAAAATCAGCGAAAGAAGTGTCTTCCTTCACGATAAGGCACATAAACGCGTTGTCACTTCATCCAGGTATTCGTCGATGAAATGGTCTCCCGTACAGCCTCTAAGGGGACTTTATCGAACACGGCAATGAGTTGCTCTTTACGTAGGTGCAAGGGCTCGCGAATACGCCGTTGTGCAAGAGCCACGTATTCTTCAATAATCTCATAGCCCACGTACCGACGCCCCAAGTGGTAGGCCACTTTTAACGTCTGCCCAGAGCCCACGAAGGGATCCAATACTAGGTCGTCGGGATAGGAGTACAGAGAAATCAGGCGATACGGAATCTCCTCAGGGAAGGGCGCCGGATGATCGATGGCGCCCGGAGGCACAGGGGCAATGTGCCAGATGTTGTTCGCAATGTCCATGGTGAAGAGTCGGTCGATAGGGTACGCGGCCGCCTCTTTTTCGTCCTGCGTGCGATTTTCATAGATGCGCGGCCCGGGCTTGCGAAAGATGAGAATGTATTCGTTCATAATGTTGGGATAGTAGTACCCCGGATAGGGCTTTTGAATGGCAACGCCTGCTCGTTTTACTCCGGCCGTGCACTTGTGCCAGATAATATCCTGGTGAAATTCCCAACCACGACGTGTAAGACGGCTGGCCACATCAAAGGGCACGGGATACAGGCGACGTTGAAGTAACACCGTGCCGATAACAATCGCACAAAACCCCCCTGGCTTGGTGACTCGAAAGACCTCGTCAAAAATGCGTTCCAACCAGGCTAAATACTCCTCGTAGTTTTCATATCCGTTCTTGTACGTACGGGTCCTGTAATATTGAGTGCTATCGGTGGCATGAATGTGGTAATCAATCGCGTTCCAATAAGGGGGTGACGTGACCGTCAAAGCGACACTTTCGTCCTTTAATTCGGGCATGTGTTCGCAGGAATGCGCATATATGGTGTTCATCGCTATGAGCCACGCTTTCTGTTTGATACCATGCCGGGTAGCCGAGGACATCACCCCCGGCTACCCCTGACTTCGTGGAAAGAGCGTTCAAAATGCGCAGTTTCGTCGTTCGGGGATCTATTCATCCCCTTGCACCTTATATCACCCCCATGTGCGCGTTCTCGTCCGCGTTGATCATGCTGACACGCGCCGCGACCGCGCGGGCCAGTTCGCGCAGGGCCATCGCCGCGGGCGACTGAGGTTCAGCAATGACAATGGGCTTCCCCTCATCGCTACCCGTGCGCACGTGCGGGTCCAGGGGGATGCGGCCCAGGAAGGGAACGCGCAGTTCCAGCGCGGCCTTCTCTCCACCGCCTTCGCCGAAGATCTCGCCCGTCATGTTCTCCACCAGCCCGATGACCGGCACGTTCAACTGGCGGAAGGCCACCAGGCCTCGTCGCGCGTCCTCGATGGCCACCTCCTGAGGCATGGCCACAATGAGTCCGCCAGTCACCGGCACCGTCTGGGCCAGGGAGAGTTGAATGTCGCTGGTGCCGGGCGGCATGTCCACGATCAAATAATCCAGTGCGGGCCAGGCCACATCCGTGAACAACTGCTGCAGCGCCTTGTGCAGCATGGGGCCTCGCCAGAGCAGGGCCACATCCTTGTCCACTAGGAAGCCGATGGAGATCGCGTACACCCCGTAGGCCTCCGCGGGGACCATCTTGCCATCCTTGACGCGCACGCGATAATTCTTCAGCCCCAGCATGATGGGCACATTGGGGCCGTTGATGTCCGCGTCCAGGATGCCCACTCGCGCGCCCTCCTTGGCCAGGGCCACGGCCAGGTTCACGGCCACCGTGGTTTTGCCCACACCGCCCTTGCCCGAGGCAATCGCGATGATATTGCGCACATCCAGGTGCAACTGCTTGGCAATGCGGTCGTCAGTGCTCACGTTGGACCCGAACTTAATGTTCACCGAACGCACACCGGGAATTTGTAAGATGGCCTGGCGGGCGTCCTTCTCGATGGTGGACTTCAGCGGGCAGGCCGGCGTCGTGAGGATAATCGTCACATTCACCACCCCGTCCTCCACCGCGATGTCGCCCACCATGTTCAGCGATACCAGGTCTTTACCCAGTTCTGGGTCCTGCACCGTGCGCAGAACATCCAGGATTTGTTCTTTGGTGATTGTACTCATCGGTAACGTCTTGACCTCCCCTAAGAGAATTGAAAACACATAGATCCCTCGGCTTTAGAAGAGGAAATGTCTACCCTCTCTTCACGCCAGGATACATGGACCAGTCGGATTGTACTAGCCTTGCCACCCGACGTCCAATCTCCACCGCGTAATTGGTGCCCCGGTCCCAAGGATAGACCTGGGACATGCTGGCAAAGTATAAGCCGGGGATCGGCGTGCGCAGATCGGGAATGTGCCGGGAGTAATTCACGGGCACCACCGGCTGCGCGTACCGCGCCTTGTGCACCCACACACCCGTAATCCAATCGGGCGTGAAGTCCGGGTTGAATCGGGGCAGTGCGGGCAGGAACACATCCAGCAACTCCTGATCGCTCATCTCGAAGTAGGGGTGGTTGGGATCCAGGTAGTCTCCCAGGTACACGATGTAGTCTCCCCCGTAGTGGTTCCGGTCCATGTAATTGGTGTGTTCCACAAACGCGAGGAAGGGGAATCCCTCCTTTTTAGGCAGGTTGATCCAGTAATCCTTCTCCGTCATCCGGTGTTTGAGGGCCAGAGTCATCACCACCGCGCCCATGGACTTCAGTCCACGCACTTTTTCCAGGTAAGAAGCGGGGAGATCTGGGACCATGTTCGCGAACGCGCGAGGGGACACCGTGCTGATGACCACGTCCCCGGTCCAGGTGGCGCCATCGCTTTCCACCCGGAAGCCGCGCTCGGGCAGAGGGCGAATGTGCCGCGCGGGACAGTTCACGTGCACCACACCGCCCAGTTCCTCCACCCGTTGCACCAGCGTGTCCACAAAGTGCTGGAAGCCGCCCCGGAAGTACCCCAGCGCGGGGCTCCGCTTGTGGATGCGGGCCCAGAACCAGGCCAGATTCACCTCCTTGTAGTGATCGCCAAACTTCCCCATCAACAGAGGTTCCCACAGGACCTCGTACCCGCGGCGGCCCATGGTCCGGACCAACCATTCGTGCGCGGTGACCTGTTCGAACTTACGCCATTGTTTGCTGAAGCGCAGGTACGCGATGACCAAGCCCATGCGCATCTTATCGGGGAGGCTCAGGTGAGGGAAGAGCATCACCCGCAGGGGGGAATCAAAGGGGTAGGACGTTCCATCCTTCCACACTGAGGTGATAGGACGGCGGAAGAACACGTCCTCGCCCAGGCCGATCTCTTCGGCCAGATGGATGATATCGTGGTCTGACTGAAACAGGTGATGATAGAACTTCTCCAGGGGCCAATCCCAGTGGGAGGCTTTGAAGCCACCGGCGAGACCACCGGCTTGAGGGGCGGCTTCCCACACGGTCACATCCCAGCCTGCCAGGGCCAGGTCGTACGCGGCGCTCAAGCCCGCGATCCCGGCACCGATAATCAACACTCGCGCGTGGCTCATGTGATGTACATGTTCCTCCTTCATGGGAATACAACGGGTAGCCTCACGCGGCTACCTGTTCCACAGGCAACTTCCCTTGTTTGATGTACCTCTGAATGCTCCGTTGCGCGTTGCGGTACATGCGGATGAGATCATCATCCGTGCCCTTAAAGTGTACAATGTTCCGAATGGAACATACTTCACATCCCTGCTGATATCGGAAGTTCTCCCGATGACAGGAGAGGCAATCGTTTAAGCGAATCATCATCAGCGCGAAGGCCAAGCTGTCAGGATGCGTCTCCGGCAGGGATGCAACGCGTACGACCAATTCCCGCCATTTTGGACCGCGTAGGTCCTTCAAACGAGGTAGCAAGCGCAACGGAAACAGAATTTCCGCAGTTGGGTACATAGTTCACGTCCTTTCCGTTACGGCTCTTTGTTATTGTACCACATTTTCTCTTGAACGGCCGGATGAAACTCTACCGGCACACTCAACTCTTTCAGAAACGTTTCCAAATCCCGTAGCGCCCGTTCCGCGTACATGCGATATCGTTGACGTTTATTGCGCACGCGATGTTCCAACGGCGGTAGTAGTCCAAAATTCGCCTTCATGGGTTGGAAATCACGCGGATCCGCGTGGGTGATGTAGTAGAGCAACGCACCTATCATCGTTGTTCGCGGGAACACCAACGGCTCTTCCCCTCGCATCAGCCGGGCCGCGTTCAGGCCCGCGACCAGTCCTCCCATTGCGGAGCCCACGTATCCCTCGGTGCCGGTGATCTGCCCCGCGAAGAAGAGGTCATCCCGCCCGCGGAATTGCAGGGTGGGACGGAGCAGTCGGGGGGAGTTGATGAACGTGTTGCGGTGCATCTGCCCGTAACGGACGAACTCCGCGTGCTCCAGCCCCGGGATCATGCGCAAAATCTCCTTTTGTGCGGTCCAGGTGATGTTCGTCTGGAACCCCACCAGGTTGTACAGCGTCCCCGCGACGTTGTCCTGCCGCAACTGGACCACCGCGTAGGGTTGCTGGCCCGTGCGGGGGTCAATCAGCCCCACAGGCCGCATGGGACCAAAGGCCAGCGCGTCCGGGCCCCGCTTGGCAATGACTTCGATGGGCAGACACGCCTCGAAGAACTTCTCGTCGTTCTTCTCAAAATCTCGCAACTCAATGGTGGGCGCGTGAACCAGCGCGTCCACGAACCGGTAGTACTCCTCCCGGGTGAAGGGACAATTGATGTAATCCCCCTCTTCCTGTTCACCCCGACCGTAGCGACTGGCCCGGAAGCAGATGCTCATGTCGATGGTCTCGGCCTTGACAATGGGCGCGAGCGCGTCGTAGAAGTACAGGTACTCCTCGCCTGTCAGTTCCGCGATGCGTTGCGCGAGCGCGTCCGAGGTGAGGGGGCCGGTGGCGATGATGGTCGGTCCCGCGGGAATTTCTGTCACCTCCTCGCGGATGATCTCGATGTTCGGCTCCTGTTCCAACGCCTCCGTCACCGCGGCGGAAAAGCCTTCCCGGTCCACGGCCAGCGCGCTGCCCGCGGGGAGCGCGTTGGCTTCAGCCGCGCGCAGAATGAGCGAATCGAGACGACGCATCTCCTCCTTAAGCAAACCCAGCGCGCGGTCCGGAGACTTGGCTCCCAGGCTGTTGGAGCACACCAATTCCGCGCACTTATCCGTTCGGTGTGCGGGGGTCATGCGCTTAGGCCGCATCTCGAACAGACGCACGTGTACGCCCCGCCGCGCAGCCTGCCACGCGGCCTCAGAGCCGGCCAGCCCCGCGCCAATGATGGTCAATTCGTCCGTCTTCATCATTCCTCTCATTCACCTTTTCCCGGGAGGAACCTACTCCGCGGTCAACCGTGACATCATGGATGAAGGCAATGCCTTCTCCCACCCGAGTGCCCTCTCCAACTTGACGGAGTATGACCTCTCATTGAGCACATACGTGCTAACGGCCCGGGAAGTTTTGTTTTCTTCTGTGATACATCCGTGCACGTTAATGGTACTGGATTGAGCCTACTTTTTCAATAAACCCATATCAAAGCGGCGCCGGGTCGCCGCACGCCAAAGCCCCTACACTGCCGAATGAATTCGCCGGCTCAACGGGAATCGTCCCTTCGGGACGGGAACTTCGTCGGCCGGCCGTTTGCCTCACATGGAGGCACGGGGAGCACGGGGAAGCCCCGCGGCGAGGCCGGAGCCGCCCACGGATGTGAGCGGGCGTACGCCCGTCCCCTAAAGCGGCCTGGGATGAGCCTCCTTTAGGGGGCTGCCCGCGTCAGGGAACACGGGGGGGATTAAAGCGGCGCCGGGTCGCCGCACTCCAAAGCCCGACGGGACGCAACCCCGACTCCTCGGCCGTCTCCCCACCGCCACCCGCTATCTGCTAACTGCCCACCGACCACCGACCACTGACCACTGCTCTTCGCCAACCGCCAACTGCTAACCGCCACCTGCTAACCGCTAACCGCCAACCGCCAACTGCTAATCGCCACCCGCCAACTGCTAACTGCTAACCGCTAACCGCCAACTGCCAACCGCTAACCGCTAACCGCCACTGATCACCGCCACCCGTCGATTACATCTCGGTCTCCCGGTAACGAGGCCGCCATGAGCCCTTACGATTTGCCACATCTTCCATTGCCTTTATAATGAAGTCCCTGATTGACTGATACGTGGGATACTCTATAAGCAGCACAAGGAGGCGTTGAACTCATGGCCCGTCCGTTTCGACAAATGCCGCCCCATGGGGGCGTGTTGATTGACCGAGTACTGCGCGGGGAACTGCGGGACGCCGCGTTGGAACGCGCCCGCGCTCTGCCCAAAATCTACCTGGATCGTGTGCGCATTTCCGACCTGGAACTCATCGCGGTGGGCGCGTATAGCCCTCTCACCGGGTTCATGGACTCGGAGACGTATGAGACGGTCGTTGAGGATATGCGTTTGCCCAACGGTCTGGCCTGGACCATCCCCATTGTCCTGCCCGTGGACCGGGAAACGGCTGACGCACTCCCCATCGGCCAGGAGGTCGCGCTGGTGGAGCGCACCGCGTCGGGCGAGGATAACATCATGGGCATCCTGGAACTGGCCGAGAAGTTCACCTACGACAAGGAACGGGAAGCCCAACGGGTCTACCGCACGACTGAGGACAAGCACCCCGGCGTAGCCCGGCTCTACCGTCAGGGCGATGTGTACCTGGCCGGGGACATCTGGCTCCTCAACCGTCCGAGCAAGATCGAATTCCCCGAGTTCCGCCATGATCCCGCACAGACCCGACGCATGTTCGCGGAGCGGGGATGGCGTCGGGTGGTCGCGTTCCAGACGCGCAATCCCATCCACCGCGCGCACGAGTACATTCAGAAGGTCGCGCTAGAAATTGTGGATGGTCTCTTCTTACACCCCCTGGTGGGGGAGACCAAGAAGGATGACATCCCCGCGGAGGTGCGCATGCGCAGTTACCAGGCCATCCTGCGGGACTACTACCCGCCCGATCGGGTCATCCTGGGTGTGTTCCCCGCGGCCATGCGTTACGCGGGCCCGCGGGAAGCGGTGTTCCACGCCATCTGTCGCCAGAACTACGGTTGCACCCACTTCATCGTCGGGCGGGACCACGCGGGCGTGGGCAATTACTACGGCACATATGACGCGCATTACATTTTCGATGAGTTCTTACCCCACGAGCTCGCCATCACGCCTCTCTTTTTCGAGCACGCGTTTTACTGCACCAAGTGCAAAGCCGTCACCACGCGGAAGACGTGCCCGCACGATGAAAAATACCACATTTACCTGAGCGGCACCCAGGTGCGGCGTATGTTGGAACAGGGCATCCCTTTGCCCGAGGAGTTCACCCGCCCCGAGGTCAGCCGCATCCTTATGGAAGCCGTGCAACAGCGCAAGGACGCGGAGGCCGTGGGAAAATAACGTCGCCCCCCGCGGGCGAACGTCCCGCGGCGGGGCCCACGACGGCTCCCCCACCCGGGGGCCGTCGTGTCCTGGTCATCGGGCTGGACTGCGCGGACCCGCGCCTGGTGTTCGAGGCGTGGCGGGAGGAGTTGCCCGTGCTGGGCCAACTGATGCGTGAGGGCATGTACGGCCCCCTCCGGTCCTGCGAGCCTCCCATCACCGTGCCCGCGTGGTCGGTCATGCTCACGGGCAAAGATCCCGGTCAACTGGGCATTTACGGCTTCCGCAACCGCGCGGACTACTCCTATGAGCGCATGCAAATCGCCACCTCTCTCGCGGTCACCTATCCGCGGGTGTGGGATGTCCTGGGGGAATGGGGGGTACGATCGGTGGTGGTGGGCGTCCCCCAAACCTATCCGGTGCACCCCATCAACGGTTGGCTTGTCTCCTCTTTCCTCACCCCGCCCACCGCGCGGCAGTGGACCTATCCCGCGTCCCTGGCCCAGGAGGTAAGCCAGGTGTTGGGCGGGGATCCTTACGAGTTCGATGTGATGGACTTCCGCACGGAGGACAAGGACCGGCTCCTCGAGGATATATATCGGATGACCGAGAAGCGGTTTCGGGTGCTCCACCACTTGTTGGGCAAGCCGTGGGATTTCTTCATGTTCGTGGAGATTGGGGTGGACCGCATCCACCATGCTCTGTGGAAGTACATGGACCCCCGGCATCCCAAGCACGTGCCCGGTACCCCCTACCAGGACGCGATTCGCGAGTACTACCGCTACCTGGACGAGGAAATCGGCCGGCTGCTGGACCGGCTGGACGGGCGGACGCGGGTGTTGGTGGTGAGTGACCACGGCGCACAGCCCATGATGGGCGGCTTCGCGATTAACGAGTGGCTCATCCGGGAAGGGTATCTGGTGCTCAAGGAATACCCTGACCGCCTCACGCCCTTCATCAAGGCGGAAGTGGATTGGTCCCGCACAGTCGCCTGGGGATCGGGGGGGTACTACGCGCGGGTACACCTGAACGTGCAGGGACGGGAACCCCAGGGCATCGTGCCCCCTGAAGCATACCATCGGATGCGGGAGGAATTGCGGGCCAAGTTGGAAGCCACGGTGGACCATCGAGGGCGTCCCCTAGGCACGGTGGTACGCACGCCCGAGGAGATTTATCAGGAGGTACGGAACATCCCGCCGGACCTGCTGGTGTACTTGGGAAACCTGGCCTGGCGGTCCGTGGGCAGCGTGGGCCTGGGACGGGTGCACACGTTTGAGAACGACACCGGACCCGACGACGCGAACCACGATTGGGACGGCATCTTCATCGCCTGGGATCCGCAAGAACGCTGGGGGGGACAGAAGGTGGAGGGGTTGCACATCCAGGACATCGCGGGAATGATCCTGGAGTGGATGAAGGCGTAGCAGTTCTTTCCGCACCCAGGCTCATTCGTGGAGTTTGGCCAGGACATAGCTGAAACCCTGCAAATGGGTGGACGAAGGACCGCCTTGGTCACCCGTTCCTGTGCATCCGGCTCCATTCGGCAACAAGGGGCTTCCCATCGGGGTCGCCTTTTCTCTCAGATGAAGGTTGACGGAGAACCGGTTAATCAGCCTCCGCACCTACAAACTTCACTATCGTGACGCCGTCGCCTCCTTCGTTGGGTTCACCGGGCTTGTAGGACGCGACCAGGGGATGCCCTCGCAGGAATTCGCGCACCGCGCGGCGGAGCACCCCCGTCCCCTTGCCGTGGATGATGCGCACATACGGGAGGTTGGCCAGGTACGCGTCGTCAATGTACTTCTCCAGGACAGGCAACATCTCGTCCACAGTCATGCCCCGCAGATCGATCTCCGTGCGCACCTGTTCCTTGAGGGGCGTTTTCACCACGCCGGTCGGTGTAGGAGATCGCTCCGGCCGGGAGCGGAATTCCACCCGCTCCCGGGGGAGGCGAAGACGGAACGCCCCCACCTGGACCTCCACCTCATCCTCTTCGTCGTCCACGTCTGTGACTTCCCCTTCCGATTGCAAACTGGGCACGTACACCCGGTCGCCCACCTGCAATTGCCGAGGCGCTTCAGGGGCCACATCCTCGGGCAGGAGTTCGACTTCTCGCTCCTTCTCCGCGATCGTCTCCTCCACTTCCCGGAGGACTTCCTGTACGGTCGGACGTTCGGCCGGCGGGATGGCCTTGCGCAAGCGGGCACGCAAACGGCGAATCTCCCGCCGCACGTCTTCCAGTTCCGCTTGGGCCTCCTCCCGGGCCTGGTTGATGAGGGCCCGTCGCTCGCGCTCTAGCTCCGCGAGTCGGTGACGTAATTCTGATTCTTTCGCTTCAACCTCCTCCAGGCGCCGGCGCAGATCCGCTTCCAACTGTTGCGCGTGGCGTTTGGCCTCACGAATCTCCGCCAGGAGCGCGTCCGCTTCCAAACTTTCGGGGCGAACCATGCTCTCCGCGACCTGGAGAATGGTGGGGTCCAGTCCTAAGCGTCGGGCAATGGCCAGCGCGTTGGACCGTCCCGGCAAACCGATGGTCAGTTCATACGTGGGCTGCAGGGTTTCCGGATCGAACTCTACACTCGCGTTCATCACGCCGGGCGTGTTGTGCGCGAAGATTTTGAGTTCCGAGTAGTGCGACGTAGCAAAGGTGGTGATAGACCGTCGTAGGAGGTGCAGAAGAATGGCTCGGGCCAAGGCCGCGCCCTCTTCCGGATCGGTGCCCGCGCCCAATTCGTCCAGAAGGACCAGCGAATGGCTGGTGGCCCGACGCAGGATGTCCACGATGTTGGTCATGTGGGAGGAGAACGTGGACAGGGACTGCTCGATGGACTGTTCGTCTCCGATGTCCGCGTACACCCCGTCAAAGACGGAGAAGCGTGACCCCACCTCCGCAGGGATGGCCATGCCCGCCTGGGCCATGCTCACCAACAGCCCCACCGTCTTCAGGGTGACGGTCTTACCCCCCGTGTTGGGTCCGGTGATGAGGAGAATGAACCAATCCCGGTCAATGTACACGTCGATGGGCACCACCTGGTCCCGGGGGATCAGGGGATGGCGCGCCCGGCGCAGGTCCAGCACGGAGCCGGGGTGCACGGGCAGATCCGCGGGATCCTCGTCTCCCCGGCGGGGTGGCACCTTGTGGGGTCGTCCAAAGGGAAGAACATCGGGGATCACCGCGTCCAGGTCGTCCGCGTAGCGGGCTTTGGCAAAGACCACGTCCAGGTAAGCGAGCACTTCCACCGTGTGGCGGATGTAGTCGGCTTCGTCCGCGATGAGCCCGCTCAAATCCGCGAGGATGCGCCGGATTTCCCGTTCTTCCTCCAGCTCCAGTTCCCGCACCGCGTTGCCCAGTTCAACCACGGCTAAAGGTTCGATGAACAGGGTGGCCCCGCTCGCGGATTGGTCGTGAATGAGGCCGGGGATGTGGCCCTTATAGTCTGCCT
>CAYPUG010000081.1:0-12223 GCA_964413905.1 uncultured Anaerolineae bacterium | reverse complement strand
TGCCCTTTACGCAGGTACGTCTCGCTCAATCCTATGGACCCCGCGTGGATCAATTCACGTCCGTCCGGGCCCAACACACGTACCAAGGCCGCTCGCGCGTTCAAGGCCGATGCCACCCGTTTCAACAATTCCCGGATAACATCCTGCTCCTCCAATGAGGTACTCAACGCCTGTGCCGTCTCGCACATGATCCTTAAATAAAACGGTGCATCTCGCGTTGTCATGGTTTCCCCCTCGCCCCTAAAGCCAATGTTCAAAATCGCGGACAACCCGGTCCCAGTTCATTTCCTCCTCGACCCAGCGTCGACCGTTGTGTCCCATTTCCAGGCGGAGCACCTCATCGTCCAACAGGCGCTGTACCGCTTCAGCCACCGCGTCCACATTGGACGGAGGCACCAGGAAACCGGTCTCCCCATCTCGAACAGCCTCGGCCGCCCCACCGCTGTTCCCCGCGACCGATGGAATCGCGGTCGCGGCCGCCTCCAAAAAGACCATGCCGAACCCTTCCACAGAATCCGCTTGAGATTCCTCACGTAAGGGGAGAACAAACACATGGGCTCGTCTGTACACATCGGGCAGATCTGAGGAAGATACGCCGCCTAGAAATCGAACGTGTTCCTCAACACCTAAGTCACGGGCTAAACGCTGTAGCCGGGGCCGTTCAGGTCCACGACCGGCAATGAGGTATAACAGATCTGCGTTCGCCTTACGCAAACGGGCTAAAGCGCGGATGGCCGTATCCACCCCTTTGCGTGGCACCAGTCGGCCAACACTCAACAACGTAAACGGCCCGGCAGGAGGCGCATCGGGCGGGTGAAAGCGTTGGGGATCGGTGCCGGGATAAATTACTACGGGATTAGGGATACCCAACATGTGTAACCGCCGCGCACTGCTCTGGGAAATGGTGATCAACGGACGGGCATGGGCTAACAGGTAGTTCACCAACGGACGATGCCATGTCCGCTGAGCGCCAAGAAAGTCATTGCCGTATGCAATGGCCATATACCGGGTACGGGCGACCAGCCAGGCCGCGGCCAACAGAGGTAACTCCGTATGCCCCACTAAGATCCGGTCCGGACGCCAACGGGCCAATGCGTGCCGTAATCCCCACAGGGTACGGGGCATGTCAAAACGTTGGTACGGCGTGGAAGGAAGGGCCTCATTGCCCGGCAAGGGAGCGTACGGAGGAGGGGCCCATACACCCACTTCGTGTTTTTGCGCCAACCGCCAAGCCACTTGTCCTACGTATTCGGAAATCCCACCGACGTTTGGGGGAAACTCGTAGGAAATTACGGCGATGCGCATACGTCCTCCTGTTTATTGGCCCCCCAACGAAGACCCCTCATCCGTCGAGGCTTCCTCTGCTTCACGAGACGCTGCATATGACTCAGAGACATCGGAAACCGCGTCCACAACGCCTTCAGCAGACGCCGCTGCAGCAGGTGAAACACTCGCCTCTTGCGACGAGGGGGAAGGAACACCCGGCCGGAGGGCCGCCTCCTGACGCTCGGCCGCGGTCAACACCTGCACCAAGTACCGGACCAGCAAAGCGATACCCAGAAGGATGAGCAGCAAAGGCCAATAATTTGCCCACGATGACGATGTTTCCGGAGCAGCCGAGAACGTGAATCCACCGACAATGGCCAAGGCCGTAGCCAACGTTAAACTCCACCATCGTTGCCGCTTGTGGGGCATCACCAGGTACAGCACATAAAAAATCAAGGCCAGGCCCAAGAGCAACATCAACACGATCATCGTGGCGCTTAAATGATGGCCCGCGATCAAAATGCCCGTGAAGAGGAAAAAAGTGCCGGCAGAAACCCACGCCCACCACCGTTCTTCTATCGAGGTCAGAAAGATGATGAGATGGGCCAAGGCCAGAGAAAGGAAAATGATCGCGGCCTGCCAGATCCCCGGTGCCTGACGCATAACGCCGAAATATACCACTCCGGCCATGCCGAGAAGCAGGAAGGCCGGAATGAAGGACCACCACCGCTCCGGCCGAAGCAGCGAATAGGCGAGAACGGCCAAACCGGCAAGTCCAAGCCCTCCTATGGTCACCCAAGTCACCTCATTCTGATACGACCGTAAACGACCAAACGTGAAAAAAGTGAAGAAGAGCCCAACAAGGAACAAGCCCACGCCCCAATACAATCCCGCCTTGCCATGACGTTTCATGTCGCCCCCCTTTGGTGCATATACACCCACGTGAGACGTACGGTTTGAACCAGAAAGTACACAGCCAGTCCTCCTGCGACATACGGCTCCCACGTGTAAAAGGAATTCAACGCAATACCTACGGCCACCCCCAGCATCCCACAGGAAAAGGCAGCCCCGTATTGGGGCTGCATCCACACCTTCCCATGCCCTTGGCCGGTGACCATCGCAACCCAATGCCCCCAACTCAGCGCGGCCACAATAACGGCCAGGCCAACAACCCAGGGTAACTGTCGAGCAAACCAGACAAACTCATGAACAGACCAGGTCATGGGTACAAGCCCCACTTATGAGGACAAGGCGGCTTCCACGGCAGCGGCCAAGGCCCCATATGACTGAACACCGATGAACCGCTTGAACTCTTGACCATCCTTAAAGACAATAAGTGAAGGGATTCCCATAATCCCCAAATTCGCGGCCACGGACGGGTAATCGTCCACGTTGAGTTTGGCAATTACCGCCTGATCCCCGTAATTCCGGGCCAACTCCTCCACCGCGGGAGCCACCGCGTGACAAGGAACACACCACTCGGCCCAGAAGTCCACCAACGTCACTCCTTCCTGAATGACCTCGTAAAACTCGTCCTCTGAAAGGTGACGTGGTTTAATCTCCTCAAAGTCCTCCGCGGAGAATTCCACAACCTCAGATGATTGTTCCTCTTCTACCAGAAGGCGCTTTAAGTTGTCCAAAAAGCCCATCTACATCCCTCCCGAACAATCTGATGGATAGATACATCGTGTTTTACGGATTCTGACGTAGAAAAAGCGCAGAATTTCTACGCGCGCTCTACGCAAAAGTCCATAAAACGTGATATATCCGTCGGCCAACATCCATAGTATAACCATTCCAACAGGCTTGGGCAAAAGGGCACCTGCCTGAATAGGGCTTTTCCATGCTCTAACACACGAAGACGATGTATCGGCGGTTGAGTCATCGTAAGGCCGTCGGGTAGGCGACGGCGATGCCATTGCCTACCCGTTTGTCCCTGGGTGTAAGATCTCTGAAAAGCCCTGCACCTGAAAGGCACTTGAAAGTCCCCTATCGGGTTTGCCGTTTTATTCAACTTCTATTATAACTCTGGGCCTGAAGGCGCGGTAGGTGCCGGCACGGGTACCTCATGTTTTGGCTGGAAAGGAGGCAACGGCACCGCGAGCCGAGTTATACCACCAGAGGGCGGAGGCTATACAGTAGGTGTCCTTGTACAAACGAACTTCGGACGGCCGGAGGAACCCCTCTTCCTAGGTATACCGGTAAGGGCATTTCTGCGCCCGCCTAATAGTTCTTCAGAACGGTTGTTGGACAAGATAATCATGTGCGTTACGCCCTGCCGGTAGAAGAAATTGTGCTGCGAATCTAACATACATGCCCATCTACGTTCAATTGAGGTCTTGACATTCATCCACCGATGCCCTACAATGGGCCATGTGTGAAGGTTGTTGCATGGGTGTGGTCAGAGATAAGGACCACCACAGTATCCCATGGAGCGTTCCACACAATGGACGCTCAATCTGAACCCTTTGAGTAAAAGGAGGGATTCCCATGACACATGTAATTACCAGCCTGTGCGTACGCGACGGTGCTTGCATGGAGGTATGTCCGGTCGAATGTATCGTTCCCGGCATTCCTGAGGATGAGTGGCCCCTCTACTACATCGACCCTGATACCTGCATTGACTGCGGTGCGTGCGTGCCCGAATGTCCTGTGGATGCTATCTTCCCCGAGGATGAAGTACCCGAAGAGTACAAGGCGGACATCGAGGCGAATGCTCGCTTCTTTACCGAAGGACCGGGGTACAGTGCCCTGGAACAGATTCAATGATGTTGTAGGATCGCCTGCGGCAGCGCAGTTCACTCTGAGGCATTTTATCGGTTATCCCCAACAGGTGTGAAAATTGAGGGGCGGGGAACACCCCGCCCGTTCCTCGCGACGACATAGCGAAAACCCCCTGCATGTGCGGGGGGTTTTCCGTACAGGGGAAAGGAGTTCGCATGTTCAAAAAGGTGCTTGTAGCGAATCGTGGAGAAATCGCGATTCGTATCCTCCGCGCGTGTGAAGAACGGGGGCTACGAACGGTAGCGGTGTATTCCGAACCGGATCGTACAGCCCTCCACGTGCGATACGCGGAAGAAGCGTACTACATCGGCCCGGCACCGGCCAGTGAGTCCTACCTCCGCATGGACCGCATCATCGAGGTCGCCAAAAAGGCCGGTGCGGATGCGATTCACCCGGGTTATGGCTTCCTCGCGGAGAATGCCGACTTTGCTCAAATGTGTATTGACGCAGGTATCACCTTTATTGGCCCCTCTCCCGACGCTATCCGGGCCATGGGGGATAAAGTACAAGCCCGCAAGACCATGAAAGCCGCGGGCGTCCCCATTGTGCCCGGTACCGATGAAGGTATTTCAGATGATGAAGCGTTGGCCGCCGCCGAGAAGATCGGCTACCCGGTGCTCATTAAGGCCGCGGCCGGTGGCGGGGGAAAGGGCATGCGCATTGTCCGCACATCCGAGGAGTTGCCGCGAGCCTTAGCCGCGGCGCGTCGGGAAGCAAAGGCCGCGTTCGGAGACGATCGGGTTTACCTGGAAAAGGTCATCGAGAACGCGCGACACGTGGAAGTCCAAATACTGGCCGACCATTACGGCAACGTCATTTACCTAGGAGAGCGTGAGTGTTCCATCCAGCGTCGACATCAAAAACTCATTGAGGAAGCGCCCTCTCCCGCGGTGGATGAAGACCTGCGGCGCCGTATGGGTGAAGTGGCCGTACGCGCGGCCAAGGCCGTTGGCTACACCAACGCAGGGACGGTAGAATTCCTCCTCGCCCCGGACGGGAATTTCTACTTCTTAGAGATGAACACCCGTTTACAAGTGGAACACCCGGTGACCGAAGTCGTCACCGGCATCGATATCGTCAAGGAGCAATTGACCATTGCGGCCGGCCGACGCCTTCGTTGGAAACAGGAAGATGTGCACATCAAAGGCTGGGCCATCGAGTGTCGCATCACCGCGGAGGATCCCTTCAATAACTTTATGCCCACGGGAGGTAGAGTAACCTATCTCAAAGAACCCACCGGCCCCGGCGTACGTGTGGAGTCCAGCCTGTACGAGGGCATGGAAGTCAGTCTCTATTACGATCCCATGGTGGCCAAACTCATTGCCTGGGGAGAAACGCGAGCCGAGGCGATTTTGCGCATGCGTCGAGCCCTGGAGGAATACCGCATCGGTGGCATCAAGACCATTATCCCCTTCCACATCCAGGTGATGAACAGCACCCAGTTCATTGCCGGCGCACTGGACACAGGATTTGTGGAACGGTTCAACTTGAATCCACACACGCAAGCGGAAAAACGTTCTATCGTCGCTATTGTCGCGGCCTTGCTCGCTTATGAAAGGGAACGCGAGGCCACCGTGGCCCTGCACCCCCATGACTCGGCCGAAACCCGCTCCGCGTGGCGATGGGCGGCTCGTTTGGAGGCACTGCGATCGTGAAATACTACGTGTTGGTGGACGATGAGGAGTTTGAAGTTGAAATTTCGTCCGATGGCAGCGTTTACCTGGACGGACACCCTGTCCAGGTAAACATGGTACGCATCCCCGGACAAAATGTGTACTCCCTTCTCCTCAACCATCATTCGTACGAAATCGCCGTGGAGGAGGAACGCCAGGGCTACACGATACTTGTCCAGGGAAATCAATTCCACGTCCGGGTGGAAGATGAGCGACAACGGCGATTGATGAGCGGTCGGAACCAATTGGCGCCGCCAAGTGGGGACACCCAGGTGACCGCCCCCATTCCCGGACGAATTATCAAGGTAGAAGTCGCGGAGGGGGATGAAGTTCAAGTCGGACAACCCCTCTTGATCTTAGAAGCGATGAAAATGGAGAATGAAGTTCGCGCACACCGAGCAGGACGTATCCGATCCGTACACGTTTCCCCCGGTGATAGTGTGGAACAGGGAGCGGTGCTCTTAACGTTCGAGTAATCGGAACAAGGGAGGTGGGGGCATGAGCAGCAACCCGGAAGCGATTCGCCGGGCCCGGCAAGAGTGGGAAGAACGCGTTTTAAACCCCGCCCTCAAACGTTTTCCCGAACGCCGCGAACAGTTTGAGACGTCCTCCGGCATTCCCGTGCCTCGATTTCTCACATCCGCCGATGTGGACGTTGACGACCTCGAGGATTTGGGTTTTCCGGGAGATTTTCCGTACACGCGCGGCGTTCAACCCACGATGTACCGAGGCCGCCTGTGGACGATGCGTCAGTACGCGGGGTACGCGACCGCGGAAGAGAGCAATCGTCGATACAAGTACCTCCTGGAACAAGGACAGACCGGGTTATCCGTCGCGTTCGATCTGCCGACCCAACTAGGATTGGACGCAGATGATCCCTTGGCCGAAGGAGAAGTGGGAAAGGTCGGAGTCTCTATCTCCAGTCTCCGGGATATGGAGATACTCCTGGACGGTATTCCCCTGGACCGGGTGAGCATTTCCATGACCATTAACGCGCCTGCGGCCGTCCTTCTGGCCATGGTCATTGCGGTAGCAAAAAAACAAGGGGTGCCATCCCATAAACTTCGGGGCACAATTCAGAACGACATTTTAAAGGAATACATTGCCCGCGGGACGTACATCTTCCCACCAGAACCCTCTATGCGCCTGACCGTAGACGTGTTCCGTTATGCCGCCGAGCATGTGCCCAAGTGGAACACCATCAGCATTTCCGGTTACCACATTCGCGAGGCTGGCTCAACCGCTGCACAGGAAATCGGCTTCACCCTGGCGAACGGCATTGAGTATGTGCGCCGGGCCATCGATGCCGGCTTGGATGTGAACGTGTTTGCCCGTCAGATTTCCTTTTTCTTCAACGCCCACAACAACTTCTTGGAGGAAATCGCCAAGTTTCGCGCGGCTCGGAGACTGTGGGCTCGCATCATGCGGGACCGGTTTGGCGCGACCGATCCCCGCGCGTTGCGACTACGCTTCCACACACAGACCGCAGGCTCTACGTTGACTGCCCAACAGGTTCAGAACAATATTGTGCGGGTGACGCTGCAGGCCCTGGCCGCGGTGTTGGGTGGCACACAAAGTCTACACACGAACGCGATGGATGAGGCGTTAGCCCTACCAACAGAAGAATCGGCCAAACTCGCCCTGCGCACGCAACAGATCATCGCTTACGAATCAGGCGTCGCCGATACTGTAGACCCGCTCGCCGGTTCATATTACATTGAATATCTGACCAACGAACTGGAAAAGCGAGCCCGAGAGTACATCGAGCAAATTGATGCGTTGGGCGGTGCCTTGCGGGCTATTGAGATGGGATGGGTACAGCAGCACATTCAGGAGGCCGCGTACGCGGCACAGAAAGCCATCGAAAGCGGAGAACAGGTCGTAGTCGGCGTGAACGCGTTCGTGGAAGAAGAGGATCATAAACCCGAACGCATTCTCAAAGTCGATCCCGCGGTGCAAAAAGCCCAAATCCAACGCTTACAAGAAGTCCGTGCACAACGGGATTCGGCCCGAGTCGCACACGTGCTCAATCGGCTGGAAGCCGCAGCCCGTGATCCACATGCCTCCCTGATGCCCCTGTTCATTGAAGCCGTCGAGGCGTACGCAACATTAGGGGAAATTTGTGGTGTGTTGCGAAAGGTGTTTGGTGAATACCGCGCACCGTTGACGTTGTAGAGAAAGGAGGGACGGCTATGTACAAGCGCATTCTGTGCACGCTTGACGGCTCTCCACTGTCCGAGCAAGCATTACCCCACGCGAAAACCATGGCTAAAGCGTTCGACGCCACGCTGATCCTGCTCCGGGTGGTGGAAATCCCACCGCTGCCTGTGCTCCCCGAACTCGCGCCGGTAGAGATTGAACTGCTGCCTCAACTGCAAGAGGAAGCACAAAAGTATATCCAGGAGAAGGTGGAAGAACTCCGAAAAGAAGGATGCACCGCAGAAGGGGATGTCATCGAAGGACGTACCGCGGAAGCTATCGCGGACTACGCGGGTGACCATGACATCGACCTGATCGTCATGGCGACTCACGGCCGCAGTGGCCTAAGTCGGTGGGCGTTCGGTTCCGTGGCCGAGCGTGTACTGCGCATGGCCCCCTGTCCGATCCTACTCATCCGAGCCCGAAATCCCTAACATCGCCCCGTTTTTTCGCTCTAAGTGAGCGACGTATCGGATCTTGTACACCTTAGCGTGTGGAGCACGTCCCTCCTGCGGGGGCTAAAAGCCAGAGTGGAATCACACCGGGGTTCTTACAAAATACTTACGTCGCGCATATCTCCTTCTAACGTGAAGTACTTATTCTAAAACACTGAAACAACCAAGTTGGCACTTTTCCCCGATAGGAAGACAGCAGGAAGAAGGAGGGAGATCGATGCGCGAGTATACACCGTTTGAGTTATGGCAGGAAATGTTCAACCAAATGTTTGGCCCCAGCCTCCGGACGCGGGCAGAATCCTCGACCACTCAACCCCGCGGTGCTATACTGCCCGTAGATGTGTGGTTGACGGATGAGGCGCTTATTTTGGAAACGAATCTGCCGGGCGCCAAACCGGAAGATGTGGATATCACCTTCGAGGGGGATACGCTGGTCATCAACGCCACACTTCCCGAACCGGAGATCCAGGGAAAATCCATTATCCGCGAGCGGTATTACGGTCCGGTCCACCGAGCGTTGAACCTGGACATCCCGGTGGATCAGGAGAAAGCAGAAGCGGTTTTCAAGAACGGTGTTCTGCGGCTCACTATTCCCAGAGTGGATAAAGCCCGCACCCGTAAGATTCAGGTGAAGACGGAGTAAAAGACGTCTGGCCTATCCCCTACATGCACCGAGGCGGCGCTCTTCGGAAGAGCACCGCCTCGGAGGCCACTTCTGCATCGCTTTTTTCCTTTTCCCCGGTTTTACTGAGATGTGGTAGGCGTAGGCGTAGGAACGGGTGTGGCTGTAGGTGTGGGATAGGATGCCTCCAGTTCGGTAGCCAGGGGAACCCCGGCCGGGCTATTGCCGATGACGGTGGTACTTAGATCTTCGCCGACATGGGTATAGAGCTTGTTCTGGGACATGGTTCGATGCAAGGTGACGGGCATGGCCACGCCAACCAACCACACGATGAGAATGATAAGAGCCACTAATTTCACTCGCGCTCCTCGATCGAGATGTCGGAACCACGCGCCAAGGCCGCCCTGCCGTCGCGTTTTTGGGGGACGCGTCTTTTGAATTCGGACTTGCGGAACGTCTGCACGTTTTTGAGGAGCCGCCACGGCCACAGGTTGACGCTGAATGAGCCGGTCGCTGATGGTCCGGGCCAAGTTCAGGCCGAGACGGGGCATTTCCTCAACCAGTGTCTCCAAGTCGGAAGCAGTAAGAGTCCAACATTTGACATCCGTGAGAGCAAAGGCTTCGGTCTGACGAGTATCGTGTTTTAGCACTTCTTCCACACCAAACACCTCATTCGGTCCCACGCGGTAGAGTTCCAGGAATTGCCCTCCCGCATGTTCCCGCACACTGACCTCACCCTCCACAAGGATGTAGAGTTCCTGCGCAGGAGTTCCGTGGGTGTAAATGTAGGAGTTGGCTTGATAATGAGTGGTCGATAAAAGGGCAGCAATTTTTTCTAATTGATCATCGGTTAAGCCTTGGAACAATGAGACGGAGCGAAGATCGTCTGCGGTGGGACGTCCCGGTTGTTCCCCGGCCTGACGGCCCAACGCGTGGGTTATGGCCCGACGCAAATCAGGATGCTCCTGGGCCAATGCAGTGAGGTCGCTCCGATGAAGCACCCACAGGGTCGTATCGGTGAGCGCGTAGGCATTCACTTTACGGGGCAATTCACCCAGAACTTCCACCTCGCCTAGCGTGGAACCGGTGTACACCACCGCGATGGGTATGCCATCCTCAGTGGAGATCTCCACCTCGCCGGAATCCACCACGTAGATGGCGTCTCCCGGATCACCGACCCGAAAGATGGGAGAACCTGCGGGAACCGTTGTTTTATGCATACGACGAGCAACGGCTTCGAGGGTGCTCTCGGGTAAAGCGCGCAAAAAAGGCACCCTTCGCAAGTACAACGTGATAACGTTCAAATCCGCGTTCACAACCTTTTCCTCCCGTGAGGCTTGGTCATCACCAGCCAAACTTACAATCCATCCCCCAATCTTATGCAAAGTGGTTATTCTGTCAACCTTCTTCCGTTGCGGGGCAGGACTTATCAATGTTGCATGCGGACACGTCTACCGATTGCAAAGTAACAGAATTCGGGTATCATGGAAGCCATACTACGAGGAGGACAATCAGAATGGCCCATCAAGAAAAACACGCTCCGGTGTCCCCCTACCTGGCGCTCTTTCTGGGCATTTTCGCGGTCTCCACAGGCGCGATCTTCGTCCGCCTGGCGGACGCACCCGCACTGACGGTGGCCGCGTACCGCACGGGATTGGCCACGCTGCTCCTGCTCCCCCTGGCCTGGTGGAAAGCCCGAGATGAGTTGCGCGGCTTAACCCGGGGGGACCTCCGCCTAACCCTCCTCTCGGGCTTCTTCCTGGCCCTCCACTTCGCCACCTGGATCTCCTCCCTGGACTACACGTCTGTGGCCAGCAGTGTGGTGTTGGTGAACACGAATCCCATCTGGGTGGGGCTACTCACCCCCTTCATCAGCCGGGACCGAATCACCCGCCTCACCGCGCTGGGCATTGTCATTAGCGTGGTGGGCGGCGTCATCATTGGCGCGGGGGATTTCGCGATCGGTGGTCAGGCACTGTGGGGGGACATCCTGGCCATCTTCGGAAGCATCAGCGCGGCGTTGTACCTGCTCATCGGCCGTAATTTGCGCCCGAAACTCTCCTTGGTTGCCTATGTGACGGTGGTGTACGGCACCGCGGCCCTCCTCCTCTGGATGGTGGTGTTGAGCATGGGGTTGCCGATTACGGGTTTCTCTACCCAAACGTGGGCCGCGCTGTTGGGCATCGCGATCGTCCCTCAAATTTTGGGACACAGCACGTACAACTGGGCCTTGCGCTGGGTCACGGCCAGCCTGGTCGCGGTCAGCCTGTTAGGGGAACCGGTGATGGCTACCATTATGGCCTACTTCCTCTTTGGGGAAGGGCTGACGTGGGCGAAAATCGTGGGAGGCGGGCTCATTTTGCTGGGCATTTACCTGGCCGCCCGGGGAGAGGAAATGTGAGCAGCAGGCCGTCAAGCAGCATTTGACAGCAAAGGCAGATCTGTCAGAGCGCCCCATGTTGCCGAAGCGGCCTTTGCACAGCCACGGGTGGGCGAAGGCAGTGCCCTCGCCCACCCCTTTTCCTTTTTATGCCGATGAACGGAGGATTGACCCCTCTCTTTATTCCTCAGCGACTGATGAAGGGCAGGAACACGCGCCCTGAAAGCAGGGTTCCTCCTCCATCATCCACCTCGGGCACGGCGACCTGCCAGGGGCCGTAGATGTTGCCGAGTTCATCTTCTAGCCGGTAAAAGTACGTGGCTCCCGGCCGGACCTCTGTGTCGTGGTAAAGATACGTCGCGGTGTTTCCCCGACGGGTAGCCCACGATACCCCCTCCGGCGTGAGAAGTTCCCACGTGTGTCCGAGCCCAGAGCGCCACACCCGGAACACGGGCATGTGTTCACCGATCACTCGGACCTCCCATTGGAGGACCACTTCCCCCACACTCGGTTCCACCCGCATCTGTTGCAGTTGGACGCCGGTGGGAGCAATGTATCCGAAGTCCAACGTCAGGTCTTCCATGTCCCCAAGGCTCAACGTCGTCGTCTGGACGTTGGACGTAGTGAGCACATACCCGCTGTAATTGGAAGGCGCGGTCACCGTGTACGTCCCGGGCAACAGGTCCTCCACCGTGTAATACCCCGTCACCGATGTGGTCACCGTGATGTCCAGGGTTTCATGGATAATGTTGACGCCGGTGACGTGTAAGGGCACGTTTGCCACCCCCGTCGTCTCCGAACTGTCCTGCTCCCCATCGCCGTCCGAATCCACCCACACGAAGTC
>CAYPUG010000080.1:0-12281 GCA_964413905.1 uncultured Anaerolineae bacterium | reverse complement strand
ATGGCAGCCAGGTATAATGAATACCTCTCTCCTCGGGCAACTCCCCGCCGAAGTACGCTAAATACACGTGGTCAATCCCATGCGCATCCAAATACGCCTTTAATTCCTTCAATCCCTGTCCCCAGTCGTAGTTGGAATCCCCGACGTAACGCCACCCACTATCTGCGCCTCCCCACGCTTCATTAATGTAAGAAAGATACCGAGGGGCCTGGGAGACCACACTCACGGCCACCAACACAACCACCGTCCCTACGCTGAGGAGTCGGCCCCGGTGGGCGTGGGCCCAATCTCCAACGGCTCCCGCGAAAAGGAAGAGGAAAGGGTAGATGGGGAGAACAAGGCGAACGCCCATGTTGGCGCTGCTCAACATGGCCGGCCCTAACACCGCCACCACCGGGACCGCCCACCATACAGTCCATACCCACGCCTGCCAACGGTGAGAACGCACATCGGTCCACAAACGACGCAGAGCAATACCCCACCCGCCGAACCACAGGAGCAAAGTGCCCAACGGCTCCTTGATGCTCATGCTCACCGGGAAGAAATACCACCAGCCATGGAGCGAACGCCGTCCGAACAAATACGCCTCATGGCCGTTGGCCACGTGTCGAAACTGGCGTTTAAGCATGGTCACATACCGGTATCCAGGGATGGGACGTTCCACCCAGGTGTACACGTACATTCGTACGCTCTCACCCATCCAGCCCACGAGCCGGTCCACCCAACGGTGAGGTCGAGTGGCCGGTGTCATCGCGGGAAGACTGTAGAACCCATATCCGGCCATGAGGGTGAACACCGCCACGACAGAGACGACCATCCCTTGCCCCACCAGAGACTTCCACGAGAGAGAATGCGGCCACGCGTTGTGCCGGGCCAGCCACCACGTCCACAGCATAAGAAAAGGAAACACCCCCCAAAGGACCATTCCCGTGGCCTTCGTCAACAGGGTCAATCCCAAAAGCACGCCCACGCCCACCCAATGGCGCAGGGCTCCCCCACGTAACGCCTTCCACAACAGAAACAGCGTGAACGTGTACGTTACCGTGAGGAGAAAATCGTTGCCGGCAATACTGGCATGAGCTAAAACAGTCGGTGAGAACACGTACAAACTCAGGGAAAGGAGGGCGCCGATCGAAGTGAACACATCCCGAGCCCATCGGTACACCACTGCGCCCAGAAGCACAAACAGCAGGATGAAGGGATATCGCACCAACAGGAGAACGGCATCCGGGGACTGGCCTCCTCGATACATATAGCCCTGCCCCGCGAAATACGTGAAATGCCCTCGATCATCGAGGCCCAAGTCCCAACGGCCCGGCCCAAGTTCAAGGAAAATGCTGTTGACGTAGTACATCAGGGGGGGGTGAAACCGTGCGTGCTGAATACCGAAATCTCCTGTATGCCAGAGATAACGCCCCACCCCCAAAAACGTGACTTCATCATACGTCCCGGCTTGGGTGGCCGCCGCCCACATGGCTAATATCACGCCGACCAACAAAAGGGCCAACACGGCCCAACGATCCCGGATGACACCTCCCTGCCGCATTCGCTGCCGCCTCCTTCTTTAGGCCAACGTCAAAACAGTATAGCACCTCTGTTTGATCCCCGCGCCCTTTTTCGTTATTATGCGTATAGATGGTTGAGCGACAAAACCTGATTGACTGATTGACTGACACATCGCGTTTCATGCACCTTGGCATAAAGAAAGGGTAGAAATTCGTGGGATTTTCGCCGCCGAAGGCGGCGAAAATCCCACGAATTTCCCTTCTTCTTTCTAAGCCAACCTACATTCGCAGAGTTTTGTCAGTCAATCAGGTTTTTATCGTCTGAGCATTTATTTTCCACAAGGAAAGGGGGTGAAAGTATCGACAACGGTGGTCCTATATGTCACTGGGGTTCTCACATTGTGCACCTCATGTAACATCCCCCACCACATGTGTGTGCGCAATCATGGAGGAGGGTAGAACCATGTCTGCAGGGCTTATCATCATTGTCGCGTTAGTTATAGTCATTGTTGGTTATCAGGCCTATGCGCGCAAGGTGGACCGCGAGATCATTCAAGCCGACCCCAAACGTGCAACCCCCGCGGTCATGTATCAGGACGGCGTGGACTTTATGCCGGCCAGCGCGAGCGTGTTGTTCGGTTATCAATTTAAGTCCATTGCCGCGCTAGGTCCCATTGTTGGTCCTATTGTGGCGGCCCAGTGGGGTTGGCTGCCTGCTCTGTTGTGGGTGTTGTTGGGGGTATTTTTCATCGGTTGGGTTCAGGATTATGCGTCGGCTGTTATGGCCATGCGGAGTGATGGTTTGACGTTGGGCGGCCTTTCGTATAAGTTCATTTCTCCACGTGCCCGCAGTATTCTGCTTTCGTTCCTCTATTTCTACCTGTTGCTGATTATGGGGGCTTTCGGGTTTGTGGTGGCCGGCCTGTTGGCCAATCCGAAGGTACCCATTGGTTTTATCATTTTGACGCTTTCCGGTGTGTTGGCCGGGTATATGACCTACACGCTGAAGAAGGATTTGATGATTACGACGGTGATTACCGTAGCGTTAGCCCTTTTCGGCATTTGGCTGGGCCAAACCGGACCGGCACAGTCCATTGTGGAAGCCATTAACGGCGGTAAGGATTCTTTTGTGCTGTATAACACGCCTTACGGTCCGATGAAGTTCTCCGTGTGGTTGTGGGGTATTTTTGCGCTGGCGTTCTGCTACTTGGGTTCGGTGCTGCCCATCTGGCAGTTTGCGCAGCCGGTGAACTACACGTCGTTCTGGCTCATCGCGATGGGCATTGTTGGCGCCATCATCGGTATCCTCCTGGCCAGCGTGGGTGTGGGCGATGTGAACGCGTCCTATTCGGCCATGCCCGCGTATGTGGGCTTTAAGATTCACTTGGGCCCGTTGTGGCCGATTCTGTTCGTGACGATCTCCTGTGGCGCGATTTCCGGCTGGCACAGTCTGGTCTCCACGTCGGGTACGGCCCGACAGTTGGAAAAGGAGACGGATGCTTTACCTGTGGGCGCGGGCGCCATGTTCTTTGAGGCCATCCTGGCTGTGCTCTCACTGACGTTCGCGGCGACGTCGGTGGGCTTGTACGATCCCAACAAGGGGTATAAGTTAACTGTGAAGGCGGGTGCCGTGTTTGCCAAGGGGATCGCCACGTTCCTGGGCGTTTTAGGCGTTCCTCAAGGCTTTGGGGTCGCGTTTGGCTCCGCGTTCTTGGCTATTATGGCGCTGACGGTGATGCAGTTGGTGCTACGATTTATGCGCATTGCCAGCGCCGAGTTGATGGGGGACAAGATCCCGGCCTTTAAGAACCCGCACGTAGGCTCTCTGGTCGCCATTCTCTTCACGCTGCTCATCTTGTGGACCTCGTTCTGGCAGCAGATTTGGGTGCTGTTTGGTAGTTCAAATCAGTTGTTCGCGGGGCTGGCGTTGATGCTCATCACCATCTGGCTGGCCCGGGAGGGTAAACCTTACGGTTGGACGTTCTGGCCGGCTGCGTTCATGTATGTCACTACGGTAGCGGCTCTGCTTTACACCGGCGGCAATGTCCTGCGAAAGGTGATAACCGGCAAGGTGAGCGGTACGGCGTTTGTCATTGGGAATACCATCGCGGGTCTCATTGCTTTCTTCTTGGTCATCGCCGCGATTATCCTGTTAATCGACGGCTGGCGATCCTTCTCCCAAGCGAAAAGCCAAACCGCACCTGCTGCGGGGGGCAAGTAAACGAACTTATGTCCCCGGGGAGTGTGAAAACGCTTCCCGGGGACGTTCTTATGAATTTTAAAAAAAGCCATGCAGGGTTGAGATAAAATGTCTGCTGATCGGCTGACACATTCTTCGCCCACCCGTCTGCCCCGGAGCGTTGGTTTCCTGAAAAGTCTTGCGGTTCGTCAGAAAATGTTTGTAAAATGAGTATGTGCCGGTTATAATATTACAAACATAGCAAACGTGTACGGCGCTTTTGGAGTTCATCCGTTTTGGTGTTAAGGAGGGAGAGCTACATGAGTGACGGGCAGGAGAAACAAGGTTTTTGGCAAAAGATCAAGAAATCTGTCCTCGATTTTGTGTACGGCATGGCTACTCACGAGATGACGCGTCAAGCGTTGAAAACTCGGGGTAGTATGGAGCACTTGTTCATCTTAATCACGATGGGCGATCTGTTGGGTATCCCCATCTTGCCACCGTATTATTCCCTGCGCTTGCTTCCCTATGTGGTTCCTCAGATTTCTACATGGAAGCGGCGCATGCTGCGGGAGAAAGATCTGACCGACGCTCTGGCCTAGTGTGTTTCATGGAGGATCCGAATGTAATGGATCCAAGGAGGCAAATGTATATGAGATCCGTCAAGTGGGTGGTCGTCATTCTGGTGGTTTTAGGACTGGTTTTGTCCGCTTGTGGTCAGGCGACCTCCGATGCAGCGGCGACAGATGCTGCGGAGCAGTTGAACGCTTATGCGGAATCGTCAGACCGCTTCGCGTTGAAACTGCCTCCCCTGTACGTGCAATATGACAACGAGGGGGTGCTGTCCGTTGCCGGCATTACCACAGTGCAACTGTATCGGTGGACGGGCATCGACTTGCGGGGGCTCAACTTGCGGCCCGATGTAGTGGCCAGTATGGTCAATGCGGATATTCAACACATTGAGATCGCGGAGGATGCCAACGGTCTGGCCGTCTACGTGAACGGGAAACCGCTCCCCTACATTGCATGGGACGCTGAATCGTTGCGTAACTTGGGTGATCTCTTGCCCGCATTAGGCGTTCCTCACGGCAAGGTGATTCGGGCACTGCTCCCCTTGGTTCGTTATACACGGTTGGCCCTTGTGGTTCAGTTCCCGATTAAACCCGGTGAGACGCTGGCGCCCTTCCGGCCGCGTAATGCGCCCGCGGTGATGACCGCACGGGCTCAACCTTTGAAGGAGCCCCTGGCTATTGTCCGTCTGGATGTCTCGTACGATGAGCAAGGTATGCCTTCGCTACTGGGGCTGGACGCGAACATACTTGCCCTTCTCGGTATTGACGTGAAGCCCCTCGCCCTGAAACCATCTTTGGTGCAAACCATGATGAAAGCGAACATCCAGCACATTCACTTCGTGAACCGGCCGGATGGGATTCACATTTATGTGAACAATAAGCCTTTACCTTACATTGCATGGGATGATGAACACGTGCGGACGGCCATTGATGTGGTCGGTCGTTTTTCCGGCCTGAAGGGGACGCCTTTGATGACATTGCTGACCCAGGTCTTACCCGGTATGCGGGCTTCGGATATTGACCTGTTACTCCGTTTTCCCGTCCCCGAAGGTCGGGAACCGATTCCGGTGTTGGAAGCGCCTGCACCCTAAGCGGACTTCACCTGCAGAGGAGGAGAACTCGGTGAAACGGCGATTTTACGTGCTCCGATTGGTCGTCTTTTTGTTCAAGATTGTCGCCTTCCTTTTGCTGTTCGTGGGATTGCTTAGTTTGGTGTTTGCCCTTGTTCAATTGGGAAGTGCTGTGGGCAAGGATGGAGGTTGGAAGGCGTGGACCCAGGTGGGAGTGGGAATTGTGGGGTTTGTTTGGGCAGTGGGAGAGTTTATGGTGCTGTACGCGTTGGGCGAGGGGTTAAATGTGCTTATGGCCATTGAGGAAAACACCCGCGCCACTGCCCTTCGGATGACTCGACTTTTGGCCTTTGTGCCCACAGAGGGTATCGAACCACCGGCATCTGCCGAGGCGACTTCGTCGGAGCCGTCTTAGGCGCACAAACACAGCGCAAGATAACCGTCAGGGAAAAGCCCTGACTGCGGAATATGGAGGTGTGCTATTTCGCTGGCAAAGGTTTTCCGAGAACATCCGGAACGTCGGTACGTGATGTACGGCGGCAAGGGAGGGCTGGGCAAAACCACGTTTTCCGCGGCTACCGGATACTGGTTGGCCCAGCAAGGGTATAAAGTGTTGGTGTTTTCTGTTGATCCCCAGGCTTCCCTGTCGGATATTTTTCAGCAGGATATTTTCGGCAAAGGACCTGTGGAGATTATGCACAACCTGTACGCGCAGGAGATTGACGCGGATCGGCGCATTAAGGAATACCAGGAGGAGATCCGCCAGAAGATTTACGATATGTACGGCCTGGACAAAATTCCCGATGAGATTGAACATTACATCCAGGCCGCGGCGGCCGAGCCGGCCATGGAAGAAAGCGCAATTTTCGATGAAGTGGTCGATATCATTGTGAGCGGTGATTATGATTATTACATTTATGACCTTGTGCCTTTGGGACACGCGTTGTACTACTTGAGTATGGCCAAGGTGTACGACGAGTGGATTGAACGCATCACAAAGCTACGAGAAGAGATGCGGGAATATGAAGAGCTGGCGGCTCGGGTGAAGCGTGAGGAACTCCAAGAAGATCAGATCTTGCGTGAGTTGCAGTATATCAAGCACCGGATTAATACTGCGTCATCTATTCTGACGGACAAGGTCAAGACGGCCTTTTTCTTCGTGTTGGTTCCCGAGGAGATGATCATCCAAGATACATTAAAAGCCCGGGATTTGTTCACGAAATTCGATGTGCCTTTGAGTGGTTATATTGTGAACCGCGTGTTGCCGGACGACCTGATTCAGCAGGAGATACCCGCTTATTTGCGACATCGCTGGGAAATGCAACAGGTGTACAAGCGACGCATTAAGGAGACCTTCGGCGACGAAGTGTTAGGGTGGGTGCCCGAATTTGAAAGGGACATCTCGGGCCTGGACATGATTGCTCGCGTTGCCGAAGTGATGTTCGAGGAGGGATGATGGAAATTCAAAAGACATTTCGTCAGTTTGTGCAAGAACATCCGGGTCTCAAATACACCTTCTTCGGTGGAAAGGGAGGCGTGGGTAAAACTGTGTTGGCCGGCGCGGCCGCGGTGGGGTTTGCCCAGATGGGCAAGCGTACACTCTTGGCGTCCACCAACCCGGTTCATTCCCTCTCCAGTTTGTTAGATCAGGACGTCTTTGGCAAACCCACGCCGGTGGAGGGTATTCCTAATCTGTGGGCGTACGAAATCGATACGAAGGAGACCATCGAACGCTCCAAGCAGGAAATTAAGGAAAAGATTGAGTGGTTTTTGCGCTACGCGGAGATTCGTACCCGCGCGGATGAGTTCGTGGAATCGGCGACCATGAATCCGGCGTTTGAAGAATCGGCGATGTTCGAGAACATGATCGACCTGATGTTCAAGGATGAGTATGACGTCTACGTGTTTGACACCGCCCCCACTGCGAACGCTCGGCGATTGTTAGGTATGTCGTCTGTGTACTCCTTGTGGGTGGAGAAGATGATTAAAAGCCGGGAAGAGGCGAAATCCCTGAAAGAAATGCTTTCCTACAGCAAGAAAAAGGAAGAGAAAGACCCGCTTATGGAGTACCTTATCAAATTCCGTGATCGGATGGACAGGGCAAAGGTGCTCCTGACGGATCCGGAGAAAACGGCTTTCTTCTTTGTTACGCTGCCGGAGGCGTTGCCCATTGCTGTGATTCGCCGCTTCATTAACTGGTTCACCGACTTTGGTATCCCTATCGGTGGTGTGGTGGTGAATATGCTCATTCGAGAAGAGGAGGTTTCTGACTCCGCGGCGGAATTCGTACGTAATCGGTTGGCCATGCAACAGCGGTACATGGGCGAGATCGAGGAACTGTTTGACGGTCTTGTGCGAGCCATCATTCCGTTGTACGAAACGGAGGTTCGCGGTGTGCCCATGGTGAAACGCGTGGCTCAGGATTTGTTCGCAGAATAGGGTGTACGGGCGTTATTCAACGTGAAGGATATGGAACGGGGGCGAAAATATCGCCCCCGTTTTTGGTGTTATCAACAAGCCTCCGATTTTCTGCAAAAACGTTTGGCCAATATCTGTCGGGGATGATTCTTTACAAAAAGGCGCCGGCAACTTGGGCTAAAGCGCGAAATGTGTTTTGGGCTGTCTTTGGAGATTTCAGGAAATTCGCGGATGTGATAATGTTCAAATGTGGGCTCGTGTGTTGAATGCTCAGTTGTTCCAGGTCTGGCATTTGTTGGGCTAGGGCCCGCAAACGGTCCTCTTGGGCTGCGGTAAGCTTCTTCGTAGCGAACAAAGGACCCTCCCAGGGGGAGGGAAATTGTTTCCACGATAGGTTTGAATTCGAGGGTGGAGTAACCTTTGGTCCGGCAAGCACGTCCACCTTAGGGGAACGTTGAAGCATCATCTGAATGAACACCCGATCCCCACGCCCTCGTAGGAGGTTGAAAAGCCAGTACACACTGAGTTCCCTAGGTTGTAAATAAATAAGAACGTCGATTTTCTTGAAGGGGGGCCGTACGTTGGTGGCGATAATGTGGTAGCCGGATGTACCCAGTCGTCGCGCCGATGGGTGTCGGGCATAACTGAGGATGGCGGGGGTGATGACTTGGAGATAGTGTTCCTGGAGCCGTCGGTTGCGTAGGGTGCCGTAAATAAATCCGGCTCCAATGGCAAACGTAAGGGCGAGAATGGCCATGAAGCCGGGGTCATGCGTCCAATTGGCGTTCATGTGCGTTCTCCGTTAAGATATGGGCAATAACACCGCTTGACCAACCTACTGGATTTTGCGTTCTGTAGCGTAAAAAAATATAAGCACGTGCTAAGGCCTTTTGTCGTTTGGCCTGAGTGACTGACAAAACTCTGCGAATGCACCTTGGCTTAAAAGGAAGAATTTCTACTCCTTCTTTACGATAAGGTGCATAAAACGCGATGTGTCGATCAATCAGGTCGCTTGGCATACAGGTAGGGTTCATGCCCGGCGTTTTGTTAGTCCATCGGGTTGCGTAGGCATACATGACAAGGCGGTGTCGCTTTCTCAGGATGGTGTGATAACATTGTACATATTTTTCCGGTAAGGGGGAATCTTGTGGGGGGGCGAGGTGCATGAGGCGCGTGGTGGCCTTCCCGGTTGACTCTTTGAGTAGGGGGAAAGACGCTCATGGGTAACACAGAAGAACGCACGATAATCATCATTGAAGATCAACCGGACATTGTTGATCTGATAGAACTCATCTTACATCGCGGGCATTATAAAATTCTGCGCGCGTACGATGGCGAGATGGGCTTGGAAATGGTCCGAAAGCACAAGCCTGATCTTATCCTGCTGGACTTGATGATGCCCACGTTGGATGGGTGGGCTTTTCACCGCCGTTTGCGTCAAGATCCAGAAATCGCAGATATTCCCGTGATTTACGTGACCGCGCGAGCCAGTATGGAGGAGCGCATCCGTGCTCTAGAGGAAGAAGGCGCGGCGGCTTACATTGTGAAGCCGTTTAGTCCACGGGAACTGCTGGATACGATTGAGCAGGTGCTTTCTAAGTCCCAATCTTCCGATTAAGGGGTCATCATTACACGTTATGGGACCGGTGGGCTTGCGTGCGGGGTTAATCGGGTCGGCGATAGCCCTGGTGATTGCGTTTTTGTCCCTTGTCCCGCTGGTGGGACATTGTTTGGTCTGGGTGTTTAATGTGTTATTGTGGGTTGGCGTAGGGGCATTGGTCGCTCATTGGGCCCCGTATGGTGTTGAAGAGCGTGAAATCGCGCTGGCCGGCTCCATTGCCGGGGGTGTTGCAACGCTCGTAGGGGGGCTTACATTGATTCTGTTGGCCCCCGTTGGGTTGGCTTTAATCGGCGGTACGACCGGTGCGCTGCGTTTGCTTCCTCCCGATGTGCAAGATATGTATGAGCAGGTAGGCCTTGCGCCTCAAGTTGTGTATTCTCCACTCGGCGTTTTTTTGGTCTCCTCCCTGATGTGCGGTATCCAGTTTTTCATCGCTCCGGTGATCACCGGGTTGGCCGCGGTGGTCTTTTCTCGGATGTGGTCCACCGAGGAACTGCCGTGGGAGGAAGGTGGGGAGCCTTATATGCTTGAGTGGTAGGCCATTTACGCGGCGGGAAGTTCTTCCAGGCGTAGAGAGAGCACCCGCGACGCCCCATCTCGCCCCATGGAAACCCCGTAAATGGTATTTGCGGCTTCAATCGTCCCGCGGTTGTGGGTGATCACAATGAATTGAATGTGTTGCGACAGTTCTTTGAGCACGTCGCGAAAGCGTCCCACATTGGCTTCGTCCAGTGCTGCGTCTACTTCGTCCAGGATGCAGAAGGGTGGCGGGCTGACGGTGAGGATGGCAAAGATAAGCGCTGCAGCGGTCAAAGCCCTTTCTCCACCCGATAGCATGGCCAGGCTTTGCGTACGCTTGCCCGGTGGGCGGGCGATAATATCAATGCCGGTGTGATTCAGATTGTCCGGTTGCGTCAAGGTGAGCCGCGCGGTTCCTCCACCGAAAAGACGTTGAAAGTATTTCTTGAATTCCCGGGCGACGGATTGATACGTTTTCTTGAATTCTTTCTCCATGAGTCGATCCAGTTCTTTGATAGCCCTCTTTAGGTCTTGCGATGCTTCCATTAAGTCCTGCATTTGGGATTGGAGGAAGTCGTGCCGCTCGTGCAGTTGCTTGTACTCTTGAGGTGCGTCCGGATTTATAGGGCCCAGGTTGCGCAATCGGATGCGAATGCGGCGAATGTCCTCCTCCAAGCCTTTGGGAATCTCCGTGACTTTAGGCAGGGTTTCGACTCCGTTTGTGAAAGGAAGTGGGGCTTGGGCCGGGTACATGTCTGTGGATTCTTCCAGCCGCACTAATCCTAGATCCTCTTCGATCTGATGCCGCAAGTGCGTCAAAGCATCTTCAGCTCTCTGAACGGCTAATCCAATCTGGGTGAGGTGCGATTCTTCTTGGTGCAGCAGGCGGCGTTCCTGTTCCAGGGATTGTTGGAGTTCCTGGAATGTGGCCTGTTGTTGAGCCAGTCGTTCTTCTGCCGTCCGGGTCGGGCCCTCTATCTCTTCCAGTTGATGTTGAGCCGCCTGGAGTTGGACCTGTACCCGTTGAAGTTCGTTCTCGGCTTCTTCTATATCTTGCTGTAAAGTTGTAATTTGTGTTTCATGGGCTTGGAGGAGTTCGTTTTGATGGGCTATGTCCTGATTCAACGTATCCAATACGTGTTGAGCACTGCGCAGGCGGCCTTCTAGAGTGGCACGGAGGGATTGAAGATAAGCAATACGTTCTCTCGCCTCCTCGTCGTCCAGTTCGCGGAGACGCGATTCCGCTTTTTTGAGGGCCTGTTCAACGTAATGCTCTTCGTCGTGCAATTTCTGCATGTGTTCCCGAAGGCGCTCTTGTTCACTTCGTGTGGATTCCTGTTCTTCTTCTAATCGGGCCAGAACGCTTTTCTGGGCTTGAATTTGCCCCTCCAAACGGGATAAGTGATTTTCGCGGTCCCGCATTTCCTGCCGAAGCTGTTGGAGTCGGCGGCTGAGCGTGCGATGGTGTTCGCGATACATCCTTAATTCACGCTGCTGTTCCTCCACGTGGGTTTCTTGTTGGGTGATGCGTTGTTGGAGGGTGTCCATTGTGCGGCGAATACGCTCGATGTGATGGGGCAATTCTCTCCATTCACGTTCACGCGCGAGCATGCCCCCGCGCGTTTGTTTACCTTCCCCTCCTGTCACTCGACCGGAACTTCGTACCAGTTCCCCTTCCAGGGTGACCATGCGAAGTCCTCCGACCCGCGAAAGCACACGCCGCGCGGTGGCTAAATCCCGGACGACCAGGGTATGATTAAGCAAGAGATCGATGGCCGGACGCACCGAAGGGTCTGTTTTGACCAGGTCCGCGGCCAAGCCGATGACACCCCCTTCCTGGGGAACTGGAGGTCGTCGAGGAGGCCGAAGAGTATCCAGGGGGAGGAAGGTGGCGCGACCGGCTCGTTTGCGTTTGAGATATGCAATGGCACGCTCTGCATCTTTCCAGGTGTGGACGACGATGTCCTGGAGCGAGGCTCCTAAAGCTTCTTCGATGGCTCGTTCGTACGTTTCCGGCACATGGATGAGTTCGGCGATAACCCCAATGATCCCCGGAAGGTGGGCGTTCAACACCGCTCGTACGCCGGCATAGAGTCCACTGCCCTCTTCACGCAATCTCTCGAGCAGGGCGTAGCGGTCTTGCAGGTGGCGTAATTCGGATTCTGTTTGGCGTAGCTGTTCTTTCGCCGCGTTCAGGTGTTCTTGACTCTGTTTCAGTTCAGCTTCTTTGGCTTGTATTTTCGCGTCGACTTGGCGGAGCGCCTGTTCCGTGTCGGCCATGTGCCCGGCCATCTCGCGGATTTGCGCTTGTAGGCGTTCCCTATCCCGGTGCAATTGTTCGATGCGTGTTTTAATGCGATTTTGTTCCGCTTGGATGTTTGCCGCGCGTGTCTGGAG
>CAYPUG010000079.1:0-12409 GCA_964413905.1 uncultured Anaerolineae bacterium | reverse complement strand
CACGTACGCCATATACGCGTCGAAGAGATGCGCCCGGACGGTTTCGCGTTGGTAGGAGCCATCGCGGTTGCGCAATTCCTCGTATAAGGCGATGGCCATCTCCCAATCCCCACTCGCGTACGCGTCTTCCGCCTGGCGGAACAGGGAAGAGACGGTCATACGCTGTTCTAGCCGTGCAATCCGCCGCCGTACATCCCGATACTCGGGCGCGCGCTCGGCTAAGCGTCGGTAGAGAACCAACGCCTGATCGAACTGCCCTTCTTGCTCCAGGCGGAGGGCTTCTTCGTAAAGACGGGTCAGGTCGGCTTTCTCACGAGCTTCGGCCAAGCCTTCGGCCGCGCCGGGGAAATCCGGGTGCTGGTTTAACACTGCTTGGAACAATTGGATAGCACGGTCATAATCACCTTGGGATAACGCATCCTGTGCCTCATCGTACATTTCCTGTAAAGCCCGATAAGATTGAGCCGTCGCGCGCATGGGCACGATGTAATTGGTGTATGTGCTGTACGCGGCCACCAATAACCCCGCGAACACGACGATGAGTACCAAAATAATAAGCACTCGGCGGGAGAACATCCGCGGCCGTGGGAAGCGTCGACGTGAGGGGGCCTCTTCTAACTGCTCCATATCTTCTACCAAGGATGAACGCAGTTCCACGTCCATTAATGTGCTACGCAATTGCACGTTATGCGGATATTCATCCAGGAGGGCACGTAGAATTTGGGCTGCTTCCCGCCAGCGTCGGTTACGGATGTGTTCCTGGGCCTTTTGCCAGCGTTCGTCTTGAAGTAAATCCTTTTGTTCGTCCATATGCGTGTCCCACACTGTATCGATGATTCACAAATAAAGAATGCATAGACTGTGGCAAAACTCTGCGAATGCAGGTTGGCTTAGAAAGAAGAAAGGTGCATGAAACGCGATGTGTCAGTCAATCAGAGACTGCTGAGTGTTTCCACATGGCGTTTTGTGTATCTTGACGTAAAGGAACCGGAAATCTTCGCCGCAGTGCGACCCCTATTAATGTCCAAAGGATCTAAGAAATCGCGGCACGGCGGGGCCCAGAATAACCACGAACAGCGACGGGAAGATGAATAAGATTAACGGAATGAGCATTTTCACCGGTGCCTTCCGCACCTGTTCCTCGGCCCATTGACGCCGCCGTTCGCGCACTGTATCCGCCTGGGCTTGTAGCACGTCTGCAATGCTCGATCCGAGTTTTTCGGCCTGAATGATGATGGCCACAAAGCTGGATACTTCCGGCACACCTGTACGCTCGGCCAGATGCCTCAGCGCCTCGGCCCGGGAGACCCCCATCCGCATCTCGTATAAGACTTTTTGCAGTTCCTCGGTGAGGGGATTTTGCCACTTATCCACAACTCGCATGAGTGCTGCATCAAAACCCAACCCGGCACTTACGGCTATGGTCAACATATCCAGGACATCCGGCAAGGCTTTGAGAATGGCCGACTGGCGGCGACGGATACGTCCCTTCAGCCACATGTTTGGGTACAGATATCCGAACATGCCGCCGGCCAGGGAAAACAGGAGTTTGTTCATAGCGGTCAGGTGAGAGTTCAAGAAGAGAAGGGTGGTCAAAGTCGCCAAGCCGATAGCGCCCAACAAACGCAGGCCCAAAAAGTCCACCGGGCTCATGCCTGCCGGCTCACCGGCCATGATGAGTTGTTGCTGCAATTTCAGCATGTTGGACGAGGGGGCTAGGCGACCGAGTGCACTCCCCATCTTCTGGGCCAACGGCTGAACTGTGCGCTCGAAAAAGGGTTTGCTCAACTCCAGATCTCGCATACGCAATACCGATTCATACGATTCAAAAAGCTCGCGAACACGAGCTTCTTCTGTGCGATGGCTCTCATACCAGGCCACCACGAGCATCAACACGGCCAGGCCAGCCAAGACACTCGCCACCACAATCTGCACTTGAATGTCCACACTTATCATGGTCACACCTCAACACGCATCATCTTTTGCATGACTATCTGGCCCAAGATCATCATACCCACGGCTAAAGCCGGCAACCAGCGCCACCCCGGTCGGAACAACTCCATCAAATAACCGGGGTTGATGACGGAAATAATGACCGCGAGAATGAAAGGCATCCCTGAAATCACATACCCGCTCATGCGCTGCTGAGACGTCATCACCGCGATCTCGCCCTTCAGCCGCACGCGTTCTGTAATCGTGTCGCTGATGTTCTGCAAAATGTCCGATAGTTTGCCCCCCACTTCGGACTGGATGTTGATAGCGGTGACAATAAGGTCCAAATCATCGCTACGCATCCGTTCGGACAAGCGACGCAGCGCTTCATCCATGGAATACCCCAAGGAGACTTCCCGAACAACGCGGTCGAACTCCTCGCCCGCGGGGGGAGGCAACTCCTGGGCCACGGTCTGAATGGCTTGCAGAATCCCATGGCCGGCTTGCAGGGAACTGACCAACATGCGCAGGACATCGATCAATTGGTCGTTAAACTTCTGGCGTCGCTGTTCAATACGGCGGTTGATCCAGAAGCGGGGTGCGATGATCCCGGTTGCCCCCAACATAATCATCCCCAACACCGAGCCGGAGATGAGCCATCCCAGCAACGCCAACATGATAATCATGCTCACCCATATCAACACCCATTCCCGAACGGACATGCGAATGTTCGCCCGTTCCAACTCCGCATCCAAGGCTTTGGCCAGAGCAAATTTCTGGATGACCCGCTCCACCAGGGAGAGTTTTTTGCGCTTTGGACGGGACGGGATCAGCGCCGGAGGCAGAAGACGTGGGTCGATCTGAACGGCAATTTCGGATGTGATCACATAGTAAAGTCCCCGGAAGATACTCAACACCGCAAGGATGACTAAAATGACCACCGCGTACATTTCCAATTCGATCATCGAGCGCATCCCTCCCTGTTTTACAGATTCCCCCCACACTGGACCCACAGGATAACCCATCCCCCAAAGGCGAGGTATGGGCCATACGCCATGTAATCCTTGCGCCCCACCCGTCGGGCCAACAGCAACACCAAGGTCACCACCCCACCTGCCAGAATGCCCACCCACAACACCCCCCACACGGCCGGATAGCCTACTAACGCACCCAACGCAGCCGCTAACTTCACATCTCCCGGCCCCATAGCCCCTCGTCCCACCAACGTAATCACCAAAAACACCCCTCCTCCCACGAGAAGGCCTAGCCCCCATCCCCATAAGGAGGGCTGTCCCGTCACAAGGGACCGGACCAAGCCCCACCCGACGAGCACGGCGACCATCACATTGGGTATGCGTCGAACACGCAGGTCCACCAAGGCAATTGTCACCAACAACATCGAACTCACCAGGATGACTATCAGGGAGATCCGATCTCCCCCCGTGAATGAACCGTATGTGGAGATGCCCCCCACCAGCAACACGGTGATCACATGCAATACGCCGGAAAGAGTCCACTTCGCGATGGGCACACCATCACGTTCGTAACGGTGAGTGAACCACAAAGCCCATTGCCATGCCCATTCTCCTAAGACAAATCCGGCCAGCGCGAATAAAATACGCAACACTGCCCCCTCTCCTTGCAAGACGCGGACCGAGACACTTTACACTTTCAACCGAACCACTTATTAAGACGCCAAAAAGGGCGAACAGATGCTCCCTGTTGCCGAATTCTTATGAACATGGTTCATCCGCGGGGTTCCGATAGAAGGGAGGCAAACGCAAACATGTGACGCATTCGGTTCCACACTTTCAAAGGAGACCGGGATACCCGATGTCCGTCGGAGGGTTTATGCGCCAAGTCCTTTGCTAGAAGTAAAACGTCTTCCGCGACCGTGTTGCGCTTTTTTTCCAGCATAAAAGGTATACCTTTGTAAATGGAGTGATCTACGGTGGCGCTGTCGTATCTAATGGTATAGGCCACCGGGCGATCCATTAAGTTGGCCACAGCCTCCTTACGCACCCCCTCCCGGATGCCGTACTTGTTCAACACCAAGGCAATACGTTCGGGTTCCACCTCCGCGTTTTCTACCAACGCGGTGATAAATTTGCCCGTCCGGTGCAAGGATAATAAGTCGGGGGTGGTGATCACCAGAAGGTGGTCAGCCTCCTGAACGGCTATCGCGGTAAACGGATCCTGCAACTCGCCCACATCGACAATAATAAAGGCAAACAGGTTACGGAACATGTGAATTAGAGAGAACAAATCACGCACCCGGCCGTCACCAAGCCCGTATTCCAACGTTCCCGGCAACACGTACACTCCGGAAGGATGTTGGGGAACACGCTGAATTAATGTGGGCAGGTCGATAGACCGGACATCTTTCAGCACATCCTGCAACGACGTGGTAGGCGTCATTGCGAACACGGCGGCCAGATCGCCGGGCACGTTCATGGCCTCCATGACCAAGACCATCTTGTCCGACGTTTCTTTCAAGGCAATGGCCAGATTCGCCGCGATCACCGTCCGACCTACACCGCCTTTTGCCCCCACCAGAGCAACGACCTCACCTTGAGCATCTGTTCGCTTCTCCCCCTGATGCTTGAGCACCTCCAGAGTGTAGACTCGGGAAATAGTGCGGTGACACACTTCAGGATCGATGGGGCGCAGGATAAAACCACGAGCCCCGGCGGCCAATGCACGCTGCGCTCGACTTAAATTCTCCTGGGACAGGAGTACGAACACCAAAACATCAGGCGCTTTCAGGATAAGATCCATGATAGGTTGTTCAATGTCTTCCCCCAACATAGACAAATCCATCAAGACCACCTGAGCGCGTCGTTGTCTCACAGCAGATGCCGTTTCGTCCACCCGATAAATGGCCCCGACCAAGTTTAAGGAGGGGGAATGCTTACACGTCTGATGTACTTCCTCTATGAGATTATCGTCCCTCGCGACGAGGAGTACGCGGATATCATCCCCCGGGAATGCCATCGCCTTTCCCCCAAAATCGTCCATCTTGGAATCTCGCATGACCCCGTTTAGCAACCCTTTCTATTGCTAATCTCAAGGTACCATATGAGGATATGTGTGTACATGCCCCAATAGTCCTATCTCAATCCACACGAAGGTTGTCTCACCCTCATGCCCGCACGTAGGCCACCACGATCAAGAGTAGACGGGAAAACACACCCGTATCCGCCACGCAGAGGAAGGAATTTGCCACCACCGCAAGGGTGTGTTAGAGTAGCCTCGTTAACATGAGAGGTGTGGTATACGTTCATCCTACGCTGTGAGAGTTCGCCACTTGAAGTGCTGCCCTCGCCGGTGCGGAATGATCGGTCCTTCCTCTCCCCAACACATATTGATTGACTGACACATCGCGTTTCATGTACCTTCTCATAAAGAGAGCGTAGGAACTTGTGTGATTATTGCCGCCGGAGGCGGCGATAATCATACAAGTTTTCCCCTTCTCTCTTAAGCCAAGGTCCATACGTGAGGTTTTGTCGGTCAATCAGCCAACACATATTTCAAATTTTAGAAGGAGAAGTACAATGTCTGAACGTGTTACTGGGTACGTAAAGTGGTTTAATGCGAGCAAGGGTTACGGCTTTATCGCTCGCGAGGGTGAGCCCGATGTGTTCGTGCATTATTCCGCGATCGTGGGCTCCGGCTACAAATCACTGGACGAGGGCGAATTGGTCGAATTCACGACGGTGAAGGGCCCCAAGGGTCTTCAGGCGGCCGACGTGGTTCGGATTGAGCAGAACTAACAACAAAGCGCAAAAGCGGGTGTTTCGGGCAGGGATCCCTGCCCGAAACACCCTTCCTCTATTTTTTACTCCCACTCGATGGTCCCGGGCGGCTTGCTGGTCACGTCGTAGACCACCCGGTTAACGCCTTCCACCTCGTTGACAATGCGTGTGCTCACCCGCGCCAGGAAATCATCGGACAACCGGGCCCAGTCCGCGGTCATAAAGTCCTCGGTGGTCACCGCGCGCAGGACAACAACTTCCCCATAGGTGCGGTAATCCCCCATCACGCCCACAGACCGAACGGGGAGGAGCACCGCGAAGGCCTGGGCCACAGCCCGGTACAATCCCGCGGCGCGCAGTTCTTCCAGGAAGATGGCATCGGCCCGGCGCAGGCGCGCCAGGCGCTCTTCGGTCACCTCCCCAAGACAGCGAATGGCCAAACCCGGTCCGGGGAAGGGGTGCCGCCAGACGATCTCGTCCGGCAGGCCCAGCGCGGTGCCCACGGCCCGCACTTCATCCTTGAACAAATAGCGCAAGGGCTCGATGAGTTGAAATTCCATATCATCGGGCAAGCCGCCCACGTTATGGTGAGTTTTGATGGTGCGGGCAGTGCTCGCGTCCGCGCTGCTCGCGCTTTCGATCACGTCAGGATAGAGGGTACCCTGGACGAGGAAACGAATGTCCCCTTCTTGGGCCAGCCGCGCGGCTTCCGCCTCGAACACTCGGATGAACCGGTGGCCGATGCGGCGACGCTTTTCCTCGGGGGCGGTCACACCCTCCAGATCGGCCAGGAACTGGGCGGACGCGTCCACGGTGACCAGGCGCATGTGCATGGACCGCTGGAAAGTCTCTACGACTTGTGCGGCTTCGCCCAGGCGCAGGAGACCATGGTCCACAAAAATCGCGGTCAGTTGATCCCCCACGGCCCGGTGCACCAGGGTGGCCGCGACCGCGGAATCCACGCCCCCGCTGAGACCCGCGATGACACCCATTTCCCCCACCTGTTCCCGGATGCTGGCCACGGTTTCCTCGATGAAACGGCCAGGAGTCCAGTCGCCCGCGCAGCCGCACACTTCGAAGAGGAACCGGGCCAGGATATCCTTCCCGCGCGGGGTGTGGGCCACTTCCGGGTGGAACTGGACGCCCAGGAGGCGGTTGGTGGGGTCGGAGATGGCCGCGTGGGGCGCGTTCTCTGTGCGGGCAATAGGGCGCCAGCCCTGGGGTAAGCGGTCCACCCGGTCGCCGTGACTCATCCACACGAGCATGTTGTCGGGGAGATCCCGGAAGAGGGAATGGGAAGGTTCGAGGACGTGAAGGTACGCGGGGCCGTATTCCCGTTCCTGTGCGGGCGCAACCTGGCCGCCCAGCAGATGGGCCATCAATTGCATGCCGTAGCAGATGCCCAGCACGGGCACCCGGCCGTCAAGCCACTCTCGGGGCAGGGTGGGCGCGTGAGGTTCGTACACGCTGGCCGGTCCACCGGAGAGGATAAGGGCCTTTGGCTGTAAGCGGGGCAACATCTCCTCCGCGCGTTGCCAGGGTACCAGTTCACTGTACACGTGGAGTTCGCGCACCCGCCGCGCGATGAGCATACTGTACTGGGAGCCAAAATCGATCACCGCGACCACATCGTGGGATTGAGATGGCCGAGTCATGGCGGCTCGCTCCTTCCCCTGAAGTTTGGCCTCTGAATGATAGACACATCGCGTTTCATGTACCTCGTCGTAAAGAAGGAGTATTCATTCAAAGCGATGATAAGGTGAGGACGGAGACCGTGTCAAGAAATCGAGAAGTAAGTTGCAGAGAACCGATGAATCGTGGATAATTCAACGTGTGAAGTTATGAACCTCGGGCAAAGGAGTATCGTGATGGGACACGAGTTTCCAAAAACCGCGGACGTGGTGATTATTGGTGGGGGAGTGATGGGCACGAGCACTGCCTATCATCTGGCAAAGAAAGGCGTAAAAAATGTGGTTCTCATCGAGAAGGAGCCGTTTTTCGGCATGATGTCCACAGGGCAGTGTGCCGGGGGGATCCGACACCAGTTCTCCAGCGAGATCAACATCCGCTTCTCCATAGAGAGCATCCGCATGTTGGAGCGCTTCCCGGAGGAAATGGACCAGGACATTGACTTGCGCTTTACCGGGTATTTGTTCCTGCTGACAAATGAAGAGGATGTAGCCACGTTCCGCAAGAATGTGGAACTGCAGCATTCCCTGGGTATTATGACCCAGTGGCTGGAACCGGAAGAGATCGCGCGGATGGTGCCTTTGGTGAACATCGAAGGGGTGCTGGCCGGCACGTTTTATGAACGGGACGGCCTGTGCGATCCTTCGAGCGTGGTGCAGGGGTATGTGAAGAACGCTCGCCGCCTGGGCGCGAAACTGTTCACGGAAACGGCTGCCACGGGCATCCGCACGGAAGGGGGACGCATTGTGGCGGTGGAGACAAACCGGGGCGTCATTGAGACCCCGGTGGTGGTAAACGCGTGCGGCGCGTGGGCGCCCCAAATCGGACAGATGGTCGGGGTGGATATTCCCATTGTGCCTATTCGCCGCCAGATCGTGGTCACCACCCCTATCCCCGAGATCCCGCCCGATTTTCCCTTCGTGATTTTCTTCCGCGAGGCGTTGTATTTCCACCGGGAAGGGGAGGGTATTCTCACGGGGAAGTCCAACCCCAACGAGACGCCGGGGTACAAACTGGATGTGGACCCGGAGTGGGAACTGATTCACATGGAGGAGGCCATGTACCGACTACCCGTGTTGGAGAAGGCCGGGCTCCTCACCCACTGGGCAGGGCTGTACGAGGTCACGCCGGACGCGCACCCCATTCTGGGCCGCATTCCCACCGTCGAGGGGTTCTACGTGATGGCCGGGTTCTCCGGGCACGGGTTCATGCACGGTCCGGTGGCCGGGTTGCTGATGGCCGAGGAAATCGTCGACGGCCGCGCGCACACCATTGACATTGACCCCTTCCGATATGACCGGTTCCTGGTGGGGGAGTTACATCCTGAGTATAACGTGGTATGATGAATTAGCCAACATCGATTCTCCCCACAAGCCACCGATTGAGTGCTAATTGACCGAGAAAACCCTGCGAATGTACCTTAGCTTAGAAAGAATAAGGGAAATTCGTGGGATTTTCGCCGCCTTTGGCGGCGAAAATCCCACGAATTTCTATCCTTTCTTTATCGGGGTAGGCGAGTAAATTCTACCCCGGGGTGTCCGTGTCACTCGTCCTCGGTCTCGCCCTTGACGATTTTCTTCGCGCCTTTGGCCGCGGTTTTGGCCACGGACGCGCCGGCTTCGGTGGTCTTCTTCGTCACCTTGGTGACTTCCTTCGCGGCTTTAGCGCCTTCTAGCGCGCCGGTCACCGCGGCCTCCACCCCTTTCTTGGTCACTTTGGCCGCGCCCTTGACGCTGGAAGTCATAGTCTTGGCGCCGCCGGTCATCATCCGGGCCCCGGCCTTCATGCCCTTGGCGGCCAGACGGGCCGGCGTGGTCGCGGCCTTCAACGGGCTCTCCAGCGCCTCACTCACCACTTCCGCGCTTTCCACGGTCGCGATTTTGCCCACGTCCACCGCGGTCTTGCCCATCTCCTTGGCCACATCCACCGCGCTCTCGGCCGCGGCTGCCGCCATCCCCGCGGTCTTCTCACCGGTGCGAACCGCGCCCTTCCCCATCGTCGCAGCCGCTTCCACACCCGCGGAGGTGACGTCCTTCGCCGCTTGTGTCGCCTCGACGGCCACGTCCCTCGCGGCTTGAGCCGCGGCCTTGGCCCGCGCCGCGACCTCATCCAACAGAGCCTGGGGGATGCGCAACAGGGGTTCGCCCCGCTTGGCCCGCTCCTCGTTCAGACGCTCGTAGAGGCGCAATTTAGCCTCTGGCGTCAGTTGCCCGGGAGACACATCCTTGAGCCGTTGCCGTAAGCGCCGCATGTTGTCGACGATCTTTTGGCACTCTTCGCACTCGGCCAGGTAGGCTTCAAATCGTTTGAGTTCCTCTCCCTTTAGGAGTCCATCCACGTAATCGGAAACTTGTTCCAGCCATTTTTCGTGTTTCATCGTGTCACCTCCAAGATGAGTACGCCTTCACCCGGAGCGCTGCTGAAAAACACCTCAGGGTCGGTCGCCTCACGCGTTGCCTTCGACGCCCCAAAGTTTCCCAGGATGTTTTGCAGCAGGGCCCACATCACACTGGCACATGAGGGATGCGCTCATTAGACGTGCGTTTTTGCCATATGGTCACATTTTCAAGAAGAGGTCAGTTCGGCCAACCGATGTTGTAAATTCTCCTGGAGGAGAAGGCGAGCTCGGTGAACTCGCACTTTGGCCGCTGAGGTGGAGATCCCCAATACCTCAGCCACTTCTTTCATGGACAACCCCTCCAGCTCGTAGAGGACCAGCGCGGTCCGCAGTTTGGGAGAGAGTTGCTGCAACCCTTCCTCCAATAAAGCGAGGGCTTCCCGGCGCATGAGCACCTCTTCCGGCAGAGGGGTCAGCGTATCGGGTAAGGGAGCGCCCTCTTCCTCGGTTTCATCCCAGGCCAGATCCTGGCCTTGCTTGCGCTGCCGGGCCCGGATCATGTCCAGCGCGGCGTTCGTCGCGATGCGATAGAGCCAGGTGGAAAACTTGGAATCCCCCCGAAAGGAGCCAATGCGCCGGTACACAGTAAGGAACGTCTCCTGCATGGCATCTTCCGCATCGTGAGGGTCCTGGAGAATGCGATACGCGACCCGGTACACCATCTCCGCGTAGTTCTCGATGAGTTCCTCATAGGCCGCGGGATCCCCCGCCTGTAACCGTTTGACAAAGTCCTGCTCCGATGCCGCCATAACGCCGCTCCTTGTTCCATGATAGGATACGGGTAAAGGGAGCAGACCGTTGACAGGCCTGCTCCCTTTATATTACCTTACCGCAACGCTCCTTGCATATGAGTTACCGTCCCTTGCATGTCGTACGTTCGGTTGATCATCAGATCCGTTGTGTCCTTGATTTGAGAGGCCAGGGTCAAACTGCTGTAACTGATCAGGTACTCGCTCTCGACGATCCGGTCGGCCATGACGCCGATCTGCAGTTCTGTCCAGAGGATGCGGTCCGCCATGATACCGATCCGGTCGGCCATCACACCGATATCATCGGAAAGACGCAAGGTCGTCGCCTCGGAATGGTCAATGCGATAGTTGATGTCTTCCGCGGTGACCATGATGTCCGCCGCATCCCGCTCCACCTGCGCGGCCAGGGCCACAATCTGGGTGGCTGCATTGACGACCTCGGGATCCGTCTCCGTGCCGGCAATCGCCATTGCCTTAGAGCGGACCACACCGGCCCACGTCTGAATGGCTTGGGCCTGCCAGTAAATCTGATTCGCGTCGTTCTGAACCGCGGACCAATCCGTCCCTGTATCCGCCCGAGCCACAGTGGGCACACCTAACACAGCAGCAAATCCCAACATCACAACGGCCAACGTCAACATAGCTTTCTTCCAGAAGTTCATGGTATTCCTCCCTCCTCGAATGTTCAGTTTTTGAGAATTTCGGTAGGGGAACATCCCCGTATTGTTCTCGCTTCAATCCACCGCTTTATCGGTGGCGCTGATAGGACGACAGCACATCCGAAATGGTTACATGGGAAGAAGGCCCGCTACAGCGTTTTCCACAATCGCCTTATCGGCGATATAATGGAGCAGGCCAATTTATCCGGCTACTCAATAGCCACGACCTTTTACGCTACTACCATGCCATTACACGTGGACAATCTTGCCGAAGCCATTCAGGAATTAGCCCGGCAAACGGCCCGACGTTCTCGTCAGGGTCACCTGGAACGCGCGCGGGGGTTACTCCGTGAGTTGCAGGCCGCGGCACTGCAAGAGCGCATCGATCAGGTAAAGGAGCGGGTGCCTTGGTTGGTAGCACGCCCCACAAATGAGCCACCGGGCGCGACCTTTCCCCTGCCGGAACGCCCCGAAAACCACACCGTCATCGCGACGGACGGCTCCCATATGGCGCCGGACCGGCATAGTCCCGTACGCTTCATCGTCCTCAACATCGGCCGGGTGCGGATACACTACGGCGCGCGGGCCTGGGCCCACCTGAGCAGTCGGGGCGTTTTCTGGTACCGGGATGAGGACCTGCATGTGGCCGACACGGACGACGTTCTCCATCCCATCGAAGGCGCGTTGTTGGGCACGGTCATGGCCCTGCACGAGTTAGAAGCCCTGGCCGATGAGGCACAAAACGCCGAATATCCCGGCATCGCGCTGCGGGACGGCTCTCTGATCTTCTGGCACATGCAAAACGAGGATCCGAAACTGCAAGCCGCGCTCCTCCCCCAGATCACCCGGGCCTTGCGTCGTTTTCACGACATGGGCATCCCCGTGGCCAGTTACATCTCCTACCCCGGCGCCCGGGATCTGGTCAACAGCCTGCGGGTGTGGTTGTGTGGGTCCTGCGCCCGGCAGGGGGATTGCACCCAATGCCGGGAATGTGATGAGGAGGCGGGATCCCTCTGCACCCACCTTCGCCCTGTTCGAGATCGGGAACTGTTCATGGGATACCTGCATCCCGGGGAGCGTAGTGCGATCTTCGAGAGCAGTTCCGCGCTGCAGGAGAAATACCGAGACGACACGGGCATGGACCACCGCATCCAGTTCTTCTACGTGCACACAGGCACGGAAATTGCCCGCGTGGAAGCCCCGCGTTGGGTGATGGAGACGCCGTCG
>CAYPUG010000078.1:2045-12473 GCA_964413905.1 uncultured Anaerolineae bacterium | reverse complement strand
ACTTGACCTCCAACCCATTCCCGTGTATGCTTTCCCCAAAACTTGAGAATGGTTCGCAATTATGGCACAAGAAAACGTGGGACAATTGAGAAGCTCGCGACGAGAGCGTTTATTTCGCAAGACTATCGCCTTTCCCCAGGAGCACGGCACGTGGGCCTTTCTTCTTTCCCCGCTTATTATCGGCATTGCGGCGGGGAATACGTGGACGTTTGATACCACGCTTTTGGTGATCGGGGTGTTGGCGGCCTTTATGGCCCGCCAGCCGGTTATTGTTCTGGCGAAAATTTGGGGAAAGCGCCGTCCTCGCTCGGATCTCCCCATCGCTCTCTTTTGGATGGCTCTGTACGGGGGCATGGCCTTGGTGGCGGCGCTTATGTTGGTCACCCGTGGATACGCGTTCTTGGTGTATTTGGCCGTGCCCGCGATCTTTGTGCTCCTGTGGTATTTGTACTTGATCCGCAACCGGGCCGAGCGTCGCCAATTGGGATTAGAGATCGTCGGCAGTGGAGCATTGGCCTTGGCCGCGCCTGCGGCCTTGTGGGTCGCCCGTGGACATTACGATCCCACAGGTTGGGTCCTCTGGCTGCTGGCCTGGTTTCAGTCCGCGGCGTCCATTGTCTACATTTATCTGCGCTTGGAACAACGACGTTGGACGGTTATCCCGCCTTTGCGGGAACGGTTGCGTGCAGGATGGCGGGCGTTGCTCTACACGACAACCAACATGGTGGCTGTCGCGCTCCTGGGACTTATCGGCGCGTTGCCGCCCTGGCTTTGGCTGGCCTACGCAGTGCAGTGGGTGGAAAGTGTCGTGGGGACCATTTACCCGGCTACCCACATTAAGCCGACCGTTCTCGGGATTCGCCAGATGACGGTGAGTACGTTGTTCACCGTGGTTTTTGTGTTCGTTTGGTTGGGATGGAAGGGAGTGTAGAGGATGCAGGTCTCTCGGGAAAGCCATCCGCTTTCGCCGAAAGAGCGTTTGATGGCTTCGGGGTTACGGGTCACCCCTCAACGGGTGCTTATATTGGAGATTTTGGATGAAGCAGAAGGGCACTTGGACGCGGAAGCCGTCTACGAGCGCGCTCGTGAGCGGGACGAGCGCATCAGCCTGGCAACAGTGTATCGCACTCTCGCTAAGTTAAAGGAAGTAGGGCTCGTCGAACAACGGTATTTTGCACGGGACCATAAACGGGAATACTACGAGAGCGCGCTCAAGGCCGAGCACTATCACTTCACGTGTAAGGGATGCGGTAAAGTCATCGAGGTAGAGACGGCCCGTATTGCCCAGGCACGGGCCGAATTGAGCGCCACGTTGGGCATCGAAATTACACACGTATGTGTATGTTTTGAAGGCTACTGCGCGGAATGTGCAGCGAAACGTCGTCGCCAACGGGAGGACGAACACATGGCTGCTGAGAAGGAAAAGGGAGGCACTTATGTGCCTATGGGGACGTTGACACCTGGGCAACGGGGGCGTGTGGTTCAAGTACGGGGGAATGCTCGCTTTCGGCGTCGGATCATGGAAATGGGGGTGGTGCCCGGCGAGATTATAGAAATCGAACGCTTGGCTCCGTTAGGTGATCCCATTGAGTTTAAGGTCAAGGGGTATCATCTTTCCTTGCGCAAGGCGGATGCCGATCAGATCCTGGTGGAACGTGTGGATGGAGCGTTATGATTCCTCTTTCTCTCTGTCGGCCGGGGGTGGAGGTGGAAGTGAAGGAGATTCGGGGACGGCGTTTGCGGGAGCGTCTTTGGGCTATGGGGGTAGGGGAAGGAACCAAAGGACGGGTGCTCCAAGGCCACGGCTTGGGTGTCATTTTGGTGGTCGGTAACCGACGGATTGCGTTGGGACGCGGCGCTGCCCATAAAGTGTTGGTCGAGCCCGTGCCGGAGAGGTATCTCGAACCCTATCGTTGAATGAGGAGGATGCATGGGACACACGTACGTGGTTGCATTGGCCGGGAATCCCAACGCGGGAAAAAGCAGCATTTTCAACGCGTTGACAGGGCAGCATCAACATGTGGGCAACTGGCCCGGCAAAACGGTGGAGAAGAAGTCGGGTTTTTTCGTTCACAAAGGTGTGAGGATAGAGATTGTCGATTTGCCGGGCACATACAGCCTTTCCGCCTTTACTCCGGAGGAGGTCATTGCCCGGGATTTCATTGTGGAGCATCAGGTGGACGCGGTCGTCAACGTTGTGGACGCGACCAACTTGGAACGCAATCTCTACCTCACCGTTCAATTATTAGAAATGGGCGTGCCCCTGATTTTGGTGTTGAACATGATCGATGTAGCCGAGGAGATGGGGATCCGCATCGATGATGCGAAGTTAAGCGCGCTCTTGGGAGGGATTCCCATTGTGCGTACGGTTGGGTCTAAGGGGATAGGCATTGAACGGCTGAAGGATGTGATTGTTGATGTGGTGACGGCAAAGGAGGCCGAACGTGATGACGAACGTCGCGTTGAGACCGTTCACGTTTAAAGTGGATTACGGTCGGGATATAGAGCGGGAAATCCACGATTTGGCAGAGCGTATCGCGGCCCATCCCACCCTGTCCCAACGGTACAATCCCCGCTGGCTGGCCATCAAGCTTATCGAAGGCGAGGACGATCTCCTGCAGCGGGTTGCGCTGGAATCGGGTGGGGAAGCCATTCTGAAACGAGCGGCGGAGGCTCGCGAACGCATTCAACGCCTTTACCATGACTCTCCCGATATTCTCATCGCGGACCGACGGTACGGGTTCATTAGCGGACTGACCCGTCAGGTCATGCATCGGCCCGCTCAGGATCGACTGACTTTAACCGACCGCATCGACCAGATAGCGGCCAGTCGGTGGTTGGGCATTCCTATTTTCTTGGCCATGATGTACATCTTGTTCGAGTTGGTGGTCAATGTGTCCTCCCCCTTCCTGGATTGGGTGGACGCGGTTTTTACCGGGCCGATCACTCGTTGGACACTGCTGGTGTTACGCGCGCTGGCCGCGCCCGACTGGGTGCAATCCTTGGCTGTGGAGGGCATCATCGCGGGGGTGGGAGGGATTATGACGTTCCTGCCCGGTCTCATCATTTTGTACATTTTCCTGGCCATCCTCGAGGATAGCGGTTACATGGCCCGGGCCGCTTTTGTCATGGATAAGACCATGCGCGTCTTTGGTCTGCATGGCAAGGCGTTCATTCCCATGATCCTGGGCTTTGGCTGCAATGTGCCCGCGGTGTACGCGACCCGTACGATGGAGAACTATCGGGATCGCTTACTGACAGCTCTGTTGATCCCCTTTATGTCTTGTTCCGCGCGATTGCCGGTCTATGTCGTGTTCGGCTTGGCCTTTTTCCCTCAGCGTGTCTCCCTGCTCATTTGGGGGTTGTACACGCTGGGGATCTTCAGCGCGCTGGCCACCAGTTTTGTGGCTCAGAAAATTTTCCTTAAGAACATGCCGCCGAGTCTGTTCGTGTTAGAACTGCCGCCCTACCGCTTACCTACCTGGCGAAGCATCTGGCTTCACACGTGGGAGCATACTCGGGAGTTTGTTACTAAGGCGGGAACGGTCATTGTGCTTATTTCCATTATTTTGTGGCTCCTGCTGAACATGCCCTGGGGTGTTCAAACACCGCGTGAAAGTTGGTTTGGGCACTTGAGCAGCGCCATCTCGCCGGCCTTTCGCCCGTTGGGATTTGGTACATGGGAAGCTTCGGGCGCGTTGATCAGCGGTTTCGTGGCCAAGGAAGTGGTTGTTTCCACCATGAGCCAGATATATGTAGGGACCGAAGCCGAACAGTTGAGCACAGAAGGGTCCCTGCGTGAGGATGTGGAGGTTATTGTAGGGGGATTCTTCCGGGCCGGTGTGGACTCCCTCCGCCGCTTGGTGGATATGCTCCCCGGCATTCGTATAGACGGAGGGGAAGAAGAAGAGGGTGAACCTTCCTTGGTTATGGCGCTTCGGGGGGCGTTCACGCCACCGGCAGCGTTGGCCTTTGTGGTGTTCGTGCTCTTGTATGTGCCTTGTATGGCTACGGTTGCCGCCATCCGACAGGAATTCGGTGGGCGTTGGGCGGTTTTTAGCATGGGATATCAGTTGAGCATCGCTTGGATGCTTGCGTTCCTGATTTATCACGTGGCGTTATGGATAACCCATTAACCGAATTTCTTATACTCCCGTGTCCTGATTGACTGACAAAACTCTGCGAATGCACCTTGGCCTAGAAAGAGGTTGTCTACTCCTTCTTTACGACGAAGTGCATGAAACGCGATGTATCAGTCAATCAGCTCCCGTGTCCATAAAACGCGACGTGCGAATTAATCGATGTGCCATTAGAACAGGATAGGACGATTATGCTTGCGAAAATATTGGACGCGCTGCAAGAGAGGGGTGGAAGTGCCTCCGTCCGGGAGTTAAGCGCTCAGTTGAACGTGGATGAAGATGCCTTGCTCGGTATGTTGGAGTTCTTGGTTCAAAAAGGCCGTGTACACCAAGAGCAGTGGGGAGGGACGTGTTTGATTGCCGAAGAGGGTGGGGTATCCTCCGCGTGTCGTCTGTGTCCACTCCGCTCGGTGTGCCGTGTGGATGACGCACGGTTGGGCGTTGTCTACACGGTGTCGCCTAATTATCAGCCGGAGGCTGATTGACGAACACTTTGCGTCTTGGGCACCTTGGCATAACGTTCGTGTTTTAGGCGTAAGCCTCTCTCGGCGTGTTGTTAGCCCATCAGCAATCGAAGAACTAAAAGGCCGTCTGTAATTTGTCTGCGCACGGATATTGTGTATGATAGCATTTGATTTTCCCCCATCGGGTGGTACCTGGGCGTAAAGGAATACACGCCTATAGGGCTTTTCAGAGATCTTACACTCAGGGGCAAACGGGTAGGCGACGGCATTGTCGTCGCTTACCCCGACGGCCTTACAATGGCTCAACCGCCGATACAGCGCTTGCGCGTGTTAGAGCCTTGAAAAGTCCTGGCCTTATGAAAGCAGTCTTGAACGTTACGAGCGGCCATTCAGCATCCCAAGGACGACGGAATAGGCTTATGTCCAAAAGAATGAGATTATCCGATCGTGTGGTCTTAGGGCTCTTCGTTCTGGTGCTTTTCTTGTACCCCTTTGTTATCACCAACCGCTACTGGATGAACTTGATGATTACCGTTTTCATGTTTGTGGCTTTGGGCCAAGCGTGGAACTGGGTGGGTGGCTACGCGGGCCAAATTTCTTTTGGCCACGCGGCCTTTTTCGGCATCGGCGCGTACACCTCTACCCTTCTCCTGGTAAAGTGGGGCGTGAACCCTTGGTTGGGCATGATTGTGGGAGCCATCCTAGCAGGTGCGATGGCTGCGATTATTGGTTACCCCATCTTCCGCCTGCAGGGCCATTACTTCGCCATTGCCACCATTGCCCTGGGCGAGATCCTGCGTATCGCGTTCGACAACTGGGACGCGGTGGGCGGCGCCGCGGGCATTGAATTGCCCATTATGGAAAGTTCCCTGCTCCACTTCCAGTTCTTCTCCAAGGTGCCCTACTACTTTATTGCCCTGGGCATGGTCGTCATCGCGTACGCAGTCACTTATTGGATTGAAACCTCCCGGGTGGGATACTACCTTCGGGCTATTCGCGAGGACCAGGACGCGGCCCGCGCGTTGGGGGTCAGCCTAAACACGTACAAATCTATCGCGCTGGTCCTCTCCGCGATGATGACCGCGATGGTGGGAACGTTCTACGCCCAATACATCCTCTTCATTGACCCGGCCAGTACCATGAGCCTGGATCTCTCCATTCTCATCTCCCTGGTGCCGGTGTTGGGCGGCGCGGGCACCTTCTGGGGGCCCCTTGTGGGCGGTTTTGTTCTCATCCCCATCTCCGAACTCAGTCGGTCCTTTCTGGGAGGAGGGGGCCGCGCCTACAATTTGATTCTCTACGGCGCGCTGATTATTGTCGTCGCCGTGGTGGAGCCCGGTGGCCTGTGGGAACTCGTCCGGCGCTGGGGACGACGTCCGCCATCCCGCCCCGCGTCCAAGGAGGAAAGCCATGCCACTGCTTGAAGCCATCGGCATCACCAAGCGTTTTGGTGGCCTGACCGCGAACAACCATGTGGATTTCCACGTGAACGAGGGGGAGATTGTTGGCCTTATCGGGCCCAACGGCGCGGGGAAAACAACGTTCTTTAATGTCATCACGGGGTTCTACAAACCCGACGAGGGACGCATTCTCTTTCAGGGACAGGATGTGACCGGCCGCCCGCCTGAATGGTTGTGCAAAAAGGGGATCGCTCGCACATTTCAGGTGGTCAAGACCTTCAAAGGTATGACCGTGCTGGAGAACGTGATGGTGGGCGCGTTTGTGCGCACGGCCAGTCCCACGGAGGCCCGACGTCGCGCGGAGGAGGTGCTCAAGTTCGGCGGCCTCTACGATAAGCGGGATATGCTCGCGGGCGCGTTGACCATCGCGGACAAGAAGCGGCTGGAGATGCTGCGCGCGCTGGCCACGGACCCCAAACTGCTCCTCCTGGACGAGGCCATGGCCGGGCTCACCCCCGCGGAGGTAAAGGAGGCGGTGGACCTGGTGCGCAAACTGAGGGACCGGGGCATCTCCATTGTGCTGGTGGAGCACGTCATGGAGGTGGTCATGCCCCTGTCGGACCGGGTGGTGGTGCTGGCCAGTGGGGAGAAAATTGCCGAAGGAAAACCCGCGGAGGTCGCGCACGACCCCGTGGTCATCAAAGCATACCTGGGGGAGCGATATGCTCAGCGTCAAAGGGCTTAGGGTGAGTTACGATGAAATCCCCGCGCTGATGAACGTTTCCCTTGAAGTGCGGGAGGGCGAACTGGTCGCGCTGGTGGGGTCTAACGGCGCGGGGAAAAGCACGTTTTTGAAAACGGTGGCCGGGCTGTTGCGCCCGGATCAAGGGGATATCACCTTCGAGGGGGAATCGTTGGTGGGGCTCCCCCCGTATGAGGTGGTGCGCAAGGGGATTGCGCTGGTGCCCGAAGGGCGCCGTCTCTTTTACCGCATGAGCGTGTACGAGAATCTGCTCACGGGCGCGACGATTCAGAAGGACCCTCGCGTGCGGGAGGAGACCCTGGCCGAGGTGTACGAGATGTTCCCGCGGCTGAAGGAACGAGCCGCTCAGAAGGCCGGAACGCTTAGCGGCGGGGAGCAGCAAATGTTGGCCATCGGCCGCGCGCTCATGTCCAGGCCCCGGCTCCTCATGCTGGACGAGCCCTCCCTGGGCCTGATGCCTCTGCTGGTGGACAGTATCCTGGAGGCCCTCCAGCGCCTGAACCGGGAGCGCAACATGACCATCCTCCTGGTGGAACAAAACGTGCGCGAGGCGCTGGAGATCGCGCACCGGGGCTATGTTCTTCAGTCCGGACGCATTGTCTTAGAAGGCACCGGCGAGGAACTCCTCGCTTCGGATTTAATTCGCAAGGCCTACCTGGGAATCTAAACACGCCAAGTGTCAGGCGTCGATTCACGCATCACGTATCATGTTCATTGAGGATGTGCAATGACCCGAGAAGCACAACCAATCCGTACCGAGCGCTCCGTTCCCGCGATTGTCGGCGTGGACATCGGCGGGACGTTTACGGATTTTGTGTACTTTACCGGTGAGGGAATCCATATTTACAAACTTCTTTCCACAAAGCAGGATCCTTCTATTGCTTTCTTGAACGGTTTGGACGCGCTGCATGTCTCGGGGGAGGCTATTGTCTCCCATGGCACCACAGTGGCCACCAACGCGGTCCTGGAACACAAGGGCGCGCGCACCGCGCTCATCACCACCGAAGGCTTCCGGGATGTGCTGGTCATCGGCCGCCAGAACCGGCCCCACTTGTATCGCCTCTCCTTTCCCGAGCGTTGGGTGCCCGTGCCCGAAGACCTGCGTTTCGAGGTGCGGGAGCGGGTCTCCGCGGACGGGGAGGTGCTCATTCCCCTGGAGCGGGAGCAGGTGGCCCAGGTGCTGGACCAGGTGGTGGCTCAGGGCGCGGAATCCCTGGCCGTGAGCCTGCTCTTCTCCTTTGTGCACCCTGAACACGAGGCTATCATCGGGGAGATGGCCCGGGAGCGAGGGTTGTTCGTCTCCCTTTCTTCCCGCATTCTGCCCGAATACCGGGAGTTCGAGCGCACTTCAACCACGGTGCTCAACGCGTATGTCTCGCCCATTATGGCCCGGTACTTGCGCAACCTGGCTGAAGGTCTGGCCCGGCGGGGGAACCGTACGCTGTGGATTATGCAATCCTCCGGCGGTATCATTGGTGCGGATACTGCGGCCGAGGAGGCGGTGCGCACGGTGCTCTCGGGGCCCGCGGCTGGTGTGACCGGCGCGTTCCACGTGGCCTCCTTGGCCGGGTATGACCACATCATCACCTTTGACATGGGGGGGACGTCCACCGACGTTTCCCTGGCCGACAGCGCGATCCGCCGTACGTCCGAGGGGAGTATCGAGGGTTGGCCTGTGCGGGTGCCCATGATCGATATCCACACGGTGGGCGCGGGCGGTGGGTCTATTGCCTGGCGGGACGCGGGCGGTTCCCTGCGGGTGGGACCGGAGAGCGCGGGCAGTGAGCCGGGGCCGGTCTGCTACGACCGGGGCGGCCGGGAGATCACGGTCACGGACGCGAATCTGTTGCTGGGTCGGTTGGATCCAAACCATTTTCTGGGAGGGCGCATGTCCCTGAACAGGGAGGCGACCGAAGCTGCTGCGGCTCGACTGGCCCAGGATTTTGGCATGTCTCCGGTGGAGTTAGCCGAGGGGGTGATTCGGGTAGCCAACGCGAAGATGGAGCAGGCCATCCGGGTCATCTCCATTGAACGAGGGTTTGACCCTCGGGAGTTCGTGTTGGTACCCTTTGGTGGGGCCGGCCCCATGCACGCGCTGGAATTAGCCGAGGCCTTGCACATCCGTCGGGTGTTGGTGCCCCGGTATCCGGGCGTCCTCTCCGCGCTGGGGCTCACCCTGGCCGACTTTGTCAAGGATTATTCCCGTACGGTGATGTGGGACATGGCCGCGGTGACCGAGGAGGATTTGGCCCGCGCGTTCGCGGATCTTCTGGAGCAGGGGGTGGCCGATATTATGGCCGAAGGGTTTGCCCGGGAGGAGGTGCGCCTGGAACAGGCCTTAGATTTGCGTTATAAAGGGCAGTCCTTTGAGTTGGTGGTTCCTGTGGATTCTTACGATGTGGAAGAGGCGATTCGCCGGTTTCACCGGGCCCATGAGCGGCGCTACGGATACGCGCGGGAGGACGCGGCCGTGGAGTTGGTGAATGTGCGGGTGACGGCCCGGGGCGTGCGTCCCCGTCCGGCTACTGGGAGCATTGCCCCGGCTGCTTCGTCGGATCCCGCAGAGGCGAAGGTGGGCCGCACCCGGGTGCGCTTCGCGGGGGCCTGGCACGATGCGCCGGTGTACGAGCGAGCATTACTCCTGCCGGGACATGTGATCGCCGGACCCGCGCTCATCGTCCAAGAGGACGCGACCACGGTGGTTCCACCGGGCTGGCGAGGGCAGGTGGACGGATGGCTCAATGTGGTGTTCGAGTTAGCCCACGGCTAGAGCGTCCAGAAATTCCTTTTGAAGTACAAGGATGTCGGCTTTCCATTCCAGGGCCCGACGGAAGAGTGCGGCCGCGGTGTCCAGGTCTCGTTCCGGCTTTCCGGTAGGAACCATACCCGGTTCCAGGATCGCAAGGCGCCGATTGTTTCGGCACCAATCCCAAAATGGGCGGATTTTCGCTTCGAGCACGGGCAACGCGTTAGGGTCCACATGGAATCCGTTGTATTTAATGCCCAGGTTGGAAGGGGGCTTATGTGTTTGGAATCCCCAATAAAGCATTTCTAAGCCTTGTCGTAAGAAGGTCGCCACTTGGGCTACAACGGGCACCGGCGCAAACAGGTGCGCGAGTTCCCATGCTGCCGTGACGTAACGGGTGATATATCCCCACCACCACTCTCGGGGCACGCGTTGCCAAGGTTTGGCCGGCCACGCTTCGTCATCAAGTCCGAAGTCTACGCCCACCCAGGCGAGCGCGGGGTGATCTTTGACCTCTGCAGCTATTGCTCGCCGTATTGCCAGCCATTCCCGAAAAAACGTGTCACTCCAGTAATCGGGGATGATTTCGCCGTCTGGCAGGCGGCGTGTGTGGCGGGTGAATACGCCGCCTGCCTCACCTTTGCGGGCGCTATGTACGGCGATAACAAGCCCGGCTTTCCAGCCGCGCGCTTGGCACGCGTCTAAAATGCCGCGCACTTTGTGCGGTTCTGCATCGGTCTGCCGAAAACGCACGTGTAGGCCGGTGATCAGGGCAGACCATGTTTCGGGCACTTGTTCAGGGGAAGTGATTTGGGCGTAAAGGGGCAATGGCCCGGCGGGCATGCGGGGAATGGAAGCGGTCTCTTCCTTGTGCAGGCGGATAACAATTTCATCTACATCCGCGGGGACAGAAAGC
>CAYPUG010000078.1:0-2035 GCA_964413905.1 uncultured Anaerolineae bacterium | reverse complement strand
CCTCGTAGACTTTTTTCGCCATTGGGGCCTCCTTGGATGCTACGTTTGCAAAGGCGAATTTTCGGCCTTTGGGCCATTCCGATTACAATTCTCCATGTCTGATCTGAGTGACTGACAAAACTTTGTGAATGTACCTTGGCTTAGAAGGAAGAATTTCTACTCCTTACTTTACAATAAGGTGCCTTATTATTGCATGTTTTAGCGAGGAGGCCAAAACCCTTTGGAAGGCGGTGTGAAGGCGGCTTTTACGGAGCGGGGGTGTGTACGCGGGTAAGTATATTATCGGCGTGACCGGGCCGATTGGTGCCGGAAAGTCTACGGTCATTCGTATCCTGCGGGAGTTGGGCGCGGACGCGATCGACGCGGATCAGGTAGCCCATGAGGTGATGGAACCGGGAGGGGCAGCCTACCGTGCTGTGGTGGAGGCGTTCGGTCCCGGCATTCTCACGGATAATGGACGCATTGATCGGGCACGTTTGGCGCAGATCGTCTTCCGGGATCCCGAGGCTTTGAAGCGTCTGGAGTCTATTGTGCATCCTGCGGTGTTCGAGGAGATTAAGCGACGTATTGAGGCCAGTGACCGAGCGGTTATCGCGTTAGAGGCCATTAAATTGCTCGAAGCCGGACTTAGTATTACTATTTGTGACGAGGTGTGGGTTGTAGTGGCCGATCCGCAGGTTCAGATGCGGCGCTTGCGGGAGCGGGGGATGGATGAAGGAGAAGCACGGCGCAGGATGGCGGCCCAGTTGCCTCGCGAGGCGTATGTCCGTCGCGCCGATGTGGTGATTGACAACAGTGGTTCGTTGGAGGCGCTGCGGCAACAGGTGGAACGTGTTTGGCAACGGGTGCTTTCGCGCGTGGAAGGATATTTGTCCCCGGCCGCTCACACTCAAGAGGAACGAAGAGGGGATATATGAAAACTTGGCAACAGTGGTGGGAGCATCATCCTAATCTGATGTCTTGGGCGATATTATCTGTGGGTATGGTGGTTATTTTGATATGGTCGGCTCGCCACGTGGGGTTTACGGTTTCTCAGTGGATTGCCCTTATTGTGGCTACCATTATCCTGGCAGGATTGAGTGTGTGGATCATCAGTTGGGGTGAGGATGAGGCAGACGAGGATGACGACAAAGCGTGATTATTACGAGATCCTGGGCGTACCTCGGAATGCATCTCAGGAGGAGATCAAGCGCGCGTATAAGCGCTTGGCACGACAATATCATCCGGATATTAATAAAAGTCCGGATGCGGAAGAGAAGTTCAAGGAGATAAACGAAGCCTACCAGGTTCTCAGCGATCCGGAGAAACGGGCCCAATACGATCGTTTTGGGCATGCGGGGGTCGGCACGGGCGGGGTTGGCGGTGTCCACGTCGACTTCAGCGATTTCCCCGACCTCTCGGAGATTTTAGAGGAGTTCTTCGGGTTTGGGGGCTTTGGTCGAAGTGGACGCACGCGCCGCCGTCCTGAACGGGGGCAAGATGTCCAGGTCGAGGTGACCGTTGAGTTTGAGGAAGCGGTTTTTGGCACGGAGAAGACTATTGAGATTGAACGATGGGAACCCTGTCCCCACTGCCATGGGACCGGTGCAGAACCGGGTACTCGCCCGATGGTTTGTCCCCAATGTGGGGGAACAGGACAGGTTCAACAGATCCGTTCGACGTTTTTCGGGCGGTTTGTGACAACAACAACTTGTCCTCGGTGTAACGGCACGGGGGAGGTTATTTCCACGCCCTGTCATGTGTGCGGAGGACGTAAAGTTGTTCGCCGGAAGCGGAAAGTGGTTGTGCATGTCCCACCCGGTGTGGACGAGGGGACCCTCATTCGCCTGAGCGGGGAGGGCGAACTTGGGCGCAACGGAGGCCCGCCGGGAGATCTGTATGTGCGGGTGCGTGTGCGTCCTCATCCTATTTTCAAACGGGAAGGGCGTAACATTCTGTTGGATTTGCCCATCAATGTGGCGCAGGCCGCGTTGGGCGATGAGGTGGAGGGCCCAACTATTGTTGGGGAATGGGTGAAGTTAACCATCCCGCGGGT
>CAYPUG010000077.1:0-12577 GCA_964413905.1 uncultured Anaerolineae bacterium | reverse complement strand
GGCCTTTGGTCCTGGCCGAGTTGGAGAGCCCTGAACCGGAATTGCGTTATGAGGCTGCCTTGGCCGCGGGGGAGTTGGAACTTCTGGACGCCATTCCGACGTTGCGCTTACTTGTTGAGGACGAGGACATGGATGTGCGTTTGGCCGCGATTGAGGCGTTAGGTCGCATTGGGGGGCCTGAAGCCGAACGCATCTTGCTCCAGTTGGCGGACGCGGGGGACGAGAGCGTGTCCCTCGCGGCCGAAGAGGCTCTGGATGAATTGCGCTTCTTTCGCGATTTGGATGATTTCCCCATGTTCGACTTTGGGGATGCGGACTTTGTAGACCTTGACATTGACGACGTAGAACCATAACGCATCCGTACCGGGGAGGAACACCTATGCCTCTTAAATTACGCCGCTTAGTGCGAACACCCCATTCCGAACAGTTCGCCCTGTACACTACTCAAGGGGATACATCGACCAGTATAGGGAAACTGGATTTACATTTCACTTCGGATGGGGTGTTCGGCACGTTGATCCTGTGGGATGAGATCATGACCGGATGGGAGGAGGACGCTCTGGCTGAATTCGTGGAGGGGCTGGTTGAAGACCTGCTCGAACCCTACGGAATGCCGGAGCAGTACGCGATTGAATACTTCGTGCCTGTGTTGGATTCGTACCACTTTTTCACCAACATGGATGTGGAAGAGTGAGCCGGTGCCCGTATTATCCGTCCTCTGGAATGTGGTTCTGCCCGTGTTCTTGGTGGTGGGCATGGGCATCGTGTTACAACGCCTCGTAGGGTTTGACATTTCCGGCCTTTCCCGGCCGGTCTTCTACATTTTTTCCCCCTGTTTGGCCTTTACCAGTTTGTATTCCCTAGACTTGAACGCTATGCATCCCATACGGGCCGTCGTGTTTGCACTGTTGGTGGCATTCATTATGGGGGGATTGGGCGTCTTCATCTCCCGCTTCTCCGGTCATCACCGCACCATGACCAGCGCTTCGGTGTTGACGCTGATTAATAACAACACGGGGAACTACGGACTGCCCTTAAATCAGTTTGCCTTTGGATTGCCCGGCTTGCAGATTGCGGTCCTTTACTTCGTTATCAACTCCACCTTGGCGAACAGTGTAGGCGTGTACATTGTCTCTGCGGGACGGGCGCGTCCTGCAGAAGCATTGCGGAATGTCATGAAGACTCCCTTGGTGTACGCGACGGTGTTCGCGTTGATTGCCAATGGTGCGCATGTGTCCATTCCCGAGCCCCTGTTGAAGGCTGTGTCATTAAGTGGACAAGCAGCGGTGCCGGCGATGTTAATTATCCTGGGATACCACCTCGGACACTTGGGTACCCGCATTCATTGGCGCCGCGTCCTGCCCATCAGCCTGATTAAGTTAACCGTGGGTCCCATCGTTGCCTGGGGCATCTCCTTGTTGGTCGGTTTTCACGGTTTGATGCAAGCCGTTGCCATTGTACAAAGCAGCGTTCCCACCGCGGTAATGAGCACCGTACTGGCGACAGAATTCGATTGTGAGCCGGAATATGTCGCGGAAGTCGTCTTCACGACCACCGTGTTCAGCCTCATTACGCTGACCACCGTCTTAACGCTGGTCAAAGTGTTCATTTTGAGGTGAAGAAGGAAAGATGTAAGATGTGTGCGTAAGGTTCTAGGGGAACTTTTGTGAGGGAGGTATGATGACCGAAGAGCAGAAGGACGAAGGAACGTCGAAGGGCGGCACGCCGCCGGCCACGGCAGAAGATCCTCGGCGGGAATTCTATCGGTTGCTCAACGAAGGGGCGAAACTGCTGGCACAACGCCGTGTACAGGAAGCGGCTCCTTTACTTGAGAAGGCATATTACCTTGACCCGGAAAACGTCGAAGTCAAGATTAACCTGGGCGGCGCGTACATCCTCCAGGGACGTTTCCAGGACGCCATCCCGATCCTGGAGGAGGCGGCCGAGCAGGCACCGGACAACCCCATGGTGTGGACGAACCTCGCGGCTGCTTACCTGGGCCATGTGGAACACGCTTCTCCGGAGCGCCAGGAAGCGGCCATCGAGGCGTTCAAGAAGGCGTTGGCGGCCGATCCCAAGGCGCCCCACGTGGATTACAACTTGGGCCTTATCTATATGCACCGGGGCGATTTGCCATCCGCATTGGCCCATTTTCAGCGGGCCTTGGAGGTGAATCCGGAGGACAGGGACGCGGCCCACTATGTCCGTACTCTACAAGCCCGCTTAAGTGCCGAAGCCGCACAGGGTAAGGCGCAGGAGGGGGACGACGGACAGAACGAGTACCATGAACACGACCATGAGCACTGAAGCGAAAGGTCTGGCCGGTATCTGGCAGCGTAACCCGGAGCGGGTCGCGTGGTTCATTATGCTGCTCTCCTTTTTTCTGTGCATCGCGTTGGCGGTGGGTATTCCCGCGGGGGCTCGCGCGTTTGTTCTCCACGCCACCCGCGGGTTGGATGTCGCGGCTCAGTCCTTGTGGGGCACCGCCTTGCTGGAACTTCCCGGCCGTCCGGAGTTGACCGCGCTGACCAAGCCGCATGATCTGGATCCGGGCATGACCGTCCGTACGGATGACGCGTCTTCGGCCATCATCACCGTGTACGCGAAAACCTTGCCCCCTATGCAGCAAGAAGTGGCCAGCATTCTCATGTACCCAAACACCGAAGTGCGTTTGCTGCGGGCGCGTTACCCCCGATTTCCCCGGTGGAGCCCTGATCCGGGTCGGCTTTCTGTGTGGGTGGAGCAAGGACGTGTGCGGGTGGTGAGTGGCCGATTCCCCGACCGCAATTTGATGACCATGGTAGATACACCTCACGGCCACGTGCAAGCCAGCGATGCATCGTTTTCCGTTTTCGTGAGCAACCGGGGCATGGATGTGACCGTTCGCCAGGGACGTGTTCAGGTAGAAGCCCGTGGGCTCGCGGTCACTGTGCGTGAAGGACAACGCACTTGGGTTCCGTTGACTCAACCGCCCCAATCGCCCGTCTCGGCCGAGCGTAACTTGGTGAGGAACGGTAATTTCACCGAACCGTTGGAAGTGGCCTGGGACGTGGGCTTCCTGCAACCCGAGGTCGTCGCGTCGGGCACGGTCTCCGTGGTGGACATTGGCGGGCGTCGTGCGGTGCGCTTTAGCCGGCGCGCGGAGGAGGGGGTCCATACGGAAGTGTGGATTGAACAGAAGTTGGAACAAGATGTGCGGGATGTGGATACCCTGATCTTGCGCATGGACGTACGGCTGTTATATCAAAGCCTGCCCGGCGGGGGCATGATGGGGTCCGAATACCCGCTTATGGTGCGCATCGATTACACAGATGTATACGGTAAGGACCAATTCTGGGTCCATGGTTTTTACTTCCGGGATCCCACCATCCGTGGGTGGCCCCTGGTAAACGGTGAGAAGATCCCACCTTATGTATGGTGGCCGTATGAATCTCCCAATTTAGTCTCCCTGTGGGAACAAGCGGGCACGCGGCCGGCCGTGCTCCATTCCATTCGGATTTACGCGTCGGGACACAATTATGAGTCCATGGTGGCGGAAGTGGGACTCTTTGCGAAGTAAAGGGGTGGGGCAATGCACTATCACAAAGTGTTGGTGGTATCCGTAGAACCGGTGGACATAGACGTGTTGGGGGCCGCGTGCGACGCCGTGGAACGTTACTTTCAGGCCGTTTGTTACATTGAAGAGCCCTTGGCCGTGCCGGAGAGCGCATATGACCCCCGTCGACGGCAATATCGTAGCGATGTTATCTTGGGTTACCTTCGCTTGTTGAGCCCGCGCGGGGTAGAAAAGGTGATGGCAGTGACCGAATTGGACCTGTTCGCCCCCGGCTTGAATTTTGTGTTTGGCCAGGCAGTTCTCAACGGGCAGGAAGCGATTGTTAGTGTGGCCCGGTTACGTCCTGAGTTTTACGGCCGCCCCCCGAACCCCTCCCTCTTCCTCTCGCGAGTGCGCAAGGAGGTTATCCACGAAATGGGCCATCTCTACGGGCTAGAGCATTGTCCGGACCCCTCCTGTGTGATGACTTTTTCCAACAGCATCGCGGGCGTGGACGCGAAGGGGGAGGACTTTTGTCCCCGGTGCCTTGCTCAACTCAAATCTCGATTGTAAAGGTAAACGGCTTTTCATCCTCGGCGCGGGTACATCTCCTCCATAATCGAGGAAGGCATTCCTCCGGAAACCAAGGCCTATCGTAGGGCTAGTCGGGTAGACGGCGGCAATGCCGTCGCCTACCCGTTTGCCCCTGTACGTCTTATTGGCGCCGAGGTCCATGAAACGCGATATGTCAGTCAATCAGTGCAAGATCTCTGCAAAGCTCTATCGCAGGGCATCACCGACTTGCCTATGCCGCTTAGATGGAGGATAATGAAGACATCGATGTGGAGCCCATTGCACCGGTGGACACCGTGCTTCTTCGGTGTAATGGCCTTATAGAACGTGATACGTGCAACCCCACCATTTAGGAGGATGTCATCATGCCTATGCGAGCCGATTGGATGTGGATGGACGGTGAATTTGTCCCCTGGGATGAAGCAAAGGTTCATGTATTTGCTCATGCTCTGCACTATGGGACCAGCGTATTCGAGGGCATTCGCGCGTACCAAACCCCCAAAGGGCCGGCCGTGTTCCGGCTACACGAGCATATGGTTCGCTTTGTCAACAGTGCTCGCATTATGCGCATTGACCTGCCGTACACGGTGGAGGAGTTGGAACAGGCAGTGGTTGATACGATCGCCAAGAATAAGTTAGATGCCTGTTACATTCGACCTTTGGCCTTTCGGGGCTACGATCGCCTGGGTTTGGACGGCCGCACGTGTCCCGTGCAAGTCATCATCGGCACGGTGCCGTGGGGCACCTACTTGGGCGAGGAAGCCCTGACCAAAGGTGTGGATGTCATGGTGAGCACCTGGCGGCGCTACGCACCGGGGACCGCGGCGTCGGTGGCCAAGATCGGCGGTCAATACGTGAATTCTCAGTTCTCGGCGATGGAAGCCCATGACTTGGGATACCATGAGGCCATCGTGTTAGACGTGTACGGGTATGTCGCTGAGGGAAGTGGTGAGAATATCTTCATGGTGAAGGACGGCAAACTCTACACCCCACCCGTATCCCAGTCCATCCTCGCGGGCATCACCCGTGACAGCATTATGACCCTGGCGCGGGACATGGGCATTGAAGTGTATGAACATCCCATCAGCCGGGACATGCTTTACAACGCGGACGAACTCTTCTTCTGCGGCACCGCAGCCGAGGTGACGCCCATCCGCTCCGTGGATCGGATTCCTATCGGCAACGGCGGACGTGGGCCTATCACCAAGGCCTTGCAGGAAGAATTCTTCGCCATCACAAAGGGCGAAAAACCCGATCGGCATGGTTGGCTCCGGTATGTGTATGAATGATCCGGCTTAAAGGGACTTCGATGGCCGCAGGGATTCGCACCAGGCCTTTACCATCCGGACACCGGGTTACATGTCCCCGCTGTGGTTCTATCGTTCCCGCGGGGGTTCGCGTGTGCCCGGTATGCGGGAGTAAACTACCCCAGGGACGCCAGACCATTACCTGTCGGTATTGCGGGTACAAGGCGGACGCACGTCTCCGGGTGTGTCCTTCGTGTGGGCGAACCCTGCGGCCTCGTCCGTTCTATCGCACGCGGCGTTTCTATATCTCCATGCTCCTGCTCTTCACCCTCTTTGGCCTTTCCCTGCGCGGCGATTGGCGTCCGGGTAAAATTCTGCAAAGTGCGGCTGCGCATGTGCGTGAGCGGACCGAGTTTTTGATGCCCGAATTGACACCTCTGGCTCTGGTGATTATCCCTTCCCCGACCCCGACCTTTACCTACACGCCAACTTACACGCCTACCATGACGCCCACAGTGACGCCTACGCCGACAACGACTCCGACACCGACACCCACCGTCACCCCAACACCTGTGCCACCGGCTCGCAAGTACGTGGTTCAACCCGGCGATACGCCGGAGAGCATTGCCAAGGCCTTCGGTATTCCCGTGCGCGCCTTGTTGAAGGCGAACGGTCTCACACCCTCATCCATCATTCACGTGGGGGATGTGCTCATCATTCCGATGAATACCCCCACACCTACTCCAACACCGACATCTTAGCGCGTGATGACTCAGTAAATTAACCGTTGAAATATCCGCAAAGGAGGGAGAATCGTGGTCGATTTCAGCCTCACCGAAGAGCAAGAATTTGTGCGAAAGTTGGCTCGGGATTTTGCGTTAAAGGAGATGCGGCCTGTGGCCCGGCAGTACGACGAAGAAGAGAAATTCCCCTGGCCCATTGTCGAGAAGGCCCATGAGTTAGGGTTGCTGAACAGCGTCATTCCGGAGGAGTACGGGGGGGTTGGTGCGGATCGGCTCACCGAGTGCCTTATTGCCGAAGAACTCTTCTACGGGTGTGCGGGCATGGGGACTTCGCTTATGGCGAATAACCTGGCGTTGACCCCTATCGTCATCGCGGGCACACCGGAACAGAAGGAACGCTTCTTGCGTCCCTTTACGGAGAAGCCGATCATGGCGTCCTTTGCGCTCACCGAACCGGGAGCCGGATCGGACGCGGCCGGTGTGCGAATGCGGGCCGTTCGAGAAGGCGATTACTACGTCCTTAACGGGACCAAGCAGTTTATCACCAACGGAAGCGTTGCTTCCTTATACACGGTTTTTGCTACACTTGACCCGTCCAAACGCCATAAGGGGATGATCGCTCTGGTCGTGCCCCGGGACACGCCGGGCATCACCATCGGCAAGGTGGAACACAAAATGGGGCAGCGCGCGTCGGATACGGCCCAAGTCGTGTTCGAGAACGTGCGGGTCCCCGTGGAAAATCGCCTGGGTGAAGAAGGCGAGGGCTTTAAGATCGCCATGCGTACGTTAGATAATTCTCGCGCGGGCATTGCAGCTTGTGCGGTAGGCATTGCTCAGGCCGCGTTCGACGATGCACGCAAATACGCGCTGGAACGTCAGCAGTTCGGCCAGCCCATTGCCAATTTCCAAGCCATCCAGTTTATGCTCGCGGATATGGAGATCAAAATCCAGACCGCTCGGCTGGCTGTGTGGTACGCGGCGTGGCGCGCGGATCAAGGCCTGCCTCACACGAAAGAATCCTCTGTGGCCAAGGCATATGCCACAGATATCGCCATGGAGGTGACCACGGACGCGGTACAGATCTTCGGAGGGTACGGCTATACCCGCGAGTTCCTGGTTGAGAAGTACATGCGGGATGCGAAACTCATGCAGATTTATGAAGGTACAAATCAGATCCAGCGGCTGGTCATCGCCCGTCATATCCTAAAGGAAGTGATGGGGTGATCCGTCGGGGGGTTGGTCACAAGGGCCGTTCGTAAGATGTTTCTTTCCGAAGGCCACGAGCATCTTACGAACGGCTTCCCATAAAATCCCTTGCTCAACCGCAGGAGGGGAGGCACACATGGATGTGTGGCACATCGCGGCAGAGTGGCCGCAGGCAGAGGACGGCCAACGGTACGCATGGGTTCAGCAAGTGCGCTTTGATGTCTCCCTGGATGGGGAGGATGTGCCGGCGTTAATGGCTTTGTACCGCACGGTCATTGATACGGGAGGCCCTCTGCAACGTTATATGGAAGAAGCCCTTTTAACCGCACTGGCCCGCATTGGGCACGTCGCGGCCGTTCCTTTATTCCAAGATTTGCTGTTCGGCTCGTTACGGGGGGTCAGTCCCGCGGCGGAGGTGGTGGAAGCGCTGGCCGAAGTGGCCGGGCGATCCGGGGATGACCGAGCCCTCTCCCTCCTTGCCTCTTGCCTGGAACACGATAGCGTGGATGTGCGGGACATGGCCACGACGGCATTGGTTTACGCGTATCGAACGGCTCGGCGTACCCTACCTCGTTCCCTCATACAACGATTGTACACGCTGCTGCAACATGATCCTACGCGTCGGGTGCGGTTCTCCGCGGGGCTCGCCTTGCAGGAGTTAGGAGAAATCGATCCTGTGGAGGTCATCTTTTGGGCGGAGGATATGGCCGGTTGGGAAGAGGATGGCGAGTGGGCGATTGAGGATGAAGTGTGGGAGGGGGTCTCCCCACCGTCTTTGGATGATGATGCGAGTTGGATGGATAGACTGTCGTCGTGAGCGAACACAAGGAACGTCAACCTTTAAGTGAGCGGGAACGGGAGATTCTGGCGCTGTTGGCCACGGGCGCGACCAACCAGGAGATCGCCCGGACTTTGTACATCAGCCCGAATACGGTCAAAGTACACCTGCGAAATATTTACGCCAAACTCGGGGTGATGAACCGCTCGGAGGCGATCCTGGTGGGTCTGCGTGAAGGGCTTATTACCCTGCCGGGGATGGACGTCGGTGGGGGCGCAGACGCGTCGGTTGATACCCCCCCGACGATGCCCGTGGGGATGCCGCGATTGATTCACGTGTTGGGTGGGGCAGCCCTTATCGCTGCGTTGTTCGTTGTCCTTCTCCTGATGTGGCCCCGGGTGGTTTCTCGCGCGCACACCCTTACCGTGCGCGATACGGCCTTTAGTGATGTGACGCGACCGCGGACGAGTGTGCCTGTCCGTCGCAATGTGCCCCGGTGGGTGCCTCAATCTCCCATGGTCGAAGCGCGAGCGCGCATGGCTTCCGCTGTGTGGCAGGGCAAGATCTATGTTATTGGGGGAGAATCTGCCCAGGGGGTGATGGATACGGTTTCCGTGTACGATCCCACACGGGGGCTCTGGTCTCGCGCGGCTTCTAAACCCACCGGCGTGAGCAACGCCCTGGCCACCGTCGTTGGGGACCTAATTTACGTGTACGGGGGTACGGATGCCACGTTCGCGGCTACAAATGTGATCGAGGTGTACGATCCGGTGCGGGATGCGTGGTTTACCGCCGGGACTTTACCCCATCCTCTGGCAGGATACGCGTTGGCCGTGTGGAAGGAGAAGGTCCTGTTCTTTGGCGGTTGGGATGGACAACGGTATCTCTCCTCCGTGTATATGTACGATCCGACATCGGAGAAGTGGGATGTGCTTTCTCCCCTGCCGAAGGCGCGAGCGTTTATGGCGGCCCTGGTTATGGATGATTTGATTTACTTGGTCGGTGGTTATGACGGCCAGGTGGATGTAGCGGATACGTGGGTGTTTGATGTGCGTGCGGCGCTCCGGGGAGATACACCCTGGTCCCAGGGGCCACCGTTGTTGTCGCCGCGCGGGGGAGCGGCGGGCGTTGTCGCGTCGAACACGCTGTACGTCATCGGTGGAGGGATGAGCGTGCCCGTGGATGGAGCCGAGCGCTATGATCCCGTCTCCGAAACCTGGGCGCGGGTCGAGACGCCTTTTGGCCCGAATTGGCGTCACTTGGCCGCGGTGACCGTCGGCGGCGATGTGTACGCGATGGGAGGCTGGGCCGGCACTTATTTATCGGTTACCGAACGTTATCGCGCGTCCTTCCGTAACTTTATTCCTTTTGGGCCGGTGAATTTAGAGAACCCGTAATGCACAAAGAAGCTCTAACGCCGTCATCAAAGCGGCAACGGGGCGCCGCATTCTAAAGCCGTCATCAAAGCGGCGCCGGGTCGCCGCACTTTAAAGCCGCAAGCCTTTCCCAAGATCGGCGAAAGAGGTGCTTAAAGGCCTGGGGAGGCCAGTTTTTTGATTTTCTCCAAGGTTTCCCGCCAGGTCACGGGAGACAGACCTAATTTCTGTCGGAGCTGTTCCTCAGGCATGCCTTTACGGTAATCGCGGACGGCACACGTCCAGCGGAGACTTTCAAAGGAGACGCCATCCTTGATACCTGCTTCTTCGGCTGCGTCGGCCAAGACGTACTCTAGGTTTCGGGCCGTGCACTCGAACAAACGTTCCTTGGGACGATAGATTTCAAGGTATTGATCGAGCACGGGCAGCCAGAACGCGGGCAGTGCGATGTTGCGTTCTTTGTAGCGAAAACGGGGATTGTCATACCGAACTTCTAACACGGGACGGCGCGGGTTGGAGCGATCAATGTGGTGCAGTTTGATGTTCATGCATTCACCCTTCTTGATGCCCGTGTGCAAGATGAGGGTGACCAACAGGTAGGGCCGTGGGTCTGGGTTACGCCCCCACAGTTTGTCCTGAGTCGTCTGCAGCAGGCGCTCCACTTCGTCATCGTGGAGAATGCGCGGGAGGGGGGTTTTGGCCCGAATTTGGGGGATCGCGGCCGCGGGATTTTCCGCGATGAACTTTTCGTCGTGGAGGAAGCCAAAGAACACCTTGAGGGTCGTGATGCGTCGGGCCATGGTCTTGGGCTTGGGCGGCGGATCCTGACGGGTGTACAGCCAGTTCAAGTAGCCCTCTAGCTCTTCTACAGTAATCGTATCCACCAATCGGTGCCCGCCTAAATATTTGATAAGAAGTCGCATGTCTCCCATAAACGCTTTGCGCGTGTTCAGGGCAAAACCTCGTTGCCGCATGTACCGCTCAAACGCGGGGAGGGCCGCGTCCAGGGTCAGGGCCTCGGTCAACGGGGTGCTGACAACCGGTTCCGAAGGTCGTGCAGGTTCCTCAGGTGGTTCAAACAAGACAGGTTGTTTTTCTTCAGCCATGGCACGCTCTCCTTGCCAGCTACGATGAAAGGCATAGGTGGATTTTTCCCTTCGCGTAGAATTTTACGCCAAATTATGGACTATGTCAAGGGGCGCGGCCTGTCATCCAGGGCTTTTCAGAAATTTTACCCTTAAGGGCAAACGGGTAGACGACGGCTGGGTAGACGACGGCAATGCCGTCTTCTACCCGACGGCCTTACGCCTTCGCCCCCTGTCGGCCTTTTGGTCAGACATACAGGAGCTCAATGACCGATATAATCTCTTCACGTGTGCGCCGAAGTTCGACAACTCGGCCTGTTGGGCGATCCATCTATCTAATACCGTGCGTAAATTTGACAGGAGATATGTTTTCCGCTATCCTCATAAGTTGCGGTTGCGGAGGTCTGTTTTTACCCTCCGAGTTTGGAAGCGAGGTGCAACAGCGAATTCCGTCCGGTTACCGGTGCATGAGACGCCATTATATGCCCGGCGGATACGGGGAACCACCCGTAATGTGAGTGTGAGCATCGGGATGTGGTGGACAAAGAAGCCCCGCCCGACCGGGCATTTTTGCGCGTCTACAACAGGTCAAATCAACAAAGTGAGGTTGTGTCCATGAGCGTGACAAGGTCTCGGACTCCGGTGCGAAAGTCGTACTCTCGGTTGCGTGACATCATCGATTTGCCCCCACTGATTCAAGTACAATTGGACAGTTTCCGGTGGTTTCAAGAAGAAGGGTTAAGGGAACTGCTGGACGAGATCTCCCCCATTGTCGGTTATAACAAAAACCTCGAGTTGCATTTCGGTGATTACCGATTTGGGGAACCGAAATACACCCAGGATGAGTGTCGTGAGCGGGATATGACCTACGCCGCGCCGCTCTGGGTGACCGTTCGCCTGCTCAATAAGGAAACCGGGGAAGTTCAAGAACAGGAAGTGTTCATGGGCGACTTCCCCATTATGACCGAACGGGGCACTTTTATTATTAACGGTGCGGAGCGCGTGGTCATTAGTCAGTTGATCCGCTCGCCGGGCGCGTACTTCACTTTAGAAGAGGACCGGCAAGTCGGTCGAGATCTCTGTTATGCCAAGTTAATCCCCTCGCGAGGCACGTGGTTGGAGTTTGAGACATCCCGTAAGGATGTAATCAGCGTCAAAATTGACCGTAAGCGCAAGTTGCCTGTGACCACGTTGCTGCGCGCGTTGGCCGAGGTCGGTCGTACGAAGGACGGATATGATCCGACCCTTCTCCCGCAAGGACGGGTCATCCAGGAGGGAACAGACGAGGAGCTGCTGGATCTGTTCGCGGATGTGGACACCAATGAGGATCATCCGTACATCCTGTCCACCTTAGAGCAGGATGCCACCGATAACAGCCGGGAAGCGTTGCTGGAAATCTACCGGAAGTTGCGCCCTGGTGATCCGGCCACGGAGGAGAACGCGCGCACCTTCCTGGAAAACATGTTCTTTGACCCGCGACGGTATGATCTGGGGCGGGTAGGACGTTACAAGTTGAATCGGCGTTTGGAGCTGGACATCCCTAACACGGTTCGCACGTTGACCCACCAGGACTTTATCGCCTTGGTCAAGCGCATCATCAAGATCAACAATTATCAAGAAAAACCGGATGACATCGATCACCTGGGCAATCGTCGAGTGAAGACGGTGGGCGAGTTGATTCAGAACCAGTTGCGTGTGGGCTTCCTCCGTATGGAGCGGGTGGTCCGAGAGCGCATGTCCATTCGCGAGCCGGAGCAACTCAGCCCTGTCTCCTTGATCAACGTGCGTCCGGTGGTCGCGGCCACCCGGGAGTTCTTCGGGGGCTCACCGTTGAGCCAGTTTATGGATCAGACAAACCCCCTGGCCGAGTTAACCCATAAACGGCGTCTGAGCGCGTTGGGCCCGGGGGGATTGCGACGAGAACGCGCGGGGTTTGATGTACGCGACGTACATCACAGTCACTACGGCCGTATCTGTCCTATTGAGACACCGGAAGGTCCGAACATCGGCTTAATCGGATCCCTGGCCACGTAC
>CAYPUG010000076.1:0-12941 GCA_964413905.1 uncultured Anaerolineae bacterium | reverse complement strand
ATGCGGTTGGGCTTCCTGGAGGGCACGGTGGAAGCCTTTATGAGCCTGGAATGGTCCTTCCGCCGCCCTGTGTTCATCGGCGACACCGTGCGCGTGCGCGGGGAAATCGCGGAGAAGAAGCCCATGAAGCGCCTGGGCGGTGGACTGGTCACCCTGAAAGTTCAAATCGTCAACCAAAAGGACGAAGTCGTCCAGCGGGGCACGTGGACCATTCTGGTGAAGAGCAAAGAAGCCTCGTAAGAGGGCGATTTTGGATCGAAGGGCATACTTCGGTGGGGGGATGCGGCCCTTAACTTCGTGGCCGTATGACCCCGCCTTCTACTTCCAGGCAGTGGGCCGCGGCCAGAAAGTCCTCAGAAAAGTCCGACCAATCGGTGGTGGTGAGGATGGCCTGAGGCACCGCGGCCACCACCTCCAACACCCGCCGCCGTCGCTCTTCGTCCAGTTCCGACATGACATCATCCAGTAAGAGCAGTGGAGACGCACCCAGCGTTTCCTCCAGCAACTGCACTTCCGCCAGTTTGATGGCCAGCGCGGTGGTGCGCTGCTGCCCCCGTGATCCATACGTGCGCACATCCCGGCCGTCGATGAAGAACACCATGTCATCCCGATGGGGCCCGACCAGGCTCATGCCCGCTTCCACCTCCTGGCGACGCAGGCGGGTCAGAGCCTCGGCGAACCGCTTGCGCAGGCGGGAAATGGGCCACACGGGTTGGGGCGTGTACGCGACCGGGCGCTCGTGCAAGGCCAGAGCCAACTGCTCCCGCGGGACGGGCGCGGCCCCTTCGGACAGGTCCAGCGCGGGCGCGTACTCCACCCGAAGCCGCCCTTGGCGGGATGCCAGGCGATGGTGGTGCTCCCGCGCCAACATGTCCAGTCGCGCGATGGCCTCCTGGCGCTTGTGCATGATGTACGCGCCGTGATCCAACAACGCTTCATCCCAGTACTCGAGAAGCGCCTCGTCAAACCGCTTTCCCTGCAGGGATCGCAACTGCGCGTTACGCCGGGTCACCACCTTGTTGTACGCGTCCAAATGTTGGCAGTATTCCCGGTCCATCTGGCAAAGGAGAAGATTCAGATACCGTCGTCGTACCGACGGCGCACCGGCTACCAGGTTGATATCCTCGGGCATGAACACCACCACCGGCAGAATCCCCAGCAGGTCCAGGGCCCGCTTGCGCACCCCGTTAATAGTCACCGCCTTACGGAATCCCGAGCCACTACCCCGCCCGCCCTGCTGGGTGAGCACAATGCGCACTCGGGTGACCATTCCGTTGTGTTGAATCTCGCCGCTCACCTCCGCGAAGGGAATGGGCTCCTGTTCCAAAGCCATCCAGTGGACCAGTTCCCGGTCGCTGAGCGCGCGTAGGGATTTGCTGGTGGCGAGAAAGGTGATGGCCTCCAGCAAATTGGTCTTGCCCTGCGCGTTCCGCCCCTGGATCACCGTGGTGCCTGGGGGGAGGGTCAACTCCAGGCGCAGGTAATTGCGGAAATTTTTCAGCGACAGGTGATGTAAGAACATGGTCACAGCGGTCGTTTGCGCGGCAACCCGCGGCCGCGCGGATAGGGATACGGGGTGTGTTCCACCTTGCGGATGAGGATGGCAAAACGGCGTTCGCTCAGGCCCGGAACGAATACAGGGGCCACTCGCTCCACATAGCCTCCCAGCGTCTCGACGGCCCGAAACGCGGACGCCATCTCCTCGGGGCCTCGGGGGCCCTTGTACGCGAGCACCCACCCGCCAACGCGAGCAAAGGGCAGGGTGTACTCGGCCAGTGTGGCCATGGCAGCCAACCCGCGTGCGAGTACCAAATCAAACTGCTCGCGGAACCCCGGATCGCGGCCCATCTCCTCGGCCCGGCCGTGCACGGCCACCGCGTGGGAGAGGCCCAGGCGCAGAATCGCCTCGTTCATAAATCGTACCTTCTTGAGGGTCGCGTCCAGCAATGTCAAGCGCAGCCGCGGCCACACGATCTTGAGGGCCAGACCGGGCAATCCCGCGCCCGCGCCGATGTCCACCGCGCGCCAGGGCTTGTTCAGTAGATGAGGGATGGGGTCCAAAATGGGCGCCGCGCCCGCCTCCTCATCCTGTCGGGCCACCTCCTCTGCCAGAACGGGCAAGGGGGCCAGGGAATCCAGAAAGTGCTTGCGCTGCACGTCCTCAGGGTCCACGATTCGCGTCAAATTCATGCGTTCGTTCCAGTCCCGCAGGAGCGTGTAAAAGCGCGCGAACCGGTGGAGTTGCTCTTCGTTAAGGGGGATGCCCAGAGCCCGCGCGCCCTCGCGCAGGATGTCCATCTCCCCCACGTCCACGTTCCGCACCTTCATCAGTCCACCCGTGTCACACACTCAATCTCAGGGAAGAATTCCTTCAGCGTCCCCTCGATCCAGCCGTGCAGGGTGGCCTCCAGTTGGGGACATCCCTTGCACGCGCCGCCAAAGCGGACCTTCACACATTTGCCGTCAAATCCCACCAGTTCGACTGCACCGCCGTGGTACGCTTCGATGTACCCGTCCAGGGCCTCGATCAGTGCGGCTACCTTTTCTTCCAGCGGTGCGTCTTCGGGAATGTTGCGCGATCCCGGCTTCGCTCCCCCGATCAATCTGGGCATGTGTATCCTCCTGGTGTGAGCCGTGTTGATTGACTGACGGAACTCTGCGACTGTCCTTCTCTTTCTCTAGGTCATTTTACCGAAAAGGGGGCGGAGGAGAAACTTTTCGCGAAGGGGCTGAAGGGGTACAATGGCTCTAAGCCAAGGTGCATTTGCAGAGTTTTGTCAATCATGTGCTTCGATATAAGGAAATGATGAGACAGCAGCGTATTCGTGTGTTACCGCCGGAAGTGGCTCAACAGATTGCTGCGGGCGAGGTGGTGGAACGCCCCGCGTCGGTGGTCAAGGAGTTGATCGAGAACGCGCTGGACGCGGGCGCGACCGCGATCAGCGTGGAGATCCGGGACGGGGGCATGAGCCTCATCCGGATCGCGGACGATGGTGTGGGCATTCCTCCAGAGGACGCGCCCCTGGTGTTCGAGCGTTTCGCGACGAGCAAAATCCAGGGACTTGAGGACCTGCGCCGTATCCACACGTTCGGGTTTCGCGGGGAGGCTCTCGCCGCGATATCTGCCGTAGCCGATGTGGAAGTGCTCACCCGCACGGCCGACCAGGTCCAGGGGGTGCGGGTGAGATCCGCCTGGGGAGGAGAGGTGACGGTGGAGCCAGCCGCGTCTCCTGTGGGCACGCGGGTGACGGTGCGGGGTCTGTTCGCGCGCGTGCCGGCACGACGCAAGTTCCTGAAATCCCCTTTGCGCGAGGCAGAACTGGTCCACCAGACGGTCATCCGCTACGCGCTCGCGTTCCCCGAAGTCGCGTTCCGCCTGGTGATCAACAACCGCCAGGTACTCGCCCTACCCAAAGGAGATGCGGTCCAGCGCATCGGTCAGGTGTTGGGACGGGAGGTGGCGGATAACTTGGTGGAGATCTCCTGGGACGCGGGAGATCTTCGCGTCCACGGCTGGATCTCTTCGCCCCAGATCAGCCGCGCCAACCGCAGCGGTCAGTTCTTCACGGTGAACCGTCGGCCGGTGCGTTCGGGATTGCTGGCAGTGATCCTGGAACGTCCCTACGCGGGACGGCTGCCTCCGGGACGCAAACCCGTGGCCGTGGTGGATATATCCCTGGACCCGCGCTTTGTGGATGTGAACGTCCATCCCCGCAAGGCAGAAGTCCGTTTTGCCCAGGAGCGGTCCGTGTACTGGGCGCTGGGCCAGGCGGTGGAGCGCGCGTTGGAGCCCTTCCCTGTGACGGACGAGGCGGCCGCGTGGCCTTTCCAGGAGGAAGCGGATGTTTTGCCTGGCGCCGCGCACGTGGCCGAGGGGAGGGCGACGTACACGACGGGGACGCCGCGGGCGCTGGCGCAGTGGGGGAACGCGTATATCTTGGCCCAGGATGAGGATTCGATCATCCTGGTGGACCAGCACGCGGCCCACGAGCAGGTGCTCTTTGAGCAGGTGTTGGCCGCGTCTCAGGAAGCTGTGGACCTGCCCACCGCGGTCACGGTCCACCTGGCGCCTCGCGACGCGGATCACCTGATGAGCCTGGTGTCCACCCTGGCGGAATTGCACGTCCACCTGGAGCCCTTTGGCGCGAACGCGTTTATCCTGCGCGCGTTGCCTCGGGCCCTGGTGGACGCGAACCCCTCACTGGTTCGGGCGGAGACCGCGCGCGGGCTTATTAATGCGCTGATGGAGGAGGCGCACACGTACAGCCATCTGAGCCCGGATGCTCTACGGGAACGGTTGGCGAGCAAACTCGCGTGCTTCACCGCCATCAAAGCGGGGGACATTCTCAGCCCCGAGGAACAACAAGCCCTGCTGGACGCGCTCTGGCAGACCTGGTCTCCGGCCACCTGTCCTCACGGCCGACCGGCCTACATCACCCTCACCCGGGAAGAAATCGAACGCCGGTTTCAGCGGCGATAGGAAGAATATTTATTTGTCTCCGAAGATCTCCTCTCGTACACGCCGCACTAAGCGAGGATTGATCCAAATGTCTGAACGTTCTTCTATTTCCTTCAAGTACCATCGAAGGTGTCTTTCTGTGAGTATCCCGTGACGATAGGATTGTACCAGGATGCCTACAGAGCCTCGCACGGGCAAGCCTAATTGACGGGCTACAAGACGTCCTTGTCTTTCATCCATGAGAACAAGGCTATGTTTCAACTGCAAAGCTAAGGTTAACGCATCACGTTCACCTTGGTCCAGATGCGCATCACGCAATAAAGGGGGTAAGTTGTCATTGGAAACGTTTTCGGGGGACCATCCAACTTCCTGTAGAAATTGTCGCAAAGTTAAAGCGTCTTCGTATCCATAACGTAACCCTTGAATAACGACTTTCTGATACACAGACGTGGGGATATGCATGGTTTCGTATAAATCCACCAAGAGGTAAAGGATGTGGAGTTTAGCCAGCACCATCAGAGGGCCGGCATTTGAAACCACATGTTGAAAGGGGCTCATGCGGCCAACTCTTCTTGTACCATCTCTTCGTCAAATTCAGGTTCAATACCGCGTGCTCGGGCTGCCTGAATTAACTCTCGTTTGGAGAGCCCCATGAGCTCAGCGACATAACCTAAAGAGCCCTTCCCTGCCCGATACATAGCCAACGCGCGCTCAATTTTGTATTGCCGTAATCCTAGCCTCACGATATCTTCCCATTCCTCGGGACGCATATCGTTTAAGCCGGATAGAAGTTCTTCCGGAATACGCACCGTGATCTCTCGCTTCATTTTACGACTTTCCCTTTCTTTACTTCGTATCCTCTGATTGACTGTTATAAGGTATGTTACCTGGGGCATGTACATCATACAAAAAGTTCGAGTCTGCTCCGGGGGTCTGCTTGACACATCGTGTTTTGGTCAACCGGCGCGTTTCCTTTTCGGGATACCTACCCTATTTCGTGTCTTACCGGTGGCGACGACGGCGACGGCGTTCTCGACGACTTTCCCGCGCGGTGACTTCAATGCGCACTTCGGGCAGGGAGATGTCCTCGCCTACGGCGGCCTGTAGAATGCGCCGCATCTCCGCGTGGCGGGCCTCGTCCACGGGCGGCCCCTGATATCCGGCAACGGCTTCTTCCACCAGGTGACGTAATCGCGTGGCCTCGTACCGCATCGCCTCGGGCATCTTCTCCCACTGATCCCAATTCGTGCGGTCCAGCGCGGGGCCGGGAAGGTACAAGTCCCGAGGCCAGTGGGTCAGGGTGTGATCCCACGTGAGCACGTGGCCTTCAGCCTCCACCGCGGCGATGAAGTCATCCAGGGGGATGTCCTCCTGCACCGCGATGTCCCGTACCAGGAAGAGCGCGTGTCCGGCCAATTCGTCGTCGAACACCAGTTTTTGCAGGCTGAAGAGGTTGACGAAATCCAGCATGCCGGGTCCAGCCACACTGTTGACCCCCAACAGTGCGGCCAGCACCATGCCGCCAAAGGTCTCTGCCCCTGCCTGCATGCCCAACTCCTTCGCGTCACTCTGGCCCAAATATGCCTGGGTGGGCAGATTTAACGCCTTGCCCACCTGCACATACGCCGCGAACACGCGCAGGGCCTCCACCGCGGTCATGGGGCTGGTGCTCAACTTCATGTGAAACGCGGCCGGCGCGCCCCCGAACAACACCGGATGCCCGGGCCGCAACACCTGGGCCATGACGACCCCGCTGATCACCTCCGCGGTGTGCAACGCGACTGTGCCTGCCACCGTCACCGGGCTGATGAGCCCCAACAAGGGCACGGGCACGAATTCCACGGGAATGCCCCAATCCACACAGTCTATGAGGTTCTGGCCGGAATCCTCGTTCCAGCGCAGGGGGCTGGTAGGACACACGGTGAAGATGCTCATCGGCCGGCTGCGCAGGTCGTCCTTGCCATCCCGAAATAAAGCCATAAGTTCGCCCATGCGGGGCACACCCTCCGGCGTGAACGCGCCAGAAACCACCGGCCGCGGGGTATGGGCCAAGAGTACATACAACCGCCACGCGTCCGCGATGTGCTGGGGCACATCATCGGTGCTGAACGCGGTGGAGGGGTACGCGATGTGGCGCAATCCACTGACCACGCGTGCATACGCTATGAGGTCCTGGGTGGTGGGCTTACGCCGTGCTCCGGTCCGGTAGTCCAGGATGTACAAGGCAGAGGATGCGGGGGTGAAGTGTACGGCATGACCGGTTAACGCAGCGTAATGTGCTCCCTCGCGAGTGTAGAGGTGTACGGTGTCGGGCGCGGCTTCCAGGGCCGAGTGGACCTGGTCAGGACGGATGTACAGGCGCTGCGTGTCCCAATCCACGCGCAATCCTGCGTCGGCCATACGCTGCAAGAGGCCTTGGTGATACACGGTGACGCCATGGGTCTCCAGCACCCGCAGGGCTTCGTCCACAATGGTCTGGACCAAGTCATTGTCGAGAAAGAGGGCCGTGGGTCGCATAGACGCCTCCCATCAGGGACGGATGATCACGGGCATGCCGATGTACGCGAGGTCGTAAAGGGTTTTGGCCGCCCAATTATCTAACATGATACACCCGTATGTGATGGGGCGTCCAACCCAACCGGCCCACGTGGTCGCGCCCGTGGTCGCGTTCCACGGAAGCCCGTGAATCCCGTTTTGTGTTCCTCCGGCCCAGTAAATACCCAGCCAATAGGGCATGTAAATGTTCCATTTCCCTCCATACGCTACAGGTAATTTTGTCTGAACGTGAAAATACCCGTACCGCGTTGGATACCCGCGGCGCCCGGTGGAGCAGCGCCACCGGTACCACAACGTCTTCCCTCCGTAGAGGAAACACGTCTGCGCGGATACATCCACGATGAATGTCAGATCTCGCCGCGGCGTCACCGACGGACTGCCCCTACCGGTAGGGATAATCAGGCGCTGACCCACGTAAATGAGGGAGGGATTACGAATGCCGTTCAGCCGGGCCAGAGCAGAAACGGTGACCCCATATCGCATGGCAATCGCGCTCAAGGTATCCCCTGGCTGAACCACATACACGTGGGAGCCATTCCCTGATGAGGGAGTTGAAGGTGTGGACCCGCGCGAGGTGGGAATCCGCAGGCGCTGGCCCACGTACACGTAACTGCGCACGCTGAGCCCGTTGGCCCTGGCCAGAGCCTGCAGGGAAACGCCAAACTTCTGGGCAATACCGGAGAGGGTGTCCCCCCAGCGCACGATGTACACCCGCGTCGCCGGGGTGGTGTTTCCACCACGGCCGGGGATGCGCAGGCGTTGGCCCACATACACATAACCGGTGGGGGAAATGCCGTTGGCCCGGGCCAGCGCGTAGCGGGATACCCCAAACCGTTGGGCGATCCCCCACAAGGTGTCACCGGGTTGGACCACGTAAATGGTGCCATCTGCAAACGTGGGAACAGCGATTATCAAAATAAAGAGAAGACTTAAGAGACCGTTGAGCCACCACTTACGCATGTGAGCACCTCCTGGAGGGAGTATCAAAGAGATGGAATGCTTAGGAAGCACGTGTGCTTGTCATAGAGGAGGACGCACGAGCCCCCCTGGAGTTATGAGGGGGAAAGAACATCATCACGTTTTCGCGCTTTTGACGCTGAAAACGTGATGATGTTCTGCTTTTGGGGGCGAGATGATACCCCTCGTTATTTCACCACAATGTTCAAAATCCGACCCTGGGCGAAGATGACCCGGCGGATCTCCTTCCCGTTGACGTATTTTTGAATTTTCTTGCTGGCGAGTGCGAGTTTCAGGGCTTCTTCCTGATCCAATCCCGCGGGGGCTTGGATCTTATCCCGCACCTTACCGTTGACCTGCACCACCAGAACAATGGTCTCTTCCTTGGTCAGTTCCTCATCCCACGTGGGCCAGGATTGCTGATGTACGCTGTACTCGTGTCCTGTACGCACCCACAATTCCTCCGCGATGTGGGGTGTAAAGGGGGCCATGAGTAAGATGAGGGTATCCCGGGCCTCGGTCCACGCGTCCGTGTGCACCGCGCTCGTCTCCTTGAGTTTTATCATCAAATTCGTCAACTCCATCAGCGCGGCGATGGCCGTATTGAACGCGAACTCCTCCATGTCCTGGGTGACTCGCTTAATTGTCTGGTGGGTTTTACGGCGCAGGCTTTTAATTTCTTGTTCCGTGGCTTCTCGTTTGACCTGCGGGTCCTCCAGGATGAGATTCCACACCCGGTGCAACCAGCGGTGGGTTCCCTCAATGCCCTTAGAGTTCCAAGGGCCCCCTTGCTCCCAGCGGAACGCGAACATCAGATACGCGCGCACCGTGTCTGTACCGTATTTGGCGACTAACTCGTCCGGCGCGACCACATTACCCTTGGACTTGGACATTTTTTCTGCGTCCAGGTGGTAGATCAAGTTCATCACCGTGGCCTCGGGCACACCGGGGATATCGATAACTGTGCCTTCATCCACGTGGACAATGATGAAACGGCCGCCGCCCACGTTCACCCGCACACTGACCTCATCCCGCGCGTACACTTCCCCTTGAATAAAATCGGGTCCCACCGCGGGCTCAGGTTTTTCCTTGTCTCGAATGGCCCGAATGCGCACCGCGTGGAACGCGTTGGCCTCCTCGGATTCCCATTCGCCCTCCACGATCACAAAATCCCCATCCCGGGGCTCACCCAAGATGACCCCCTGGTTGTACAGGCGGATCATGGGCTCATCCAGGTCCACCAGCCCCAGATCGCGCAGGGCTTTGGTAAAAAATCGGGTGTAGAGCAGGTGCATGGTCGCGTGTTCGATGCCCCCTGTGTACTGATCCACGGGCAACCAGTATTCCGCCTCTGCGGGATCCCACGGACCTTCATCGTAATGCGGACTGAGGTATCGGTATTGGTACCAGGAGGAGTCCACGAACGTGTCCATCGTGTCTGTCTCCCGCAGCGCGGGGCCACCACATTTGGGACAGGTGGTGTGCAGGAATTCCTCGTGATAAGTGAGGGGACTGACGCCGGTGGGTTTGAACTCCACATCTTCCGGGAGGATCACCGGGAGATCCTCCTCAGGTACAGGAACGATGCCGCACTTCTCGCAATACACCACAGGGATGGGCGTGCCCCAATATCGTTGTCGGGAGATAAGCCAGTCTCGCAGACGGTAGTTCACCGCGAACTTGCCGATGCCCTGTTCCTCCAGCCATTCCGTCACCTTACGGATGGCCGGGTCCGGCGCGGGAGTCCCGTCGAAGGGCCCGGAGTTCACCATAATGCCCGGCCCGGTGTATGCTTCCTCTAGATCTTCCCCTTCCCATTCAGGGGGGGCGATGACCACCCTGATGGGCAGACCGTACTTCTTGGCGAACTCAAAGTCTCGCTGGTCATGCGCGGGCACAGCCATGATCGCGCCCGTGCCGTAAGTCATCAGCACGTAATCCGCAACCCAGATGGGCACCCGTTCGCCGTTCACCGGGTTTATGGCGTAGCCGCCGGTGAAAACTCCCGTCTTCTCCCGTTCTGTGGATTCGCGTTCGATGTCAGACATGCGTCGGGCCGCGGTCACATACGCTTCCACCTCTGCTTTCCGATCCGGCGTGGTCACCTTCTCTACCAGAGGGTGCTCGGGCGCGAGGACCATGAACGTCACTCCCCAGAGGGTGTCGGGTCGGGTGGTGAAGATGGGCATGGGATCACCCTGCTCGGTGGTGAAATACACCTCCGCGCCTTCGCTGCGCCCGATCCAATTGCGCTGCCGAGCGATGACCGGTTCCGGCCAATCCAGTTTCGAGAAGTCTAGCAGTTCCTCCGCGTACGCGGTGATCTTGAAGAACCATTGCTCCAGATCGCGCTTAATGACCGGTGTACCACAGCGCTCGCACACCCGCTCCTCACCGATGACCTGCTCTCGGGCCAGTGTGGTCTTGCACGTGGGACACCAATCCACCGGGGCCTTCTTGCGGTATGCCAGGCCTTTTTCCAGGAATTTGAGGAAAAACCATTGGTTCCACTTGTAGTACTCCGGGTCGCAGGTGACCACTTCCCGATCCCAGTCAAACATCGCGCCCATGGAGCGGAGCTGCTTGCGCATGCGCTCGATGTTTCGATACGTCCATGTCTTGGGGTGGATGCCCCGCTTGATGGCCGCGTTCTCCGCGGGAAGGCCGAACGCGTCAAAGCCCATGGGGAACATGACATTGTACCCGCGCATGCGGAAATATCGCGCGTGCGCGTCCGACGGGGTCATCGCGTACCAGTGGCCCATGTGCAGATCCCCGCTGGGATAAGGGAACATGGTCAGGTAATACCATTTCTCCCTTGAGGGATCCTTTTCCGCCTTGTAGAGTTTGTCTTCCTCCCAGCGTTTTTGCCACTTGGGTTCGATCTCTTGGGGAATGTATTTGTCGGCCATAATAACTCCTCTCGACGAATTAAAAATGGATGGCGAATCGTCTGATTGACATGCATATCGTGCTGTACATACTCTAACGTGCGGTGTTCGGCTCCCGATGGAGAACACCGCACGTTTTCTTTTATTTATTATCTAAGTAATCCTCCCGCGGTGGGGAGAATACATCCACAATGACCGTGTCCACCCGGAAGCGGGCCCCGTGTTCCACGCCTCCGGGAATCGCGTACGCGTCGCCTGGGCCGCACACATATTCCCTGCCGTCGATAATCATTATGGCTTCGCCGGAGACCACATACCCGGCCTGGTCGTGGGGATGGGCATGGATCGGAACCTCACTTCCCCCTTTAATATGGAATTCGCACAACATTATCCGGTCGGTCACGGCCAGTGTGCGGCGTTCCACGCCCGGCAACATGTTCACCGGATCCACATCCGCATGATGAGTGACATACATGGTCATCGTTCCTCCTTTAGACGTGTGGAGGATAACGTAGGTCATAATACGTGATAATAACCATGAGCATCAGCAACAGGGCCATGCCGATCAAGTGAACGAGGCTCTCCCGTTCCGGGCTTACCCGTTTGCCTTTGCGCAGAATTTCCAGCAGAACAAACAACAGGCGGCCTCCGTCTAGGGCAGGAATAGGCAATAAGTTCGTGAGTCCTAACGCAAAACTGATGATAGCCGTTAACCGCAAAATGGTAAATAATCGTACTAACGGAGTCGGCTGTTGGCGCACCACATCCACAAAGACGCGACCAATGCCCACCGGTCCTAGAGGACGCGCCTCCGATGCGCTGATATGCCCCCGTATGAGGGCTGCAGGCAAATGGAGCACCCCCCAGGCAAAGTATCCTAATTCCTTAAGCGCATACCAAGGAGATTTCCACAGGGGTAATCGGGCGGCCAACAGGACTCCAATGCGAGGTACGCCGTCCGGATCCACTCGGGGGCGCACCTGTACGGTCAGACGATCCCGCCCGCGGCGAAGCACCAATGTGGTGGGGGAGTCTTGGTGCTGGCGGATAAACCGGATCAATTCCTCTCGAGTACGTACCGGATGATTATCAATTTGCTCAATCACATCTCCAGGGCGTACTCCCACGGCTGCTGCCGGATAGGAAGGATCGACCTCCAAGATCCAAATGCCGTTACCTGGGATGACTACGCTGTAAGCGATGACCAGGGCTAAGATGGCCGTGAGGATGTTCATCATCGGGCCGGCCAGCAGCACCATCGCCCGGGCTCGGGCAGGAGCACTCCAGAAACTCCCGGGGCCCGCGTCCGCGTCTTCTCCCTTCATGCGCGCAAACCCCCCAATGGGGAGCAGGTTCAACGTAAACTCCGTCCCCTGCCACCGTCCCAAAGAAATCAATTTGGGTGGCAGCCCTAAGCCGAATTCCTCGACCTCGATGTCATTACGTCGTGCCGCCCAAAAGTGCCCCAATTCGTGCAAAATAATTAATGTGGCTAGAATAACGACATATATCCAAACCGACACTCTCTTCTCCTTTCATCTACAAAATAGCGTTCTCTGTTCGCCTCAACCTCAAAATTTTACTTCAAGGTGTAAGTTGGGGAAAATGTAGCGGGCCTACGTTGTTACCGGACCTTGACACTGGGTCGGTGCGACGTGTTTTGCCCATCCATCCGATGAGAGCAAAAGGGGGAAATGAGCCGATGATCACCTTGCCCAAATACGTATCCCTCACTTCGGGCCACGCGGAGGGCATGGACGAACTGGTCGCGTTTGACAACGCGCTGGCCGATGCGGGTATTGCAGACCTCAATCTCATCAAAGTGAGTTCCATTGTCCCCCAAGGCGCCCGATTGGTTCCTCTCAGGGAGTTTCCTGTTGGGAGTTTAGTCCCCACCGTGTACGCGCGTATAGACAGCGATGTCCCCGGACAGACCATTGCTGCTGCGGTCGCGTTGGGTCTGAGCCCGGACGGTCGAGGCGTCATCATGGAGTACAGTGCGGTGGGCACTCGTGAGGAGATCGAAGCCGTGGCCCTGGAACGGGTCAAAGCCGCGTTTGCGGCCCGAGGCATCCCCT
>CAYPUG010000075.1:0-12970 GCA_964413905.1 uncultured Anaerolineae bacterium | reverse complement strand
TCGGGGGTCTTTGAGTGGTTGGGGGGGGGCTGGGGCGGTGGGGGGGGGCGTCCGTGTTGTGTTATACCACATTTGGTCATGGCACCTTGGGGTGGGCTTTATTTTGCTTTTGGGGGACGCTTTGGTTTTAACGGCGTTGCTGTTGAGTGTGGAAGAGCATGAGAACCCTGACTCCTTCACGCGGCGCTCAATGAGGGGAGTGTTGGCAGGGATTGGAATTGGGGGGGCGTTTTTGGGAGGGATATTGTGGTGGGGGAGGGGGTTGCGCGTAGCCAATATGCTATCCCCAATAACACTCTACATCTACATCACTCTCATCCCTCTAACCACCGGAGCACTCCTCGCATGGCAACACAGCCGCATCATTGCAGGGACCCAACTCGGTCACCACACGCTCCAACACATCATTTTTCTCACACCGGGTGAGACTTTAGTAAGTCGCATTTTTCATTGGCTCCACACCGCCATCGGCGGCATTCTATACCTTATTGAAGGCCCCGGCTGGTTGGGTTGGTTATTCCTCGGGGCGCTCATCGCGATAGGAATAAAGTGAAACATGTGGGAGCACCTATGAGCTACTGGAACATCTACAACATCAAATCTGCTATCGCTCAAAACCACGCAACCTTACTGGCATTCATGCTCGTCGGGACGCTCTTTATGATTCTTTGGGATGATTGGCGACTTTCATTGCTTGGATGGGCGGACCTCGGCATAACTAACGGGTTCCTTTTGCTCACCGTATGGCCAACACCTTGGGCACTCAGCCGTACTGTCGCCATGGCTTTAGAGGGATCTATTTTGTGGTTTGGCGCACGACGATGGCCCCATGGGATTTATCAAACACGACCTTATAGTCCCTTCTTAAGGGTACCTCTTCTGGCTCTTTATGGATTAGCAACATGGCAACTGTATCCCTATCTTGCACCCATGCCCATCCCAACCTCCATGTTACAGGCCACCATTATCTTATTGGGTGCCGGTATTGTACTCTTGACCACCGGTGGGGACCTTCTTCATACAACACTCGGTCTTTTATCGTTGCTGAACGCGATGGTCTTTGTGCTGAGTTCCTTACCCATACCGACGGATTGGGTTCTTCCACTCACGATTCTAGACGTGTCGGTCGGGCTCATTGGAGGTATGGGCCTTGCAAGCAGCGGTATTTCTGCACACGCTATTCTCAAATCCGGAGAAAGAAGATAATGGAAGGTTTTACTTTCTTCTTTTTGTTCTTGACTTTTCTCTTGTTCTTGGTAAAGGCAACACGATGGGTTTCTATGTTACGTGCTATCGTCTGGTTGGGGGGCCTTGTGCTTCTGACGTGGATGATACACACCTGGCCGACAAGTGGGTCGATTATTTTGCTTCAGCATACCATTGTGCACATGGATCAGCCACTACGCATAGGCCGCCTTGTGTTGCATACAGATAACGTTGCCCGTGCAGGCATACATTTGGCCCTCGCGGGGGCTATCATCGGCAGTATGGCTTCCCTCGTGGTGCCCCCTTTACGTGAAACAATCTCTTGGTTAGCCGTCGGTTTCATTACTCTATTTGTAGCGGTGAGCATTATCTCCCCTTGGGCTTGGGGATGGGGGGTTGCCCTTTGGGCCATTGGTGCTCTAATGGTGGCATATGGGGGATGGCCTACCTCAGCCCGATTAGGGTGGCAATGGCTTCTCCTGCCAATGCTCTCCGCAATACTCCTGTTTGCCCTCCTTGCTCAAGAGACACTGGATATTACACCTTGGCGCGTTCATATCATTACGCTGTTTCTGCTGGGATTCAGCAATCTGGCTCCATTTCATGTGGGTGGTGTCCATCTTGCCGAGGAAGGGCAACCCTTTGGGCTTCTGTGGGGGTTATGGACTCACACGGTGCTCTTCCTTATTGTGCTATACCGTATTGAAAGCACATCAGTTTATCAAGAATCTCTATGGAGGGCCACCCCATTCCTGGAAACGATGGCTTATCTAACCCTTATTTGGGCAGGCATTGGAGGCCTGGCTCACCGTCATATAGGCCGCCTGAGCGGATATGCCCTGGCTTTCAATTGGGCCCTCAGTTTACTCTTATGGCTCACCTATCCCAACAATTTGGATATTATCCGATGGACAATGGCCGTACGTTTAATAGGTATAGTCAGTGTCAGTGTGGGTTTGCTCTCATTCCTACCGGGCGCACCATTAGCGATGTTGGCATCCATAAAAGGATGGGCCAGACGACGCACTTGGGGGGTTCTCCTTTGGACCTTAGGTATTGCTACCTTGGCAGGATTGCCGTTCACCGCGGGGGGATGGCTTCTTTGGATCATGCCTTCCATGGAAATCCGTGGCGCCTCATTATGGCTGATGCTTCTAGGAAGCATAGGGCTTCTTATTGGGCTCGGACGGGCGTTAACCGTCTTGTGGAGCACACTGGATACCCCACTGTTACCGCGTGAAGAAGGCATCACTCGATGGGGGTTCTGGCTGCTCAGCATGACGATTATCATCTTGGGGTTATTCCCTTCCCTTGTACTGCATTTAGGCCGGTGGTTAGTAGGGTAAGGCATGAAAAACATGCGTCATCTGTGGACGGTTGTCTTTATTATCGGTATTCTTGCTTTGCCGGGGATATATCTGACAGCCTACTTACTCCCCCCGCCGAAGTTCCACTTTACCGCGACGCCATCCAATCTTATCCTCGACCGCAAGGGCCGGTTGCTGTACGAGTGGACCGACCCCCAAGGCGCTCAGATGCGTCCTGTTTCCTTGACAGACATTGCACCTACGTGTATCCAGGCAACTATTGCTACAGAAGATGCCCGTTTTTACACCCACTGGGGGGTAGACCCGGTGGCAATATTCCGCAGTATATACCATCACATTATGCATGGAACGCCCTTTACAGGCGCCAGCACCTTAACCCAGCAGTTCGTCCGTATAGCCATATTATCACCGGAAGAACGCTATGAACGCACCCTTCGGCGAAAAATAAAGGAAGCGTGGCTAGCCTTTCGTTTGGAACGCCACTTCTCCAAGAATGAGATTTTAGAACTTTATCTCAATCATGCCTATTACGGCCATTTCGCCGTTGGTATTGAAGCCGCGGCCCATGCCTACTTTAACACATCCGCCCGGAACCTGGACCTAGCCCAATGCGCACTCCTTGCCGGTCTACCCCAGGCGCCGGCCGTATGGGATCCCACCATCCATCCGTTACAAGCGCAACACCGCCAGCGTGTGGTCCTCCGGCGCATGCTCACTGAAGGAATGATATCTCATCAAGAGTATATGCGGGCACTGGCGGAACCCCTGGCATTTGCCGCGACACCCTTTCCCATCCAGGCTCCGCACTTCGTTATGATGGTTCAGAATCAGTTGGAAACTTGGTTCGGTGAAGATGCAATACGGGCGGGGGGCTGGGTGATCACCACCACGTTGGATTTGGACCTCCAACAACATGCAGAACACATTGTCAATGCCCATCTCTATCGCTTGAACCACGATCCTCATGCCCCGCCGGAACGGCGTGTCACAAGTGCCGGTGTGATAGTCTTAGATGTCCCCACAGGCGAGATCATCACCCTAGTAGGTAGCCCGAACTACTTTGACAAAACCAACGCGGGAGCAGTGAACACAACCCTCGCTCTGCGCCAGCCCGGCTCTGCCATCAAGCCCATTGTCTACGCGGCCGTATTTGCGCCTAACCTTCCTAAGCCATGGGCCCCTCCGACGTTGGTTCTGGACGAACTCACCCAATTTGTCGATGCCCAGAAGCCCCGCTATGTGCCCCAAAACTACGACCTCAAGTGGCACGGCGTGGTCAGCGTGCGCGAAGCCCTTGCTGCTTCCTATAACGTTCCTGCCGTCAAAGCGTTAGAGTATGTGGGTTTAAAACGGTTTCTAGCATTTTGTCGAGATTTAGGGCTCTCCTCGTTGGCCGAACACCCGCACCCGGGGCTTTCCCTGGCTCTCGGAGCCGGAGAAGTTTCTCTCTTTGACCTTACAAACGCGTATGCAACCTTTGCGCGCGGAGGCACGTATCTATCACCCCGTCTTATTCTGAAAGTATCGCGCCACCAAGAGGGGGGATCTCTTCATCCTGTCCCCATCCCCACTCAGACACACATCGCCAAACCCGTTCTAGATCCCCGCGTTGCTTATCTTGTAACGCACATTTTGAGTGATCGGTACGCGCGAATACCGACATTTGGACTGAACACCCCTTTAGAATTAGACCGACCGGCCGCGGTGAAGACCGGGACCACAACAGATTGGCGGGACGCGTGGACGTTGGGGTATACCCCTCAACGGGTAACCGGCGTATGGGTTGGAAACTGGGACGGTACCCCCATGGTCCATTTAAGCGGTTTGACCGGGGCAGCGCCCATATGGCATGCAGTGATGAACGTCGCGCACAAGGGCATAGCCGTCCGACCGTTTCCCAGGCCTCCAGGCGTTCAACGCGTTCGTGTGTGTTGGCGCCAAATGGCGGAAAAAGCCCACTGTTCCGAAGATATCATCATCACGGGCACAACCTACCTCCGTGCAGAACCTTTAATATCATCCCTAATAACGGTATCCGCCACATCTGAACCCCCTTCTCAAACGCATCATCTATCTCCTTCCCCATCCCCGGAGATCCCGAAAGGAGAACAACGGGCGCTTCACTTTTTGCAATCACCGGAGGATGGTGCAACATATCGCTTAGATCCTGACATTCCTGCTGAAGAACAGATGTTGCCATTACAGGTGCATGTTCCCGAAGGGAGCAGCGCGTTTTTCTTCCTGGACGGCCAGATGGTCGGCATGAAAAGGAGGGCACCGTATCGCCTGTGGTGGCCCCTTGTGAAAGGTCACCATACCCTTCGGGTTGACGTACGATTACCCGGAGGTCTCACCGTGACCGAGACGGCGGAGTTCACGGTTCTCCCATAGGTTTTTTCAAAGAGACAACACTTACAGGGACGGACGAATTTTTGCAGGGAAAATCCATGTAGAGAGGGAACAGAGATGGCGCACAAACGTGTGGCTATTGTGCTTGGGGGAGGAGGGGCTCGGGGAGCGTTACAGGTTGGGGCCCTGCGAGCGCTAATGGAAGCAGGCATTCAACCGGACATGATGATCGGCACATCGGTGGGCGCTTTGAATGCAGGGGCCTTGGCCACGTACGGGCTCAACATGGCCGGGTTGGCCCGTCTTGAAGATGCGTGGAGGGATGCGAAGGATGCGAATATTCTCCCCTCACAGTCTTGGTGGTCCTTGATGCGTTCCTTCTTCCGACGAACTGCTCAAGTGCATCAGGCACACTTACGGGAATTTCTCTTCAAACACGGCTTACCTCCCGAATTACGCTTTCAGGACTTGCCCATCCGCGTGGGGATGGTCGCTGCAGACATGTACACATACGATATGGTAGTCTACGGCGAGGACCCGGAAGACCGTGTTTTGGAAGGTATTTTAGCGTCAACCGCTCTGGTGCCCTGGCTTCCTCCCTTGGATATTAAGGGACGTTCGCTTATTGACGGCGGTTCGGTAAGTAATGTGCCCATTCAAGTGGCTATTGAATGGGGGGCTAAAGAAATTTACGCGCTGGCATTGGATGATGATCGGATTATTGGAACGCAAATTCGAGGCATAGCGGGTACGTTCATGCGACTTATTTATCTTATGTCTTACCGCCAAACCGAATTGGAACTTGTGTTAGCCCGCGAAAAAGGTATTCCCGTACACTTCATTCACCTTCTACCGGCCGAACCCGTTGCCATATGGGATTTCAACAGGACGGAGGCGCTGTTTCAGGAAGGCTATCACATTACTAAATCATTTCTGTCCGCTCAAAAGAACACGGAGAGTTCGCGGTTCAAGGTCTGGAAGCGCCTATGGGCCCGTTAAGGGAAAGGTAAATTGTGGTATTTGCCCTGTGCGGGCCAGCGCGTCCGCCATGCGAAGCGGTTCGGGAATCCGGTAACGGGCAAGTTGTACAACAATGCTTGTCGCTTCCTCCAGGGTAATGCGGTGGCCTACGGAGACATAGACAGGCCGGACATGGGCGCGTGTCCGCACGACGGCCCCAATAACTTCTTCCCCATCAACCAGCGGGACGACAGCCCCCCGGTGCTCCGCTAAATCCGTGAAAGTCCCTACCAGCCGCGTCTTTGCGCAACCGATAGTAGGATGATTGAAAAGAACGCCCAGGTGCGAAGCCAATCCCAACCGCCGGGGATGCGCCCGTCCCTGTGCGTCACATAAGAGAACGTCTGGAAGAAATCCTAAGCGATCCAGGACGGCGAGCATAAGCGGTAACTCGCGCCACGCCAGTAACCCCGGAGCATAAGGGACCAATGTGGTCGTTTCATATGTGGCTGTAGCCACGATCTCCCGGGAGTGAAATGTCATGACAACAACCGCAGCACGCGCGTTGGGGCCATAGTAACTGACATCAATTCCACCGACAAGGCCGGGGGGACGAAGCAGAGGCTCTTCCCGTACTAGGGTGGCGAGATGTTCCTGTAGCGAAAACGCGACAGGACGATGGACAGACTGCATCATCTTCGGCGAAATTGTACGAACGTATGCGGACATTATCGTTTACTGTGCGAAATCATCAACACCTCAATCGTTCCATCCTCCTGTGGAATACCGGAGATAGCCACACGTTCGCCGACATAAAATTCGGTGAAGGGGCGATCGGAAACGGTTGTGGGGCGAATGCGAATTTGAATTTCTTCACTCTTATCTGCTCGACTTTCAGACGATGTCTGTTTGAACACCGTCCAGGGATACGCAAACCGGTCTTCTGGGATATAGATAAGCGTGCCGGTCACATACGCGTGGCGCGGTTTCAGCACACGCGCAAACGTTGCTTGAATCACGTCTTGGGTGATCTCGTGTCCCAAAACCTCCACTTGGGCCCCTGGCTGCACCAAACCCATTCGCTCATCAACCGGTGTGTCCGACGCGAGGCGTACACGAACTGTGCGGGCAGCATCCGCTTTGTGAACGAGAACATGCCATTCATGTTGATTGGGCTGGGTTTCAATAAGCCAACCGTCCAACGACACACGCGGAGCAACATCCTGAACGACTTTATTCGCCAACACGCGAGTACCGGACAAATGGCCTTGAATGCCCACCAGACTTCCTATAGGCGGAGGCTTAACGTGGGGTTGAACATGTACCTCTAATCCATTCACTATCCACGTTGTTCCATCCACTCTTTCCAAGCGACCGAGAAATTCCACATCCCGCTCTTCATCTTCCGGCCGGCGCAAAGTGATGCGCCGGGCAACAACAATATTTCCGTCTAGGTAACCTTCTACCGAGGCCACAACGCCCGCGTGAGGGGGAACACTACCTTCAATGGACGTAGTGGGGGATATACGTACCTGATGCCCCGAGACCATCCATATTTGTCCCATGACTTTCTGCACAATTCCGTGCATATCCACGGTTCGGGGCACAGATTGCTCGGGTAAGGCAACAATGGAATCTGCGTATAGCCTGTCATCTTGATAAGAACCACGTACTCGAGCCCACCGGTTGATGGCTATAGACGCCCTGGTAGAATCCACATGTGTTTTAGAGGTGACGACCACCGGTGTTGTCCCAACAATCCATCGTCCCAAACGGCCGGGAGGTAACTCTTTGATAGGGCCGTAGAATTCAACCGGGGGAAGACTCTTGGCAGCGCGGACTTCTTGACCACCATGGCGCGCTACAATGTGTCCTACAACTAAACTGAGCGCGAGAAGTAACGTGCTTAAGAACAACCGAACATGAACATTCATAGGTTGCCTCGATGTGAGCGACGATGTTATCACTGCACACGATTTTCTGTTATCATTATACCACGGGAGAGCAATAGGCCAAAAGTCCTATATTCGGTTTACACCCCGGGAAACTCCGTGTACGTACGTTGGTTTAAAAAGCGCATGAGGCAATGATACCGACTTTTGGGCAAAGACGAATGAGGGAGGTGGAATGAGCGAACGCACGCGATTGTTACCTACACAAAACCCACAGGAACGAGCCATTTTGGTCGGGGTTGAACGGAAGCGACCGCGTAGACGTTCGACCTTTACCTTGTCTGAAAGTATGGCAGAACTCGCCCGTTTGGCGGAAACCGCGGGACTGGAAGTAGTTGGGGAGATTACACAGCATTTGGATCGTCCCCATCCTGCCACTCTCATCGGCAAGGGCAAACTCCAGGAATTAAAATTGCTGGTAGAAGCCACAGGTGCAAATGTGGTCATTTTTGACGAAGAACTTTCCCCCCGGCAGCAGCGAGAACTGGAGGAATTTCTGGGCGAAGAGATCAAGGTTTTAGACCGCACCGCGCTTATTTTGGACATTTTCGCTCAGCGGGCACAGACAAAAGAGGGGGTTCTCCAGGTGGAGTTGGCCCAGTATATCTACAGGTTACCCCGATTAACCCGGGCCTGGACCCATCTGGCCCGTCAGGCTGGCGGGGCTGCCGGACGGGGCGGTATTGGCGGTGTCGGTTTGCGGGGTCCGGGGGAAACGCAGTTGGAGGTGGACCGGCGGGAGATCAAGAAGCGCATTGCTCAGTTGCGCAAGGAACTGGAAGAAGTCCGGGCGCATCGGGAACTCTACCGTAAACGCCGTAAGGAGGCCGAAATTCCGGTCGTCTCTTTGGTGGGTTACACGAACGCGGGGAAATCCACGCTGTTGAACGCCCTGACGGATTCCCAAGTGTACGCGGATGACAAGCTTTTCGCGACCTTGGACCCCACAACCCGTCGGGTTGTCCTTCCTGGAGGCCAGGAAATCCTTGTCACCGACACGGTCGGGTTTATTCAGAAGTTGCCCACGCAACTGGTGGCCGCGTTCCGGGCGACGTTGGAGGAAATCCGTGAGGCGGATGTGTTAATCCATGTTGTGGACATTACACACTCGGCCGCGCATAGTCAGATTGCCACGGTCAACCACGTGCTCCGGGAACTGAAAGCGGATCATATCCCCGTGGTCATGGCCTTGAACAAAATCGACCTTATCCCACCTGAACAGCGGGACGCACGGGTGCGTGAATTTCCCGGCGGGGTTCCCATATCTGCTGCTCAGAAGTGGGGGCTGGAGGAACTTCTTAGTCGGGTGGAGGAGGCGTTGCAAGAACGGTTGGTCCCTGTGCGAGTTCACATTCCCTACGAGCGCAATGACCTGGTCGTGCTCTTCCACCGCACGGGCATTGTGGAGGATGAACGGTTTACGGAACAAGGAACGTGGTTGCGAGGCCGGGTTCCCGCGCACGTGGCCAGCCGATTGGATGCTTACCGGGTATCGGGGATGGTCTCCCCGATTGAAGCACAGGAGGCGCGTTCGTGAACCTCGCGGACCTGGAACACTCTTATCTCCACCGGGTTGAACGCGCGTGGGCCACCCTGGAGGAGGGTGTACCCCTGGAGCAGGTGTACGTCATGCTCGAGGCCGTGCGGCGAGAACGCCGCGGCCCGCTTCACAGCCCCGGCGACCTGCCCGAAGAGGCGCGCGAGCGCCTGGAACGGGCGGGACTAACCTCCAAAGAGAGGGGTGAACAAGGGGAAGAATCTCAAAAGCCTCCTCAACCTGTCCCCGTTGGCCAGGCCCTACAGGAAGCGCCCTTTCTTGTCATCCTGGGCGAGCCCGGTGCGGGCAAGACCACCACCCTCCAGTTCATCGGCCTCTGCTTCGCCCGCCGGGACGAGGGCTGGCCCCAGGAGCGCCTGGGCTTCGACGAGGACCGTATCCCCGTGCGGCTGGACCTGCGCGTGCTGGCGGAGGGCCTGGGGAAGGATAAGTGGGAATCGCCCCGGCTGAAGCACGCGCTGGCCGAGGAAATCGCCGGGCACCTTCAGGATCCCCAGGATAGGGCCTACTTCCTGCTGGAGTCGTGGTGGGAATCCGGGCGCCTTCTGGTCCTCCTGGACGGGCTGGACGAGGTGACCACGCACCGGGATGTCACCGTGGAGGAGATCCGGCGCTTTGCCCGCGCCGCTCAGGACCGGGGCAACCGGGTGGTGGTGACCTCCCGGCCCGCGGGGTACACCGCTAGGGGCGAACCCTTCCGCGAGTACACGCTGAAGCCCTTCCGCGACGTGGAAGAGGCCCGGCCCTTCCTGGAGCATTGGCTGCAGGTGCTGGCCCCCGACCGCAAGGCAGAGGCCCCGGCGCGGGCAGAGGCGCTGCTGGCCGTTCTGCAGGAACGCCCCGCGCTGCGCAACCTGGTCACCAACCCCCTCATCCTGCGCCTGGCCGTCGTGGCCTACCTGAAAGAAGGGAAGGTAGCCCACTCCCGGGCCGGCCTGTACGAGGCTTACCTGGAGGACCTCTGGGATCGGGCCGTGCGCTACCGGGGCGCGCCCGTGGAGTGGAAGGACGCGGTCTTCGCCGCGCTGGAGGAACTGGCCTGGCGCATGCACATGGAGGGCGCACGCGACGAAGGGAGCGTGGTGGCGGCCCTGGCCGCGGAGCAGGACACCGCGCGGGGCGAGGAGATGTTGCAAGTGGTGCGGGAGCGGATGGGTCTGGTGGTGCGGGTGGGGGACCTGTACGCGTTCAGCCATACCACCTTCCAGGAGTACTTTGTGTCCCGGCGGCTGCACCGCGCCTGGGAGGCGAACCGAGAGGGGGACTGGCGCTTCCTGCGCCCGCGGCTGCACCTGCCCGCGTGGCGGGAGCCCCTGTTACTCCTGGCCGGGTCCCTGGACGAGAAAGACGTGGGGGCCGCGGAGGCTATTGTCTTCCCCCGCGGGATAAATCGCCTGCGCATGTACCCACTGTGCCCGTCCCGCTGGCACCTCACGCGCATTATACGCAGCCGGGCGTTTAAGGCCATCGTCCCCCTGGGTTTCCGGGCCGTGCCCCACCTCCTCCGCGCCCTGGGGGATGAAGATTGGCGCGTGCGCGAGGCCGCGGCCGAGGCCCTGGGGAAAATCGGCGACCCTCAGGCCGTGCCCCACCTCATTCAGGCCCTGGGGGATGAAGACGTGCGCTGGGCCGCGGCCGAGGCCCTGGGGCACATGTTGCCGGAGCCGGATGTCCTGCGCCGCGGGGATGAGACGAAAAGGACCGCCTGGTTCACCCGGCTCCACCGCATCGTGCGCGCGGTGCAAAAGATGGCACTTGTAGACGAAGATGTAGCCGGGCTGCTGGCTGCCGCACAGGTGCGGCTGGAGGCGTTGGAGGCTCGCAAGGATGATGATCCCTTCGCGCCACCGCCGCCCACGTGGCAGGAGCGAGCCAGGGGCTATGCCGTGTGGGGGCTCCGTATGCTCGCGCTGGCGCTCCTGGTGGCCGCCGCGCTCGTGGAAGCCCTGCGCCGAAGGCTCGCACAGAGATGAGAAACCGACAGAACGGTGGAGACATGCGGCGCCGGGTTTGCCGCAGGGCGTGCAGGACGTCCTCAATCTCACAAGGATACCTCGGGTTTCCGGCGGGCTGAGATGGATGATGATGGGTCTCACACTGATTTACACTAGTATTCTTATGTCAAGTCATGGGTGATTCCCCAAAACGTCAGGAAGGCGAGAATCATTTTACGGTTCAGGAACTAAGCGCATGAGGTCGTCGAGGGAAGAAATATCACGCACGGTGCGCAGGAAATCCCGCAGGGTAGGACTTTCGGCCCGTAGTTTGCGCAATCGCGGGGCGATGGGGTCCTGTGAGGGCGCGGCAGGACCGGTACGGTATGTTCCGTGAAAAGCAAAATATGCTTGGTTTAATTTCCGGATGTAGTACCCGTGCTTGAGGAAGAATTGGCGCCGTTGTTCCATGTATGTCTCGGCCTCTGCTACTTTCCCTTGTGCCAACAATTCATCCACATGCTCCCGAGTAATACGCATCTCCCGGGTGAAATCAAACGTCGGCGTAGGCTGGGGCGTTGGCGTCGGTGCAGGGCGAACCTGCGCCTGTACAGGCGTGGGCGTTAGCGGCACTTTTTCCGGGTAGAATCGCTCCAAGGTCTTGTGTCCGACCTCGTTGCCCACCAAGTCGGCGACCGTCTCATTAATAGCCGACATGTCTCCATTATCGTAATAATGTCGCCCCAACGGGAAAGCAATAAGATACGTGTGGGTCCACTCGTGAGCAATCGTGCTCAGCACCCATTCCAGGCTTGCCCGGTCAATGATCATGGTCGGCCAGGTAGAAAATCCGCCAATACTTTCCACCAGGGCGCTGGTGTTCGGGAGTTCACGTTCCGCGCGTTCCTCCAGCGTCTCGCGAGTCTTCAGGGACAATTGAGGTTTGAGGTGTATGCCTACGCGCAGCACTATCCTATCCCGGGGGGAGAGGATGAAGTAATATGGTGGCTCGGTGAATTGAAACGCGATGGGTGGCCACGCTCTGCCCAGCCACCCAAGACGTTCTTCTGCCAAGATAATGGATACCTGCTTTTCCAGGACACGCTCCACTGCAGGACGTCGCTCCTCCTGCAGGGCACGCAATCGGTCCACTTCTTGCTGAATCTTTTGGATACGCGCCTCGGTCTCGGGCTCGCCACGGTTCATCGCGGCCAGTCGTTCAATGTCTCCCTCTAGCGCACCGATCTTCTGTGCCACTCTTAGGTAATCCACCACCAAATCATGGGCTTCCGGACTTTCCGGGGCCGGTGGGTGTGTGAGGAGTCGTTCCGAGGACTCAGAAAGAAGGGCTTTGGCCTCCCACTTGGGAATACTGAAGCGATAAGGGCGGGCAAGGTGGTAAGCAGCAGCCTTGTAAGGATCTTTAGGGTGCTTATGGCTATGCCAAAACACCCCCCCACCGATCAGGAGCACAATGAGTAAAAAAGCGAGCAGCCCGCGTCGCGTGCCGCGCATAATTGACGCCTCCGCAACGAGAAAAGCCGGGCCCGCGTCCACCTCACGAGCCCGGCCTGATGGTGGCCCATAGGGGGTTCGAACCCCTGTTACCGGCTTGAAAGGCCGGTGTCCTGGTCCACTAGACGAATGGGCCAAATATCTCCAATCACCGAGGGCTATTATAAA
>CAYPUG010000074.1:0-13147 GCA_964413905.1 uncultured Anaerolineae bacterium | reverse complement strand
CTGCGGATCGTGGTTCTTCGCGGCAGGTGTCGGATGTACGGCTCGGCGGCCTCCAAGTCGCTTTCAGTATCCCCTGCGGATCGTGGTTCTTCGCGGCTCGCTGATGAGAAACAGCATCTCGCCGCGCGTCCCACTTTCAGTATCCCCTGCGGATCGTGGTTCTTCGCGGCCACAGGTGTTTAACCCCAGAGAGGGAGGGATTTATGTATCCTCTCCCCATTTTCGTGGCTCTGTGGGCCGCTCTGTAGGCCGTTTGGTAAGGTGCTCTGCCCTTATTGTATGCTCTCACAAGCCATTTTCGCAAATGGCGTATTTGTTGGTTGACCCCACAATTTGAGAAAGCATAATGGGCTCTTTTGCAGCATTTTGCACGTTGAGGGGTGGTTGTATTTAAAATATGGAGATGATAGGTGTCGATTTGAGAAATCATGGCTCTCAGACCCTGTCATTGCAAAAGCGACGGAATTCGCAAGCAACACATGGGGCTAAGCTTTTGGGGCCCGGGGGAATATGTTCGCCCTGAATGGTGTTCACAATGTCTTGTACCATGCGTCGTACTTCGTTCCGAAGACGAGTGGTGATCCGTATTTCCTCCGCTCGACGCCGGGGTAGACTGTAGATAAATCCACGGCGTACGGGGAGGTCGAGGGTATCTTCTAACAAAAGGGCGTAGGCGACAACTTGGAGACGGAAGTGTCGGGCTTTAATGTTCGTGCTATCCTTAAAATCGACGGGGATGAGTTCATCTTCCCGCTTGATGACCAAGTCGATGCGACCACTCAGGCCTAAACGAGTGGAGTAGATAGAAACGTTGAATTCCCATTCCCCTTCCGGCAACCCCCGTAAGCGTCGCCGCCGACGTCGGAGCGCACTTTCAAAATCTTCGTGGGCCAATCGCCCCTCCTCTAATCCGTATGTGCTTGGGCGCACGGCTGGCCAGTTGAAGCGGAAATACACGATGCGTGGGCAGTACAGCCACTGTTTGATATCTGTCACCTGCAATACCAAAGGGACTTTGCCGTCCGATAAGGCCAACTCCGGTAAAGTTAGGAATTCCTCGCTTAACCGAGGTGTCATTCTTCTTCCTCCTGGATGATTTCGACGCGCTCTTGCCACGCACCGGCATCAATTGGGATGACCAGGATTTTCCCCTCCCGCTTGCCTAACTGCCGCCGGAGTTTTTTCACCATCTCCTTTTGCTGCCCTCGGGTGAGTTTGCCCAGGAACGCGCTGTATTGCACCCGGTCCAGCCCGTAGTCCAGGCAAATGTCCGCTATTTTCATCCGTATACGGTCGTCAGGAATATCGTATATGACGATGTAGCGCATGGTTTTGTCAATCAGCGGTTAGCAGATGGCAAATGGCAGATGGCAGATGCGACAACTATCTGCTGACTGCTATCCGCCAACTGCTGTCGTTCACCAACTCCCTACAAAGGGTTCGTATGTGTCCCGTTCTCCACGCAGGAAGGTGGCCAGGTGTCGGGCTTGGCTTTGCAAGACCACGCGTAAGGTGGTTCGTTTGCCTTCGTAGCGGACTTTCCCTTCTAAGCGTTTGAGGATTCTCTCGGCGATGGCACGCCGTGTCTCTAAGGTGAGATGGCCGCTTGTGTCCTGCTGCAAGGCCACTTTTTTGTTCACCATGCCCACCAGGGGACGGTCGACGACTTGCTGGCGAAATTCTTCGATGAGGTCAAGCACAAGGCTGGGTTTGCCCGGACGGTCCGCGTGGAGAAATCCCGCATAGGGATCCAGGCCCGCGAGTACCAAGGCGCGCTCCACTTGACCGTAGAGAACCCCATAGCCATAGTTGAGTGCCTGGTTGAAGGCATCTCGTGCGCCGCGCGTGCGACGGCCTGGCCAATCCAAATCCTGCTTCAGCAATTCCTTGATGCCTTGCCAGTAGATCTGCGCGGCCTGTCCTTCTGCGCCCAAGATAGTGTCCCGCACATCTTCGATGTGCCCGGCTGTGATGCGTTCTAATCCCGCGACGATGTCGGTCAGTTCTAGCACTTTCTCTTGAATGGAAGCGAAAACATCCGGTTCACTCTCTTTGCGATTTTTGCTCAGGTAACGGAGCACATTGATTTGATTGAGCACTTTACCCAAAGCCACCGCGCGGGCTACTGCCACGCCTCGTTCGTCCTCGTACGCTCTTAACTGGGCTCGACGGGTAGCGATAGTTCCCGTTAGATGACTGCTGTACAAACTGGCGTACGGGGTCCCTGTGCTGCTGATGAAGAAGATGGGGATGCCCCGTTCTGCGCATTCACGTACTGCATCTGCGCTAATGCTCACCCCGCGCGAGGCAATAAGCACCGTGTCCAGGTGAATCAAAGGCGCTTCTGTCACCTTCTCATTGGTTTTTATACGGGTAACCCGTAGGCGCGCGGAGTGCTTTCCCACGTGGGTGCCGAATTGGTCGACGATAAGATGTTTTATTACGGCCATTTTGTCCTCCTCTGGCAGATAGCGGTTGGCGGATGGCAGCTAGCAGGTGGCGGGTGGCGGATGGCAGTTGGTGGTTACGGGGGCTGTTTGGGCCGCACCTTGTTAAGGAGTGCATGGAGCATCTTGGTGATGATGGTTAATTCCTCTTCCAGGGAGCGGTGGTGGTCGGGAGATAGGTATCCAATCTCCAGGGCGAGGAGGAGGTGTGTGTCCAACTCCGCGGCAGAGCCCAAAGCAATGTCGATATGGCGGGCAAAAGCACCATCGGTACGACGTCCATGACCTTCAGCGATGTTCGCCGGAATAGAGGCAGCCGCTCGTCGAATTTGGTCCGTCAGACTGTACACCTCCCTTTTCGGAAACGTTTCCGTGGCTTTATACACCTCCACTGCCAACTTCATCGCTCGTTGCCATACCACTAAATCCCGGTGCGATCTCATCTTTCCCACATTTCCCCCTCGTATGCTCGACAGTCTACTAATCGCCACCTGCCAACCGCTGATTGCCAACCGCCAACCGCCAACTGCTAACCGCTAACCGCTAACCGCTACCTCCCCATTCCCCTTCACCGCGTCCTTTCCCACACGGACGACTTGGGCCCATAGCAGGACGGGGAGGAGATCCTCCCAGGTGTCGGCTTCATATACCGCGTCTCCGATGAATCCGCCTGTGGGGGTCATGCGTCCCGTGCGCCGAGACCCGCTTTTTAAATCCACCCACCGTACGTTATATTCGACTAAGCGCACATCCTCCGCCCGACGCAGCCAACCCGGCACATCCATAACCGGGTTCATCCCCGGCACTTGTGCGGAATCCCGACGTTCGCCGTACATGCTGTACAGCGCTTCCACACGATCCAGGGCGCGGCCGAACAGAGGACGGAATGCGGGCACTTTCACCAGGCGTTTCTGGTGCACCAAGCGGGTGGGCGTGAGGAAACGAACGCGTATTCGGCCACTTGACGTGGTTTGGGCCAGAAGTTCTTCATAGCGGGCCATTACATCCTGTTCTGTGGCCGCCAATGTGGGCGTGTTCACAGTACGTGACCCGGGGGGTAACACTATCTGCCGCGTCCCCGTCAACGGATGGACGGCTTCCACTTGGTGGAGCGTAAACCGTCCCCGTCGTCCTCTGTTCTCTCCCAGGCGGCGCCCCACTCCCGTGCGGCCCATCTCGGGCACGGCGAGGATGAGATAGGGGAGGAGGTTAATAGCCACGCCGAAGAGGGTGACCCCAAAGCCAAAGCGTTCTCCGGGCTGATAGCGATGCCCGAGCGCGTGGTGGACCGGGTCCAGGTCGATGGTGTAGGGGCGGGCGGGGGTACGTCCCCAGCGCCACTGGGGGTCTTCCCGGGCCATCAGCCAGCACACGGGACAGCGCATGGAGTGGCCCGGGTCGGGATCATCGGGGGCAATACAATAGTGTCGCCGCAACGCGCTCAGGAGCGCACCACGCAATGCGGATCCAGGCCAAGGCGGCAGTTCCAGCGGCGTCTGTACCTCGACCGTGAACCAGAGCCGATAGACGGTGAAGAGCGGCTCTCTTGGTTGCTCCGGTTGGCTGGATGTGTGCGTCATCACTGTATCCTCCGTGGATCGGTTTTTGTCCAGCAGTTAGCGGATGGCGGATAGCGGGTAGCAAATAGCGGATAGCAGATGGCGGTTAGCCATTTGCCCCCTGCCAACCGCCATCTGCCAACTGCTATCCGCTAATGGCTAATTTTCTGTTCGTTCGTACACTGTAAAACCACGTCCGGATTGAGTCATGCGATAGGGAAGGATAACATCAAAGCGGACGCGCTCCTTGCCCACTCGAATTTTCGTGTTATGGTTATACACGTTCAGGTGATCCCAGGACAGATTTGAGCCCCATTCGTCCACCCGTTGGATAAGGCCCAACATGAATGTTTCGGGTAACGCTTGTTTTAAATCCGGTCCCTGGAGTCGGATGAACGAGGAAGGAAGGTCAGAGCGAAGCGTGGGTTCTCGCTCCAGTTGAACCAGACTTCCTCGCTTGCCAAAGTAAGTGATGTGTTTCAGCCACGGAGTGACTCGTTCCAATGTGTCTTCACTGCCTCCCAACGCAATACCCAATGTACCCCACCACTGCACATACTCTCGAAAGGCAATGGTTTTCTGGAATGCTCGTTCTCGAGCCGCGTCCGCGCGTTCCGGTTTGAGGACCTTGGCAAACAGGGCGCTAACCGCTACGTATTCAGGCGGACTTAGGGCCAGTTCTAACCCTTTGACCAAGGTTACTATTTCCTCGGCCTGTTGGTGCCCCTCAATCCGAAGTGCTGCATCCACCAACGCCGTGCGGATGGCGAAGGGTGTAGGGATCAACAAACTCTTTCCCCCGGTAGAGGTAGCTTCTCCGTGTTTGAGGGAGAAAAGGCCCACAGGCCGAAAATCAGCGATGAGCCAAGGCATGACACCCCTCCTACGCTTGGAACAACGTGTATGGCCGCGTGCTTTCCAGGATGTCCTGCATCAATGCTGCGAATTCGGCCATGTTTTCAAACCGCTTCACCTCCAGAATCTCGCCAATTGGGTCCAGACTTTGAGCAATACGTGTGACCTGATCCACAAAATCTTCCTCTAAGGGACTGATAGTCGGTGCAGGCATTACCCCGTGGCTAATCGTAATCACTCCGTTGAACGCGTGGATGTGGGGATTTTGAGTGCCACGCATGGCCCCATTGGGTTCAATGTATGTGTATGTAACGCTTTTGAGGAATGTTTCATAACGGCGTTGACGCTCTGCCTCATCGATGGCATACGTTTGGCTGACGTCGTTGAACCCAATACGGGCGATCTCAAACGTGGCGACGGCCGCGTACACGCCTGAGGAGGCCGGTCGGTGGAAAATAGGCTGGCTGACTCCCTCATCGCCTCCCCGTTCGGAGGCATAACGCACGTGAAAGTAGGATTCGGTGCGTACGTGCTCAGGAATCCCTACCACCCAAGAAAATTCAGCAATGGATTTGCGCGGAATGGATCGGGCCCCTTGAGCAATAAGCGTCCCTTCGGTATCATCCAGCGCACATCTCTGAAGAAGGCGATTCAAAGTCTCCTCGTCGGTCCACTTTTCGCTCTTCAGCGCCGTTATAAATTCTTTATCTCCGAGAATGCGTTCTGCGCTGAAGGTTGCGCACCCCGCACACAAGGGCAGGTGGTTCGTTTTGGCCAAAAGGTAATAATGCTCTGCCTGAATGTGCTTAAACATATCGCCGCTGATGGCATTGACCTTGTGGACTTGGCCGTCTGGGGTGACGAGGGCCACCATGCGGGTCATCGTCTGGTTGCCTTCACCTCCCTCGTTGTTCAAGGAGTGCATTTCCAACGTTAGACGACCGCTAATGGATAGGGCGTATACAGGTTTTCGCTCGGCCATGTGACTCCTCCTTTTTCGGTTGTTTAAGATTCTGCGGTTTCCTCAGTGGTCACGACGTCGGGTGTTATCTCCTCCCGCGGTTCGCGGGCATACCCATAAGCCACAAGTAAATAGGCGACGACTTCCGAACCGAATTCATCCACCAGACGAGTAATATCTTCCAGATCTGATGTGCGCACATCTTTGCGCATCTGTCGCCCCGTACGCTCTAAGAGTTGCGCGTTTTCCTGGTTGTAATTGTGGATGAAGTCGGCCAGTGCGGTAAGGAATTCCTCTTTCACCACCGCCTTGCGCTTTAACTCGGCGCCGAGGCCATAGCGAACTTCGTACAGCGGGGGCTCTTTTGTTTTGCCCTGCTTATATTGGGCTTTCCAAAACTGGGGCACTACTGTGCTGTGGCGGATGGCGTATGCCACGTTTTGAAACCCGCTGTTTTCTACAATGCGTGCGAATTCTTTGGGTCCGGCCATGAGCAACCTCCTTAAATTATGTGTTGTGAACAGGGCTACGTATTTGTTTTGGGCCAGCCGTTGCATGATGTAATGGGCATAGCCCAGAGTAAAGGTGAAGAATGATTCCCATTTCTCTCCTGCGATGAAGTCCCGGTAATGCCTGAGCAAGTCATATCCATCGCTGTGGCTTTCGTCAATACTGTGAACAACAGCCAAGTGTTCGTCCAAAAGGCCTTGCCATGCCTGGACATCCTCCCGGGTGCGGATAACCCGCCCCCAGCCGGGTAGGCGCAGGAAGGATTGGTTGAGCATGGTATAGGCGTTAGAACTCATCAGCTTGAATTGAACTGCGTAGAAACCGTGTACAACCACCGCAGGGTTCGTGGGCACATATGGGTCATCTGCATGTTCCAGCGCGTAATCAAGCCATGTTTTGTAGAAGAGGAGGATGCTGGTGATATCTGTTTTGAGACTGGTCGCGTCCCGCCGTCCTTCCCGCCAGAGGACACGGGCGAACTGCTTGTATACCTGACGGATGTCTCGTAATCGGATGTATCGCGGGGCCAGGATGTAAACTTTCCAATCTTTGGTATCTGTAGTTAAGCGGGGAAATGCGGCTTCCCATAAACCCGCGGCTTTGAGATATTCTAAAGGCCACGGACTTTTGATGTTACCGGGTTGAATAGACGCGATCTTTGGTTGGTTTTGCCCTTTGCCTTGGTGCGGGTTGAGCAATTGGGAGGCCGTAACAATGTCTGGAACGCCGGCATTCTTAGCCATACGTCGCCATGCTTGAAATATTTCGTCATAGCCTTCCACCCGGGTTGCTAAGGCGAGAAAGGTGCGCAAATGTGCCCCAAAGTCGTCGCGCAGTTGCGTCCACGCGGCTACGATGCGGTTATATGTTGGGTGGGCTTGCATTTGACGGGTACCAAGAAAATTGACCACCTGCCACCAGGGAGGGGGTTCCAGCTCCCTCAGACGTTGTTCCATGTCCGTACCCCGAATTCCTTCCTTGCTTAGTTGGCTGCGCATGTTCGCGTAGGTACTTACTTGTTCCCAGACCTTATCCACATTGTAGGAAGGGAACCCCTCTTCTGGTGGTTCAACAAAGCGCCTATTGGTAATGTAATAGGCGATGCTCTCAAAATAGCGCGCCTGTGTCGGATCCGGCAGGGAAAAGGGACGGCCCCGTCGGTCCAGCACGCGAATCTCGTAGTAAGGCCCGGCATCGCGAAGGACAATATCCCGCCAGCCGCGAGTGTCCCGAAGCCATCGGTGAACCAGTCGTGCCAAACCAAAGGCTAATAAAGCATCGGCGTAGGTGCCGGACGTTTTGGGTACAATTAGGTCGCTCATGTAGGAATCCTCCTTTCCTGCGACATTCCATCACTTATGCGCAGCGGGCGCACCACTAAGAAGTACAACCACCAGTCCCACCACACTTCGTCCATGAGACGCTCATCCGGATTGTCAATGAGATAATCCTCTAACCGGGGGGCAACCGCTTCATCCTGTAAGATGACCTGAGATGAAACCTGCTGCCCCCATGTTCCCCATTGTTGCAACGCCCAAGCCACGGCCTGAGGGGCACGCGAATGCATGCGAAAGGGTTTCACTTGGGAGGTGTAAGGTGAGTGATGCCGAGCAATGGCCGTGGCCACAATGCGAGCCATCCACGGTTCTCCACCCTCGTCCAGAACCCTCACTAGAAAGGGCCAGACGGCCGCAGCGCCTTCGGCAGCATGATTGGGCTTTTTGGGACGGGCTTGACGCGCGGCGGTGCTGTGGATTGGGTTTTCCTTTTCGCTGTAAGTATGGGCTACCAAACAGTGATCTTCCGAAAGGGGATGACCAATGCGCCGTTGGTAATCCCATGCCCATGCTTGCCATTCCTTCTGTAATTTGCCCGCATCATGCAGAGCGATAGCCAAGTAGAGGGCCTGCCAGAGTTGCTCCTTGGGCACCCCTAACACATGAGCCAGCCGTTTGGCAGGCCAGGCGAAACGCTCTTCCCAGGGGCCGGTTCTAAGCACTCGTCGCATCTGTGCAATGTGCTCGTGGTAGCACTCCAGTTGGTAGGATCCGTAGTCAGGACGCTCTTTAGGCACCTGCACAGCCTTTGGGGATTCATACTGACCGTCACTCTCTATCCCAAGACGGAATCCCCGCTCCGCATCGTATGCGGCCAAACGGGGGTGGACCGCGAGGAAAAACGCACCCTTCAAGTCTTTTTCTGTCTCTACATCTAACCAAAGGTAAGCATCTTCAACCTCTCCTTCTCCTGAACGCACCTCCAATCGACGGAGTGTCCATTCTGGGGGATCTTTCATGCTTTTTTGTAGATCGTTCAAGACCTTCAAGGCCTTTCTGAGGGTACCAATGTGTAAAGAAAACCCCTCTCGTCCAAAGGGCGGTTTTTCATCCTCGGAAGGCGCATTGTAGATAATCACAGTGCGGGATGTGAGGGTATTGCGGATAAGTTCGGATCGGGCCCACATGCCTCCTAAGACCAAAGCATCCCGAATACCTCCCCAGATGCTTCCTTCTTTCTCGTCTAAGTCCCGCAGCAGCGCTTCATCTTGTTTGGTATGGGCTTCGTTGACGATGGCCTGTTCTTCAGGAAATCCGATAATCTGCCCATGCCGTTTTTGAAACGCTTGCCATGAACGTTCACAAGTCTCTCGTTCAATGGACGTCTGGGCATACGGCGCATAGTTGGGGTGGTCTCGCGCGTCCAATGGCACGGGGTAGATGTACACTCGACCTTGTTCCCCTGGATAACGGGCACAACGTCCCGCCCGTTGCAGCACTGCGGCCGCGGGCGCGCTCTCGGTGTGCAGGACCTCTGCGCTGATGTCCAGACCTACCTCCACCACTTGCGTGGCCACAACGATCAGGGAAGGCTGGTCGGAGGTCAATCCCCGAGGGCCCCATAGAGCCCGCAAGAGTTCTTCTTTGAAGCGACGGTGTTTACGCTCAAAGCGGCTGTGGAGGAGCATTACCCAGGGGCCGTCACCTTGGGCGAGGAGATGCGTCCTCACCCTTTCAATCAGATGAGCCCACGGGGACGCGTCTTGCCCGCTGTTGCCCGTCGTTTGCAAGGTGCCACGAAGAGATTGAGCGTATTCTTCTTCGCTAATGAGTGATGTCAACGGTACTGGCCGGGCACCCGCTTCTAACAGAGACTGGTAGAAGGCTTGGGCTCGCTCTACGGTATTGAGAACAACGAGAGAACGTCGGTTGTGGCGCGTGAGCACCTGTTCGGCTCGATGTTCTCCCGTTTCCGGGTCCATAAGCGGATGGGCTTCTACAAAAAAGCGCCGTTCTTTCGGTGGCAACCCGCCCCGGGTAGCAATAGTTTTCGCCTCTTCCGGTGAGACAATGAGGGTTTCCACCGGGATCCCGGATGCGTTTAGGATATTCTGCATACGCTGCAAAAGGGTTTCGGAGAAGGTCGCTGTCATCAGGACGAACGGGGTAATCTGTCCGATCTGACGTAGCAGTTGGAGTAAGGTGAGGGTGGCCTCGTAGGGGAACAGGTGGAACTCGTCAAACACTAAATATGAACCGAGGACGGCTCCCACATTTACGTTCGTGCGACTGACAGATAGGCTGTAGGGTACACCCAGCAGGCTGCTCAAGGTCTGGTCCAAGGTAGCAAAAATTAGGTCTCCTTGAAATTCAGGATCCAAGGGCTGTTCGCCTGTCTGAATGGTGATTCGAGGTAGCACAGGAGTGCGCAGGTATTGAATCAGACGTTGCGTCTCGGCCTGAAACTGATTAGCCAACACGCGCATAGGCGCGCTGTAAATGGCCTGACGGGGAAAGGCCTCGGGATCATCTCGGTCCCAGGCTTCGAGGAAAGGCCACAGCGCGGCCAGGGTTTTGCCTGCACCCGTCGGCGCTTGGAGGAGTACACTTTTTCCTGACCGCAGGAGTCGGGCTACTTGGACTTGATACGGGTAGAGTTCGTAGAATTTCATACCGATCACTCCGTGCCGAAGAGTTCGCGAAATCGTTTTTGGTCGTACTCAGGGTCATCCGTAGACGTAGGCATGGAGGTAGAGATGCCGTACTTGCGAACTAATGCCTTAATCTCTCGGATGAGACTTAGGCGCAACTCCTCCGGCGCCAGCACCTCCACATCCGCGCCCCACCCGCGAATCCAAGGGAGCATTTCCTGAGGCTCGGCGACTTTCGCACGCCAGATAAGCGAACCGTCCGGCTGTTCTGTGACCTGTTCCGAAGGGTGCCAGCGGGTTTCCTTCACCCGATGCGCAACACGAGGGTGGAATTTAAGCACGATTTCCACAGGTTCCCCTTCGGTGTACCAGATGCCCCAGGCATCCCGCAAGAGATCTCGCGGATCGAAGTCATCGGGAATAGCGTAGGGCTCTCCGGTAATTTCTGCTCGGCGGATACGCTCCACTTTCAACGTGCGGACGGCACCGGGCGGTTCCCGGAATCCGATAACGTGAACGGTGTGCCCCACCGCGTAGGGCTCCAGGAAATAGGGGGAAAGAAGGTATTCGTACACCCGATTGCTCTGCTCGTGCCAATGCCAGACTCTGACTTTGCGCCCCTGGGACCAGGCACGGGTGAGGGTTTCCAGGACATTGATGAAAACAGGGTCCTGGCGCCGTGCCTGGTCCTCCATCACCTCTGCGGAGAGAAGGAGATGACGGCTAATGAGGGGCGCGAGGAAACGCAACGCGTGGCCGAGTTTACGCAGCGCGCTGGCTGCGTGGGGATTGCGTTCATCCATACGGGTGGCCAGAAGTCGGGCCGCCAAGTGCACAGCCATGGCTTCATGCATGGTCATACTCACTTTAACCTGATACTGATCTCGCAGGATGCCGATGCGCTGTCCGTCCTCCCAGATGGGAACGCCCATTTGTTCTAAGGATTGAACGTATCGAGCCACGGTGGAACGATGGACACCAAGACGACGGGCTATATCCGCGCGCGTGAGGCCTTCGGGATAGGCGAGCAGAATGTGTATCATTTGCTCCAGGCGTGCGGCTTTTCCTTCGATCTTTTCCATGACCTTCCTCGTTTGCACACGTGGCGTGTTTTGATTCCACTATACCATATGAAACGCCCAAATTACGCAACACTTGAACGGAAAATCGGGCGAATTTCTGTGATTGGGAGGGAGTGGACAACGATGATGCGATCGTCCACTCCCTAGTGAGGGGTTAGTCTTTATGGTAGCGGTACAGTCCCCCTTGTTCATCTTCGTAGAGGAGATATCCCGCCTCCTCCAAGGAAGGGAGACGTCGAGTCACAGTGGATCGTGACACGCCCAGACGTCTGGCCAGTTCCGCAGGGCGAATACCGGGATTCTCCTCGATAATACGAACGGTTTCCTCCAGTTCTGTGTGTTTTCGTTTCCAGAATGCCATTTGAGCACCTCCACATGTAGGATTCGCTCCCACTGTAGAGGTGCTCTGTTGCAGGATCTGCAACGTTTATGTACCGTTCGCTGATTTTGCTGCCAAATTTCTCAGGTTGGGCGGTCTTTTAAAGTACCCAAGATGTGGAAACCGGAGACTGCACTTGTAAAGCCGCTCTGCGGGGAGATCGGTTGAGTTCCCAAAAGCGATTTGGCAACTGCAATCTGCTACTCCAGTTTCCAGACATCATTCGAAAACGTGAGTTCGAAGTCAGGGAATGGCGGAGTGTATGCGAGGGATTTGTTATTCTCCAATAATTTTGACCAACACTCGTTTGGGGCGTCGGCCGTCGAATTCCCCGTAGAAGATCTGTTCCCACGGGCCGAAGTCGAGCTGACCGTTTGTGATGGCGACGACGACTTCGCGGCCCATGATTTGCCGTTTGAGGTGGGCATCCGCGTTGTCCTCCCCGGTCAGATTGTGGCGATAGCGGCTTATGGGTTCGTGGGGGGCCAACTCTTCCAACCATTGCTCAAAGTCGTGGTGTAGTCCCGGTTCGTCATCGTTGATAAAAACAGAGGCGGTGATGTGCATCGCGTTGACAAGGCACAGGCCTTCTTTGACGCCGCTCTCCCGCACGCATTCTTCAACTTGAGGGGTGATGTTGATGAACGCGCGACGGGTCGGGGTGTTGAACCAGAGTTCTTTTCGGTAACTTTTCATCGCATCGCCTCCTCAGTTTGTCCGTGTTTGGCGGGCTTTGTCACGCACGTCTTGTAGGTTGAGAATTTCCGCCACCTCGAAGCGGGGCGGCACCACCCGCTGACCATCCGGTCCCACCACGGGCCGCATGCGGATACAGGGCGGGAAGTAGCCCATGCGGCCGTGGAGTTCCGCGATGAGGGTCACGGCGCTGAAGTTGAGCGCGGGCGGGTTGATGAGGATGGGCGCGGTCTGCCACTCCTCAGGCGAAAGCCCGGCCGCGTCGGCCATGGCCGCAATTTGCGGGGCCAGGGGTTGCTGGGTATCAATCTGGCTGTCGATGACGACGACGCGCTCGACCTTCTGGCCGGTCAAGCGCTCAATTTGGGCCAGGTGTTCCTTGGTAAGCGGGTGGGCGAAGTTGAGGAGGAGCATTACTTAACCTCTTTGCCTTTCTTGTCCATCAGCGGCAATCCTCTCTTGTCATCTTTGGCTAAAGGTAACGCTACCGGTTCAGGTAAATTGCCCTTGCCTCGCCGTTTATCTTCGATGCGTCGTTTGTTGCCTACAAACCACTCGAACTGCGGATGGTCCGGATCGAACCGTTTGGTTGGGCGGGGGTAGTGAATCGGTAAATCAGGTGGATTCCCCAGTAATGCTCGCAGGTCGGCCAACACCTCGTCAAAGTCACTTCCATATATCTGCCGCATTTCGTGAAGAAAGTTCGCTTTGTATTGCTTCCAGTGTTGCT
>CAYPUG010000073.1:0-13237 GCA_964413905.1 uncultured Anaerolineae bacterium | reverse complement strand
CGGCTTCTGGATCGACATGGACAACGCGTACGTCACTTACCATAACGAGTACATCGAGTCCATCTGGTGGATTTTACGCCAGTACTGGGACAAAGGGCTCCTCTACAAGGACTACAAAGTTGTGCCCTACTGCCCGCGCTGCGGCACCCCCCTCTCCTCCCACGAGCAGCACTATCCGGGCGCGTTCAAGGAAGTGGACGATCCCTCCGTGTACGTCAAGATGAAAGTCCGCGGGGAGGACAACACCTATTTCCTCGTCTGGACCACCACCCCCTGGACCCTGCCCGGGAACGTGGCCCTGGCCGTCCACCCGGATTACGACTACGTCACCGTGGAACACAACGGCGAACGCCTGATCCTGGCCAAAGCCCGACTGCACGTCCTCGATGGTCCCTACACCGTCATTGCCGAGCACAAGGGCAAGGACCTGGCGGGTATTCACTATGAGCCCCTTTTCACCTTTATGACCAGCGACAAGGACTACGCCTACGTGGTCACCGCGGATTTCGTCACCCTGGAAGACGGCACCGGCATCGTCCACATGGCCCCCGCGTTCGGCGCGGAGGATCTAGATGTGGGACGCCGGTACGGACTGCCCATCTTCCTCACCGTCGCGCCCGACGGCACCTTCATCGACGCAGTCGAGCCGTGGAAGGGCATGTGGGTCAAAGACGCGGACCCGCTCATCATCGAAGACTTGCGCCAGCGAGGGCTGCTCTACAAAGCCGAGACCTACCGCCACAACTATCCCCACTGCTGGCGCTGCGGCACGCCCTTGCTCTACTACGCGCGGGAAGCCTGGTACATCCGAGTGAGCGAGTACCGGGACCGGCTCCTGGCCAACAACGAGAAGATTTACTGGGTGCCCGAGCACATCAAGCACGGCCGCTTTGGCAAATGGTTGGAAGGCGCCATTGACTGGGCCTTGAGCCGTGAGCGATACTGGGGCACGCCCCTCCCCATCTGGGAGTGCGATAACCCCGAATGCGGACATCGAGAATGCATCGGCTCTGTCGCGGAATTGAGTGAAAAAGCAGGAAAGGATCTGAGCAATCTGGACTTGCACCGTCCCTACGTAGACGAAGTCACGTACACCTGCCCCAAGTGTGGCGGCACCATGCGCCGGGTCAAGGACCTCATTGATGTCTGGTTTGACTCGGGGGCTATGCCCGTGGCCCAGTGGCACTATCCCTTCGAGAACCAGGATATGTTCAAAGAGCAATTCCCCGCGGACTTCATTTCCGAGGCCGTGGACCAGACCCGTGGGTGGTTCTACTCCCTGCATGTGGAGAGCACCCTCCTCTTTGACCAACCCTCTTTTCTCAATGTTATTTGCCTGGGCCTGATTCTGGACGAGAAGGGCGAGAAGATGAGCAAATCGAAGGGGAACATCGTAGACCCCTGGGACGTACTCAATGTCCACGGTGCGGACGCAACCCGCTGGTACATGTACACAGCGACCCCACCCGGCAACGCGCGGCGCTTCTCCGTCAACCTGGTGGGCGAAGTCGTGCGCAAGTTCCTCAACACCTTATGGAACTCCTACGCGTTCTTCGTCACCTATGCCAACGCCGCAGCGTGGACGCCTTCCGAGGACCTACTGGCCCTGGCCCGGGGATCCGCGGCGTCCAACCTCGCGCGCAGCAACCATCCCCTGGACCGCTGGATCCTGGCCGAACTGCACGCGCTGGTGCGGGACGTCACCGAGGGCCTGGACAAGTACGACGTCACCAACACCGGTCGGGCCATCGAGGCCTTCGTGGACAACCTGAGCAACTGGTACCTGCGCCGTAGCCGCCGCCGCTTCTGGGATGAAGAACCGGCCGCGTTCGCTACCCTGTACGAGGTCCTGGTCACCCTAACCAAACTCCTGGCCCCGTACATCCCCTTCACCACCGAGGCCATATGGCAGAACCTGGTGCGATCTGTGGACGCGGACGCCCCAGAAAGCGTCCACCTGGCGGACTGGCCCGCGTCCGAAGCCGCACTCATTGATGAGGACCTGCGCGCGGACGTACTTCTCGCCCAGCGAGTCGTGCGTGCGGGTCACGCGGCCCGGCAAAGCGCGGGCCTGAAAGTCCGCCAGCCCTTGCGCCGCGTCGTCATCCGCCTGCGCGAGCCCGAAGAGCGCAGCCGCCTGGAACGGATCATTGACCAGGTTTTGGACGAACTGAACGTCAAGGAATGGGCTATTGCGGACAAAGTGGAAGAACTGGCCGAAGTTACCGTCTTCGCGTTGCCCAAACAACTGGGCCAGAAGTACAAGGCCCTGTACCCGAAAATCCGCGAAGCCCTGGGCAAGATGGACCAAGTGGAACTGGCTCGCAAGTTCCGGGCCGGGGAGAACGTCCCCGTCGAAGTCGAAGGGCAAACCCTGGAGATCCAGCCTGACGAGGTGGAAGTGCGCATCACGCCCAAAGAAGGCTACGCGGTCGCGGAGAGCGCGGGCTACATGGTCGCGGTGACAACCCAACTGGACGAGGACCTGAAGGTGGAGGGCATGGCCCGGGAATTTGTCCGCCGGGTGCAGAACTTGCGCAAGCAAGCCGACCTCCAGGTCACCGACCGCATCCGCCTGTACGTCCAGGGCGGGGAAAACTTGCGCAAGGTGCTGGACCGCTGGGGTGATTACGTCAAGCAGGAGACCCTCACCCTGGAGGTGGTGGAAGGTGTGCCCGAGAACGTCGAGCGAGATACCTTTAAGTTGGACGGCGAAGAGGTCGTCATTGGGCTGGAAAAAGCCTCTCAAAACTGAATGTAACGAGGCGAGGGATGGCGGCTTACATCATTGGGGAAACATCCCTCGCCTCTTTTTCACTTGTACGCGTGGAATCCCCGCAGCCGATGGACATCATCTCCCATGAACCGCACATGGTCCCGACGTGACGTTCTGAAACTCATCGGTCTGGGCCTCGCGGGCAGCGTAGCCTGGTGGCTTCGGCCGGTTCTGCCCGTAACCGACCGTCAACGACCTTCGGTGTTGGGTACAACATTTAGCCAGCTCCAATGCCGCTACTTGGGACTTGATATGCGGGAAACCCTTCGTGCGGTCCTTTCCTTGGAATGGGACATCATCCGCGTGTGCGCATACTGGAAAGAGATTGAACCGTCACCCGGGACGTTCGATTTCTCCACGCTAGACTTCCTGCTCAACGAAAGCCTCCGTGCCCGAATCCCGGTCATCCTAGCCGTAGGCATGAAATCCCCCCGCTGGCCGGAATTCCACTTCCCCCTTTGGGTTGAAGCCCGCTATCCCACCACCCGCACCGACCGCCCATTAGACGCTCACCCAGAACTGGCGGAGCGAGCCCTCCGTTATGTGGACGCGGTGATCCATCACATCCGCGACGTGGAGATCGTCCGGTACATCCAAGTCGAAAACGAACCGTTCAATCCCGTGGAAGTGGCCGGAGGACGCTACTTAAGCCCCGCCTTTGTCCGTCGAGAAGTCGAACAAGTCCGGGCCATCATGCGTGAGAGCCAACGCATAATGCTCACCAACGCCATCAATATACTGCCCTGGGGACACGATGACGAGGAAGCGCTAAGCCAAAGCATGGCTTTGGCGGACGCGGTAGGGATCAACGTGTACACTCGCGTGCCCATCGGTCCCTCTCGTTACCTGGAACCCCTTCCCCCTTTCTGGCGCAAACTGCATACCTGGCGCAAACGCCTGCAAGCCGCGGGCATCGAACCGTGGATTACAGAAGCCCAAGCCGAACCTTGGGAATGGGGGTATTTGGTTGCTCCCCACCTTGACAACCCGCCCAGTGCATCGCCCGAACGAACCGGAGCCTTGGTCAGCCGTTTGGCCCGACTGGGATACCCGGCCGTACTTCTTTGGGGAAGTGAATACTGGTATTGGCGCAAAAAACACGGCGATGCCCGTTGGTGGAATTGGATACACCATTTGCGCTCACCGACAGGCTCACAAATTTGACAACATCACCACTTGAAATATACTCAAGGCATATCACACCCGAGGCGTCCAACAGATATGTTCGTAAGAACGACCACCAAGAAGTCCAAGCGCAGCAAGGAGAACAAGGCACACCCCTGAGTCGGGTGCCGTTGCTGCACGCTTGGACCTCATAGAGGACAAACCGCCGGTATCCGACCAGGGTACCGGCGGTTTTTTATTCCGGTAAGGTGCAAAGGAATACGCAGATGTGCAATAACCGACATCTTGTCCGCATCACCAACGTTCACTTCAAGCGCATGAAGAAACCGAAGCCGGGGCCCGATCCCTGATGCGCGTAGGGCAAGCGCACTTTCAGGATGTGGCCCCGACAGGAACTCACCTGTCGGGCTTTTTATATTTACGAAGTCTCGTGGACACTGTAAGTAGCCCATCAAAATTCCATTGTAGGAGGAACCCATGAACAGCATTACGTTTGAATGTCCCGAATGCGGCGCAGAATTCACCTTAAATGACGTGGTAGAGGCAGAACTGGTCGTATGCCCCGAATGTGGGGTGGAATTAGAAGTGGTGAGTCTGGATCCCCCACGTCTGGAATTGGCCCCCGAGGTGGAGGAAGATTGGGGCGAGTAGTACCTAGCGGGCGGCGATCTGCTCGCATCGCCGCCCGCTTTCCATGTCCATGGGCAAAAGGAGGACACATCATGCGCGTCGGTATTCTTCATTCACTGATCCGCAAAGACGAGAAGATGATTTTTGAAGCTCTGAGAAGGCGCAATGTGGATTTTGAACTTATTGACGACCGGAAAGTTATTTTTGATCTGCATACAAACGGTTTTGATCGCTTCGATGTGATACTGGAACGGTGTATTAACCACAGCCGTGCCTTGTACGCGCTACACATTCTCAACGATTGGGGCGTGCCCACGGTCAACACCGCTCACGTCGCCGAAGTGTGTGGGAATAAACTCCTGACCAGCAGCGCGCTCATCCGTCACAACGTACCTACGCCGCGGGTAAAAATTGCCTTCACCCCGGAAAGCGCCCTGGAAGCCATCGAAGAGATGGGATATCCGGTGGTTCTCAAACCCGCTATTGGCTCTTGGGGACGCCTTCTCAGCAAGGTCAAGGACCGAGAAGCCGCGGAAGCCATCTTGGAGCACAAGAAAATCCTAGGCTCCTACCACCACTCCATCTTCTACATTCAAGAATATATTGAAAAACCCGGTCGGGATATTCGCGCGTTTGTCGTGGGGAACGAAACCATCGCTGCCATTTACCGTACCTCTGAGCATTGGATTACCAACACAGCCCGCGGTGGCCGCGCGGAAAAATGCGAAATTACCCCTGAACTGAACGAAATTTGTGTCGCCGCGGCCCGGGCCGTAGGTGGCGGAGTCGTTGCTATTGATGTACTAGAAGACCCCCACCGCGGTTACCTGGTCAACGAAGTGAACTACACAATGGAATTCAAAAACAGCGGTGGCCCCACCGGAGTAGATATCCCCGGTAAAATCGTGGATTTTGTCCTCCGCGTGGCCGAAGAGGGGTGGGAACGGGCCAACGGATGGACAGAGTGAGGCGAGGAGGAAATATGTTGGTCATCAAAATCGGAGGCGGCCGAGATTTAAACCACGCGGCGATTGTGGAAAGCATTGCCCAATTGTGGCATCAAGGCCAGAAAATGGTCGTGATTCACGGCGGTGCAGAACTCACCAACGAGATCGCCCAACGCCTGGGACATCCGCCCCAATTCATTACCTCTCCTTCCGGCCACACCAGTAGGCGCACCGACCGAAAAACCCTAGAGATTTTTGAAATGGTGTACTGCGGTCTGTTGAACAAAGGATGGGTGGAACGCTTCCAACAGGTCGGTGTCAATGCCTTGGGGTTGAGCGGATTGGACGGACAGATTTGGGTGGGCAAGCGCAAGAAAGTTATCAGAGCCCTGGTCAACGGCCGACGGATGCTCATCCGCGATGATTACACCGGAACTGTAGAAAGGGTGAACGTCTCCCTGCTGCGCACCTTACTCGAGGCGGATTACCTCCCCGTTCTCACACCGCCTGCACTCTCTTATGAAGGAGAAGCAATGAACGTGGACGGCGACCGCGCGGCCGCACAAACCGCTGTGGCCCTGAACGCTCACACATTGCTCATCCTGACGTCGGTCCCCGGCCTCTTGCGACACTTCCCCGACGAAGCCTCCCTGATTTCCCACATCCCCGCTTCGGACATAGAAGCCTACTTGGACGTGGCGCAAGGTCGGATGAAGAAAAAAGTCCTGGCCGCGATAGAAGCCCTTAAAGGCGGAGTACAACGGGTTATCTTCGCGGATGGACGCACTCCTACGGGAGTGCAGGACGCACTGGCCGGCCACGGCACACATATCACCCCCGGGCCGAAACAAACCTCTGTGAGGGATAGCCTATGAGTGTGTATGAGATCCCGGTCTACGCAAAACGCGGGCTCCGCCTCGTGCGAGGAGAAGGCGCACGGGTATGGGATGAGGACGGCCACGCGTACATTGACTGTATCGGCGGACACGGTGTCGCGGTGGTCGGTCACAGTCACCCCCGCGTGGTACAAGCCATACAGGAGCAAGCCGAACGCTTGTTAATTTGCCCCGGTACGTTTGATAACGACGTGCGGGACACGTACATAGAGCGTCTGGTTTCTGTGACCCCACCGGGGTTAAACCGGGTGTTTCCAACAAACTCAGGAGCAGAATCCATCGAAGCGGCAATAAAATTCGCCCGAATTGCCACCGGCCGGACCAAACTGGTCGCCACACAGCGAGGGTTTCACGGTCGCACATTAGGCGCGCTCTCCCTCACATGGAACCCAAAATACCGCCGCCCTTTCGAGCCCCTCTTGCCAGACGTTGTCCACATCCCCTATGGAGACCTGGACGCGGCCCGCTCGGTCATCGATGAACACACGGCCGCGGTGGTCGTCGAACCCGTTCAAGGGGAAGGAGGGGTGCGTCCGGCACCGCCCGGATACTTACGCGGCCTGCGCGAGATATGTAATGCGACCGGCGCACTACTCATTGTAGACGAAGTGCAGACGGGATTTGGTCGTACCGGTGCGTTGTTCGCGGTGGAACACGCGGGCATCACGCCGGACGTGCTATGTTTGGCCAAGGGCATCGGCGGAGGCATTCCCATGGGAGCGGTGGTCACAACCGACACGGTTGCTCAAGCCCTGAAGCCAGGTCATCACGGATCCACCTTCGGCGGTAACCCGTTGGCCTGTGTCGCGGGATTAGCCGTCCTGGACATCCTCGAAACAGAGAACTTAATTCCACAAGCCCGTGAGAAGGGAGCATGGGTGAAGGAATGGCTACGGGGCCTAACCCACCCCCGAGTGCGGGACGTGCGGGGGATGGGCTTAATGATAGGCATCGAACTCCGAGAGCGGGTCACTCCGTATCTGAAACGACTCCAAGAGGTGCATCATGTACTTGCTCTCCCTGCAGGCCCGACGGTGATCCGGCTCCTCCCCCCACTGGTCATTGAGTGGGAAGAGCTCCACACCGTTGTGGAGGCACTGCTCCACGTGTTGAACACGGAACATAATTAAACCACAACTGCTTGCTATCCCCGAAGAGGAGAGAGAACATGAACGCGTGTGTGGAGACATTAATTACGTTAGTGAAAATCCCCTCCCCTTCTGGTGAAGAGACGCAAGTGGCCCGCTACCTGGTGGAGTGGGCTCGGAACCACGGGTTTGACCGTGCCTACATCGATGAGGCCGGCAATGCAGTGGCCGAAAAAGGGAAGCAAAATGCCTCATACACCCTGGTGCTCCTGGGGCATATGGATACAGTGCCGGGGGAAATCCCTGTGCGAGTTGAAGGAGACCTCCTCTACGGGCGAGGCAGCGTAGATGCGAAGGGGCCTCTGGCCGCGTTCTTCTGCGCGGCCAGCCGATTTTCGCCCCCACCCCACGTTCGTGTGGTCGTGGTCGGCGCGACCGAAGAGGAATCCGCTACGTCGCGCGGCGCGCGGTACATTCGAGACCGATTCCTCCGCGAAGGCATACCCGCCGCGTGCATCATCGGTGAACCCAGCCGGTGGGATCGTATCACCCTAGGCTACAAAGGACGCTTGCTGGTTGATTTTCACGCGGAAGAGCCCTCAGCCCACACAGCGCGTCCGGGCGCTTTCGGGGTAGGCGATCGGGCCTGTCGCTGGTGGCAGAAGGTAAAGGCCTGGACGAAGGCCTTCAACGCGGACAAACCCCGCGCGTTCGACCAACTGCTCCCTTCATTGCGCGAATTACATACAGAGAACAACGGGCTCCACCCCCGTGTTAAAGCCCGTGTGGGCATCCGCCTACCGCCGAACTTGGATCGCTCCTGGCTGGAAGAACGACTACGCGCATTGGCTGCCGACGCGGGCGGAAATGTCACATTCTTTGGATATGAGCCTGCATACCGGACGCAAAAGAACAATATCTTAGTCCGTGCTTTCACCCGGGCTATTCGGGCCACCGGTGGCCAGCCCGGCTTCAAACTCAAAACCGGAACCAGTGACATGAACGTCGTAGGGCCGGCATGGCAATGCCCTATTGTCGCCTATGGGCCGGGAGACTCGGCATTGGACCACACGCCCAATGAGCATCTCTCCATCCATGAATACTTACGTTCTATAGATGTGCTCGTCCAAGCATTGCACTTCATCGTGGAATCCGGTTTGCAGATCCCGGATTAGACACGGGACTTTCACAAGTCTTCTCAGAAGGCCGATACCCCTAAAAAGATCCGGGCAGAGAGCCGGAAACTTGCGCGAGCAAAAAAGGACTTGTATATTAGTAATCACACTTTGGAATGCGGCGGCCTGGCGCCGCTTTGATAACGGGCGGTTAGCAGTTGCCGATTAGCAGTTGGCGGTTGGCGATGAAGAGGCGGCCACCGGGGTTGCGTCCCAGAGGGCTTTGGAATGCGGCGACCTGGCGCCGCTCTGGCTTTGAAGTACGACATCGAGAAGCCGTATTCCCAAAGACTGCGGACGGCAACTGAAGCCCGTAACTTCAGTTGCCGGGTTTCAACAATCTCAGAAATGCGTACGCGAAACATAGATAAGTATGCCATCAAAGAGCCAAACCCCCATTCGTATACTGGTTGCAGACGATCACCCTGTAGTCCGCAACGGGTTAATTATGCAGATCACGCAAGCATCGGGCATGAGAGTGGTCGGAGAAACCGGTGAGGGCAGCAAATTATTGCCACTAATACACCAAGAAAAGCCCGATGTCCTTATCCTCGACGCCATCATACCGGGAGTACGAACAAGCGCTCTGGTGCGCCGGATCAAATCTGAATTTCCCCAGGTTAAAATTATCGTCTTTTCAGCATATGAGGACCCCGCTCTAGTACGTGGTCTACTCGCCGCCGGTGTGGATGGATATATGTTGAAAGAGGAGATGCTCTCGCGCGTGGTGGACGCTGTGCGGGAAGTCATAAGAGGAGGGATGCCTCTCAGCAGTAAGATTACGGCCAACATGCATGAAATGTGGCAACAAGATGAGCCCTCCCATCCACCGATGCCCGAGCCACTCACTCTTCGTGAACAAGAAGTGCTGGAGTGGATGGCGCGCGGGCTGAGCAATCGGGCCATCGCGGAAAAACTCCACGTCACCGAACGGACGGTCAAATTCCACGTGGGGAACATTCTCGGCAAACTGGGAGCCCGTTCGCGCGTCGAGGCGGTGCGCATTGCCATTGAAAAGGGATGGGTGGACGTCTAACAGTCTGGGCCTCATCTTCATTCCGGGATTATCCCGGTGCCCGTCAATCTTTTGGCAAGGGGAGAAGAACCCACACGCGCGTCCCCCGACCGGGAGATGATTGTACCTCCATCCGGCCCCCTATGGCGTGTACCCGCTCCTCCAATCCCGCGAGTCCGTAGTGCTTATCCCGCACAAACATGCCCAAGCGGGTGGGGACAACAAAGCCACGGCCGTCGTCTTCAACCTCCAAGCCGATCCATTCCGACCCTTTACTTACTCGCACGTGGACGTGCCGGGCTTGCGCGTGACGGCGCACATTCGTCAAAGCTTCCTGCAGAACCCTATACAGAGTAATACTGACTGCGTCGGGTAGGCCGTCTAGGGCGTGATATCCTCCCTCGGGAAAGGAAAGGGAGATTGCCAACCCACTTTCACGGCGAACATCGTCCACCAAACCTTCAATGGCCGAGCGCAGGTCGGTGATATCTAAGGCAGGGGGACGCAATGCACTGCAAAGACGGCGCAACGCTTGAATAGAACGCAGGGTTTGCTCACGAGCCCCCTGTAAGCGCTCCTCCGCGTCGTCACCGGGGGCAGAAAGCACTTGATCTAATGTCACGTGGGCGTTAATGACATCCTGAAGCACCCCATCGTGTAACTCTCGGGCCAGGTGTTTACGCTCTTCCTCACGGGCCTGTGCCAACTGAGCGTAAAGCTGCTTCACCTCCTCAACCCGTGATCTCAGACTCTCCACCAAACGAATATTTTCCATCGCCGTCGCCGCGTGAGCAACGATAATGTCTAACAAACGCACATCCTCAGGTTCCAGCGGGTCTCCCCCTTCCCGCCTACCCAAAAGGAGAAGGCCTTCTAGTCGCTTGCCGCGTATCAAAGGTAACCACAATGCCACATCGGGGCGATCTATCCAGGCGCGCTCATCCGAGGTGAGGGCGGCTTGCCTCAACGCCTGCCGAATTTGCAAGGAGCGTATGGGGCGTCCGGCATGCGCCAAAAACACGGCCAGGGGACCATCAGTGGGCAGTGGGGGAAAGGATTGAACGTCGAACGTGCCGGCCGCCCGAACAGGCACAAGGTGATCGCCGTCGTTCAGGAGGAAGAGGGCCCCCTGCAAGCGAAGCACGCGATGCAATCGGTCCACCAGCAAGTCGACCAGATCGTCCAAATAAATAACCCCTTTGAGCCGTTGGCTTAAATCTTGTAACGTCGCGCGGTAATCATACCAACCCCCGTACAGGAACCTATCCGCCAAGTGCAGAAGAGCATGGCGAACCGGCGCGAAAAAAGCGGCCGCCACAACGGCCAACCCAGCAACCATAACAGGAGATGTTCCCCGCATAAAAGAAAAGCGGTTATTCAACCACCAGAACAACACCAGGTAAATCAGCAAGAACATCCCAGAGAGGACGAGATGGGCCAACGTTCGGGAGAGGACCCAATCCACCCGGCCTAATTTTCCCTTCCACAGCGCAAAGGCATATGTTAGAGGCACGGCCCCAAGAAACAAGAGCGTCCACGGATACTGCACCAAGCGAACACCCAAAACAATATCCGGGATGAAGGAGAGAAAGAGGGCAGGAGTAAACCCTAAAATAAGACCCATGGTGAACAAGCGCCGATATCGAAGTGCCTGCGATGTCGCGCCTTTCCAACGCCGGAACGCGACAAACAGGGCCACGACGAAGGTCACGGCTACATACACTCGACTAAGTTCCCCAAATAATCGTATATATGCCGGAAAATTCCAATAAGTAAGGCCAAGCATCAACAACAGAAAAAGGGCTATGCTATAGGCGGGGACCAAGAAATAGCGTCGGAGTGTCGGCGGGAGTTGATGGGGAAACAGTGTGAAGAAATGAAGAGTAAGGGGAGCAATGGTGATGAAGAGCAGCCAGAAGAGGATAACACTCCAGCGTGTAGACACAAGAACAGAGGCGGGCATCGTGTTCACCCCCAAAAGGGCGGCCATCACCTGGCCGGTGAGGAAGAAGAGCCGCGTCGTCTGATGGCGATGGTGAAAGCTCCACACCCCCAAGGAGATGCCCCAAAAGACGAAAGCAACCACGAGGGGGAGGATCTCCAACGTGCACAAGACGAATGAAGTGGGACACACAGGATAACACGTCTGGAGCGTTCGTATACCGGCGTACACAAGGAGAATCAACGTGAGAAGGGAGATCAAAAGGAAAACGACAAAATACACGCTCAACCGGCGTTTCGTTGTCCACATATCACACCGCCACACAGCCAAAAATCCGTGCCGTTAGATTCTTGTCCTCATCATACCATGAAGGAAATACACCCGCAACCTTCACATTACTACATTTGGGGGGAAGTATTAAACCACTGACTCAATAGGCGTTGGAATTCGGAGAGCGTCAATTCCTCTTTCATGTAGACGGCATCTATGCCCACATCGCGCGCCCTTTGCTGAAAGCGTTCCTTGGAATGTCCGGTATAAAGCACAATGCGCAGGTCGGGATAGAGGGTCTTCATTTGTTCTGCGGCTTGGAACCCATCCATCACAGGCATGACAATGTCCATAAACACGATGTGAGGCCGATGCAAGGCAACCAGTCGCAACGCGTCCTCGCCGTTCTCGGCTTCGGCCACCACGTTTCCCCCCGGCCATGTGGATATAAGCCGCCGTAACGCCGCGCGAACATCCGCACGGTCATCTACCAGCAAAAAACGGATATCTTCCATCATCTTCCCCTTACCTTGATTACACTATTCATACGCCAACGCCTCGCGCACGGTAATCCGAGTTGCCTGCCATGCAGGTACCAGGCCGGCCAGCGCGGAGAAGAGCACAACAAGGCCTAACCACGCCCCAAGCGCGGGTATGGAATAGTGAAAACGCATGGGGATATTCATTGACCGAGCCACCTCCTGGGCAAAGACCCAACTCAAAGGCACACTCAAAGGTCCCGCTAAGAGCCAGGAGCATATACCTACGACCACGCCCTCTAACACGAAGATGCCGATAAGCGCGCGATTGTGGGCGCCGATGGCCCGTAAAACGCCGATCTCCCGCCGTCGTTCCACTACATTGATAGACAACGTGCCCATGAGCCCTATGCTTCCCACCACAGCCGCCAACACAGACATCACCAGAAGCGTATAGGTAAGGATGTTGAACTCGTTGCGTCCGGAACGGCGAGTTTCCTCGACCGTGCCCGCGGCTGCTACGTGAAGCCCTGCTTTCTCGTACCTTTGACGCAGGCGTTGTACCACCGTTTGCGGATGTTCACGCGCCCCCTCGCGTAGGAAAAGATACACGCGCTCCCCGCGATTCGCGATGCCGCTCACCCGAGCCAACGCGTCGAACGGCACAAAATTCTCGGCATGATTGTTCTCAACACTGTACACCAGGCCCACAACTGTCCACGTCACCTGCTTATCCCCAATTCGAGTGGTGATCACGTCGCCAACGTGGATGCCGTTCTCACGTGCAATCTTCTCGTTCAACAAGATGGCGCGCCCGTCAGCCGGCAAAAGAGACCGTCCCGCCACAATGCGAGCGCCGAACATATGCGAGGGAACCGGCATCCCTCGGAGCCC
>CAYPUG010000072.1:0-13429 GCA_964413905.1 uncultured Anaerolineae bacterium | reverse complement strand
CCTGCCCAAACCGGAAGAGAGGAGTAAGGCATCTAATGCGTTCTCGCTGGATCGGTTTTGGCGGACAAGGACCCTTGGCCATCTTCTCGTCGGCCAACGGCATTCCCCCCCAAGCCTACACGCCCTTGATTGCGCGACTATTGGACCACCTGCACGTTATGGCCCTCACTCCTTGGCCCATGGTCACACGTACCCCTCCCTCGCGTTCCTGCTCGTGGCATTGGCTGGCGGGCGATCTGGCGCAACATCTCTACGAATGCCGGAAGCAACACGCCATCGGCATCGGCCACTCCCTGGGCGCGGTGCTCTCCCTCCTCGTCGCAGCCCGTCACCCGGTCCTCTTCCGTGTCCTTATCCTCATGGACCCGGTGATTCTGCCCCCAAAGTATTTACGGTGGCTACGTGTGATCCGCACACTCGGTCTGGAAAATCGACTCCCTTTGGTAAAAAGAGCACGTCGGCGCCGCCGGACTTTTGCCTCGCGCCAAGAAGCACGCGCCCACTTCGCCCAACGGGCGTTCTTCGCGCGCTGGCATCCCGACGCATTCGAGGCATACATTACCTATGGCCTACGCGAACTCGACGACGGCCGAGTGATCCTCGCCTACCCTCCGGAATGGGAAGCCGCCATTTTCGCGTCGGTACCCACAGACATTTGGACGTGGATCCCGCGCGTGAAATTACCTACTCTCGTCCTGTACGGCGCTCAATCCAACACCTTTCTACCTGCAGCAAAGAAGCGTCTTCAGCAAATATGGCCGTGGGCCCAATTCATTCCTCTGGACAACGCCAGTCACATGTTCCCCCTGGAACGCCCGCAGGAAACGGCCGAAATCATTCGGGAATGGCTGGCCCACCACAACTTTACTCATCCAACAACACCACCGGCTCCTGATAGTAACGAATCCGCCGACGACTGAGCCGCTCCTGGACGAAGGCCTGCAACGCGCGATTTTTCTCGCCCAGAGAGCGTCCATCACACAACAAGTCCAAGGGCAGGTTCAAACGCAAAATGCGCCCGGGAACCACAAAGCGGGTAATGCCCGCAGGCAGCCGCTGTCCGGTCATCACGAACTGCAACACTTCCTGGGGAGTGTACGCGGGAAACAGGATCAACATGGCCGCATCCGGATACTCCCGCCGCAAATCCTCCCACGTCTCCGCCAGGGTTCGCTCCACCTGGGCCAGGGACAAGTACACGTCCACAATGCGGTTCAACGCGCGCACATCCGCGCCGCTTACCAATTCTGTATTTCGCACGCCGTACATTTCATCGGAGGAGAGAAGAACGCCGGCAATATAACGCCGCTCTTGCACCCCGGCCCGCAAAGCCTCGTAGGAAGTACGCTCCAACACCAGGTCGGGTAATTTCTGCAAATGGGCAAGAACCACGTGCCCCGAGGTTTCCAGCACCACGTGATTCCAAGTGTACAACTCCACCGCGTCCAAATCCACCACCTGGGCTACAATGTGAGGACATCGGAGCCAGCGCACGGCTTCGGTCCGGGTGGCGCCATCCAAGACCACGTACTTACCTTGCCAGGGGGTTACCAAAGGCGGATTCAGAATGCGACCGTCCTCCTTAAGCCGCGCGGCCAGAGCCTGCACCCGTCGTGAGTCCACATGCTCATGGGGAAGCACATCGTCCAAGGAAAGGATGACCAGCGGCAGAGGGGCTCGACGCGCTTCGTACGTCATCAACACTTCAATGACCTGTTCCGCAACTTGGAGGGCTGCAGACCGTTGTGCCTCCAGGGTTTGGGCCGCGATGTGAGGGGTGCAGATGACTTTGGGATGTTTCACTAAGGGCGAATCCGGAAGTGGAGGTTCCTGGGCAAACACGTCCAAGGCCGCGCCACCTAAACGCCCGCTCTCTAACGCCTCCAGCAACGCGTCCTCATCCACAATCGCGCCCCGAGACGTGTTGATGAGAAACGCCCCTTGTTTCATGCGCGCAAACTGTTCCCGACCGATCATACCTACATTTTCCGGGCGCAAAGGCACGTGGAGGGTCACAAAATCGCTTTCAGCCAAAAGATCGTTCAGGTCCACAGCCTTAATATCCGTGTCCACGGCCAGTTGAGGCGTGATCCGCCGTTGGTTCACCAGAATATGCATGCCCAACGCCCGGGCCCGCTTCGCCACTTCCCGACCAATGCGCCCGTACCCGACGATTCCCAACGTCTTGCCCTCCAGCCCCATGCCCATGAACTTCTTCTTCTCCCACCGTCCCGCTTTGACGCTGTTCACCGCGTCCACCAGGTGACGGGCTAACGCGATCATCAAGCCAATGGTGTGTTCGGCCACGGCTACGGTGTTCGCCCCCGGCGTGTTCCGCACCTCAATGCCCCGCGCCCGTGCGAATTCCACATCAATGTTATCCAATCCCGCGCCCGCGCGGCCGATAACCTTCAAACGGGTTCCCCGCTCGATGACCTCACGCGGAACTCTTGTCGCACTGCGCACAATAATCCCGTCGTACGCGTCAACAATCTCGGCCAACTCCTGCGGGGAAAGTTTCTTCTCTGCGATATCCACCTGCACATACCTGCGCAAATAGGCCACGCCATCTTCGTGGATAGGATCGCAAATGAGGACCCGATATGAAGAAGAATCACCCCGGGTGTGTTGAACGCTCATCCCCGACCTCCCCTGAAATCTTGTAAGATGCGTTTCTTGCACCGTCCGTTTCCACCCTTTAGGACATATATTGTACCCCTTTCTTCGTGTCGGTGTATAATCTTCCGGCATATCCGAGTACTTAATCAATCATGGAAGAAGGGATGCCATTCCGAGGGTAGGCGAAAGTCATGTCTCCGCCTACCCAGGGGTATGCAGACGGGAGAATTCGGAAACTCGGGCTCCCTAGGGGAGTCGCCTTTACCGTTAGAAGCAGAGGGGTAGGCGGAAGAAGTGCCTTCACCGCCCCGATGGCCTTCTGCGAGAACATACCTATGAGGAGGGATGGATGAGGCGGCCGAAAGTTTTGGTCACCCGGCGCATCCACCCGGATGCGCTCAACCTATTGCAAAATGTGGCCGACGTGGACGTGTGGACCGAAGACCGGCCCGTGCCGCGCGAGGTGCTATTGCAACGTGTTGCGGATGTGGACGGTCTATACAGCATGCTCACGGACAAGGTCGATGAGGAACTGTTAGAACGAGCCCCGCGGCTTCGGGTGATCAGCAACATGGCCGTCGGGTATGACAACATTGACGTGGCCGCGTGTACACGGCGGGGCATCCCCGTGGGACATACCCCAGGCGTGCTTACCGACACCACCGCGGACCTGGCCTTCGCGCTTATTCTGGCCGCGGCCCGACGCCTAGTCGAAGCGGTAGATTACGTGCGCGAGGGCAAGTGGACGACGTGGAGTCCTGACCTTTTCCTGGGCTATGATGTGTACGGCGCCACATTGGGCATCCTGGGGTTGGGACGTATCGGCGCGGCCGTCGCCCGTCGGGCCACCGGCTTCGGCATGCGCGTCCTGTACCACAGCCGCCGACGTCACGAGGAAGTTGAAGCCGCGCTGGGCATCACCCATGTAGATTTCGACACCTTGTTAGCAGAAAGCGACATCCTGAGCATCCACACACCGCTCACGCCGGAGACGTACCACCTCATCGCCACGGATGAATTGGCCAAAATGAAACCATCGGCCATCTTGGTGAACACCGCACGCGGCGGGGTCGTGGACCCGGACGCGTTGTACCACGCGCTCAAAGAAGGCCTTATCGCGTACGCGGCCTTGGACGTTACCGAACCCGAACCCATTCCCGCGAACCACCCCCTGTTATCACTGCCCAACTGCATCATTGTACCCCACATCGGCAGCGCATCTCATGCCACCCGACGCCGCATGGCCCTCATGGCCGCGGAGAACTTATTGGCCGGTCTACAAGGGGAACGCCTGCCCCACTGCGTCAACCCGGAAGTATACACCCATTAGGGAGGACAACCATGGGCTTATTTGACCGATTCTTCGGCAAGAAAACAGAACCGGCTCCCGCTGAAGAGAACCTGGAAGACGTGCTCGCCGAATTTGAGGAGGACGACCTGCCCGGAGAAGCCCCGGCGCCACCGGGTCGTCAACCCGTCCTTCGCATTGAAATCGACCGGGAATCGTGCACCGGCATGGCCGAGTGCATCCGCCTGGCACCAGGCGTCTTCGAGTTGGATGAAGAGGGCAAGTGCGTAGTTGTGGACGCCAGCGCGGCGACCCGGGATCAGATCCTGCGGGCCGCGCACGAATGTCCTACTCAGGCCATCCGCTTGTATGAACTGGACGGCACAAAGATTTATCCAGACTGGATGTAACGATGCCTTCACCGGTGCACATTATCGGCATACCGCCCGATGTAGAACCGAATACCCGACCGTATTGGGAAACCCGCTACCGTCAAGGAGACGGCCCCGTGGGGGAAACACCGCACGAATGGCTGGTCCAGGCCACATGGCGTTTACCCCGCCGAGGGCGCGCTTTGGACATTGCCTGCGGGATGGGACGCGACACCATATGGCTGGCTCGGTGGGGCCTGCGCGTCCACGGGGTGGACTTCGCGGCCACCGCGTTGGCCGAAGCGCGCAGGCGCGCGGCTCGGGCCGGCGTGCTCGAACGTACCGCCTTCATCCAGGCCGACCTCACGCGTTTCTACTTCCCCCCGCGCTATTACGACGTAATCATCGGCTTCTCCTACTGGGAGCGCGACATCTTGCCCGAGGTACGCGATGCGGTGAAACCCGGTGGATTCATCGTGTACGAGACGCTCAACATCTACTGGAAACACACACGCCCCGATGTAGATGAACGCTTCCTCCTGCAACCCGGGGAACTCCTGGAATGGCTCCAAGGATGGCGCATCTGGGCTTACCGAGAAGTGGGCAATGACGGCCATCTAGGAGGGGGGAAAAAAGCGATCAGTAGCATCGTAGCGCAACGGGTGTAATGAGGACCGTGAAACATCTTCACCGCATTGCCCAACTGACCTTACCCATCTTCCTGGCCCTTACCGTCATCCTTGTGGGAGCCTATCTCATATGGCCGGAGCCCCACACCGTCGTGATAGAAGTCAACGGGACGTCCCGTACCATCCACACCCGTAGTTTGCGCGTGCGGGACGTGCTCACGCGGCAACGTATTCCTCTGCGGGCTGAAGATCGCGTGTGGCCCGACCCGGCCACGTGGCTGACGAACACCACCCACATCCGCATCGAGCGCAGCCGCCCCATCATCCTCGACATCAGTGGACGACGGTGGCTGATATACTCCCGGGCCACCCGGATTCGCGATGTCCTGACCGACGCAAAGGTTCTTTTAGAAACGGGGAGCGTGATTCGCGTCAACGGCCGCCGTGCCCACCCAGATGACCCACTGCCGCCGGCCCAATGGCAACCCCGCGAACCGGGGGATCCTCCTTGGCTATGGCAAACTCCTCCCCTCACCGTGGAAGTCAAACGTCCGGTGCCCATCTTTGTGGACGATAACGGCGCGACATACACCCTGCGCACGACCGCTCCTACAGTAGGAGCAGCGCTACAAGAGGCCGGAATTACCGTTTACTTGGGGGATGAGGTGCACCCCGAGTTAGGAGAACTCCTCAGCGCGTATATGCGCGTGGTCATCCTCCGTTCTACCCCCATCATTATTGAAGCGGACGGGCAACGATTGCAAACGCGCACACGCGCCCGCACCGTGGCCGACGCGCTGGCCGAACAGGGGCTCTTCCTCAACGGTATGGACGAAGTACACCCTCCCTTGAGTACACCTTTACACGACAACCTGCGCATTCGTGTCACGCGGGTGCAGGAATTCGTCCGCATCGAGGACGAACGATTGCCTTACGAGACGGTCTACGTACCCGACGACACGCTGGAAATCGACCACCGCCGGGTGGTCACTCCGGGGCGGCCCGGCATCTTCCGGCGGCGTTATCGGGTACGCATTGTGGACGGCCAAGAGGTCGCTCGCACCTTGGAAGATGCGTGGGTAGCCCAAGAGCCCATTACCCACGTGATTGCGTACGGACGTAAAATCATCACCCGGACGCTGGAGACGCCGGATGGGGTGATCACGTATTGGCGACGCATCCGCATGTTGGCCACGTCGTACAGCGCATCCACGGCGGGCGTACGCCCGGATGCGCCGTGGTACGGGTTCACTCGGTTGGGGTACAAGATGCGACACGGCATCGTCGCGGTCGACCCGCGCGTTATTCCTCTGGGATCCCATGTATACGTCCCCGGCTACGGCAAGGGATTTGCTGCGGACACGGGTAGCCGCATCCTGGGCCGACGCATTGACTTGGGGTATGACGACGATGACCTGGTATTGTGGAAACAGTGGGTGGATGTGTACCTCCTGGCGCCCCCTCCACCCAAGGATAAGATCAATTACCTCTTGCCAAACTGGCCCCGCCCTCCCCGTTAAGCTCCAAAGGCACATGGCCGACGAGCCGCCGATTCACCGGCCAAACGCGGCAAATGGGGCTGGGCCTCAGTGAAAAAATAGGAAATCCCAAGGGCCCGGGAACACCTGTCCCCGGGCCCTTGGGCGTACGCCACTGCCTTGCGCTCTTCGCCTCGTGTTCGCGCCTACCGATGAATCAACGTGATGTATATGTGATGTGGCAGGTTCTCGCGGCTTAGTGTGTGTTGGGGTAATGGACCGATGACGGTGCCGTCGGCCACAGACATGAGTTTGTAGTAGTATGTGCGTCCCGGCTTCACGTTCTCATCCCGGTACCGGAACAAGGTGGGATCATCGGCTTGAGCCGTCACAGGGTACGGCGTGACAAGTTCATACAGCCGGTCCGGTAATAAGGAACGGTATACGTAGAAACCGGTAACCTCATTGGCATTCTGTACCCGCCACTCCAATTCGATGAAGTCCAGACCACTCCGGCTATCTACGGCCACCACCTTGACCGCGGTGGGCAGGGTGTAGCCTGTATTGTTTCCGTCAGACACCTGACCACACGTGAGTGTGACATGATGCACACGAGAAGTGGAGTTCCCCATGCCGTCCATCGGTGCTAATTCAACCGTGTAAGTGCCCGGCGGCAAGTTGCTGAACGTGTAACGACCTTCATAGTCTGTGTACTCCGTCCACGTGTCACCAAAAGAATTCGTCGCCGTCACCGGAATACCTCCGATGCCCAGAGTTTCTGTGTCGTCCTTGACGCCGTCCCCGTCACTGTCCAGCCAGGCTAACCCGGTGATGGTCACAGGATAGGCATAACCGAAATCTGCCCCTAGGAAGGTCAGGCCCTCAGGCAGTACGACCAGGACGGGATTCTCTTCAGTCGTGCGCACCAGGCCGGGCAGACTGTTCTCCTCCACCATCACCCAGTAGGTGCCGCCCTCCAACCCGTCAAAGGCATAAGTCCCATTGGCGTCGGTGGTGGTTTGCCCTAATAGAGCGTCGTCGGTGCCGGGCTCAAACACGTGATCGCCATCGTCCCGGTACAATAGGACCCGCACGTCAGCAATACCCCCCTCATCCGCGTCCATCACCCGGTTGCCGTTACAGTCGAGCCAGACCTGGTCACCGATAACGCCGGTGGCCGAGGCGATGACAAAGCCCGCGGAATCCTCATCACCGGGAACGGGTTGCCCGTACGACTCCGCGCCGTCCACAATGGCCCGGTTCACGCACTCGCCGTTGGCACCCTCCAGGACGGTGAAGGGAATGCGTACGATGAAGGACTGCCCGGGCTCCAGGTAACGACCAAAGGAGAGCACCAGATCCATCCACTCGATGCGGCCCGGTTCACTTTGTTGTTCCGCAGGTGAGGCCGTCTTGCGCATGTACTGTAAACACTGGCGGTCGTACTCATCCACCAAGGGGATCTTTGTCAGGGTCACGCTCCCGACGTTTCGAACCTCCACTTCAAAGACAACCGTATCGCCGGGTTGGATGTCTCCGCTGGGGGAGACGATGCGTTTAATGACATCCAGCGGGGGTGTGGTGCCACCTGTAGGCACCCGGAAGCCAAAATCCTCTTCGGCCACGTCGTCCTCACCCAGGTGAACGGTGCGCGGGTTCGGAGGCGTATCCAGTTCTGCATTGGCGGGCAAGTCATAATCGCTCTCATCCACTTCGACCTTGTACGTGCCGGCCGGCAAGTGGAAGAAGCAGTACCGACCTGTAAGGTCGGTATTGACCGCCATAATCAGGTTGTCCCCTGAATCCAGAAGGCGCACCAGGATGTTGGGCAGAGGGCTATCCGAGTTGTTGAAGACACCGTCCTCATTGTCATCCAGGAACACGTCGCCACAAATGCGCCCTTCGTGCAAGGAAGGCGTCGGCCCGGACGTCGGCGTAGGTGTCGGCGTGGGCGACGGCGTCATGGATGTGTTGAGTCCAAAATGGAGGTACAAATTGCGTTGGCACGGGCTAATGAGGGATGTGTGCAAAGGGTTCGCGGTGGTGACGGTGTACCCCACGGGCGGAATCACCGTAACGGTGTAATTCCCTAAGGGGAGCCCACCAACCTGCCACCATCCATTGCTGTTGGTGGTTACCGTTCGATGCACCGGTCCATCCACCCGCACTTGCACACCGGCAATGCCGGGTTCACTGCCGTAGTCATAATACCCGTCTACATCCAGGTCATTGAACACCCGTCCTCCTAACGCCGTGAAACAAGTGGTGGGTGTCGGTGTGACGACGGGCGTCGGCGTAGATGTCGGCGTCCACGTAGGCGTGGCTCTCCTTGTCGCCGTTGCCGTGGGCGTCGGCGTGTGGGTCGGATACGGTGTTGGGGTCGGTGTGTCCGTATCCCCCGAAGGTGTTACCATTGGCTCGGTCGGTGTCGGGGTCGGCGTGGGTGTATGGGTCGCACCGGGCGAGCACGTGGGGCACGGGGTCTTCTGACGGTTCTTGAAGCGGATGTGGACGCATTCACCCGGCTCGACCACCACGTCGAAGATGGGGGCGGTTACAGGCTCCCAACCCTCTTGCATCTCCTCCCAGAAGACGTAGGTGCCGGCAGGCAAGTTATCAAATCGGAAGTAACCGGTGCCGTCGGTCACTCGCGTGTAGATCGGACCACTTTCACCCGCGGGACGGGCGTGAATGGTCCACATGGGTAATCCCACGTGCTGATCGTCGATCTTGTACCCGTCCACGCATCCGTTCTCCCCGGACGGGGTCGGTGTGGATGTAGGCGTGTCGGTAGGGGTAGGGGACGGTGTCCACGTGGGCGTTGGTGTCCAGGTAGGTGTCGGGGTAGGTGTATAGGTCGGTGTGGCCGTCGGAGTGGGCGTTGGAGTGACTTCGACATTCCCACACGCGGTGCTACTGCGGACAGGCAAGGGGTTATCTAACGTGTCCCTAGCCCCATCCACCGTTGCGGTATTGCACGCCTCCCCCGCGTTCTCCAACACTAGGAAAGAAACGGTAATGTTCACCGAGTCTCCCGATTCCAAATTGCCAAATGATTGGGTCAAATCGTTCCAGTGCAGAGAACCGCTTGCCTGGGAATCAGGAGGCACGGGGGACGCGGATAAGAATTGAAAGCGGGTCGCGTCGAAGGTGTCGTCCAGGGGGAGAACATCGATGGTTGTCGCCCCGGTGTTTTCAATGGTAATGCTGAACACCGCGGTATCACCGGGGGCCAACGGGCCTGCGGTGATAAGCACTTTGGTCACGGATAAGTTGACCGATTCAATTGAGGTTGCGCTTCCGGTATAAGGTGTTATCAGCGCAAGGACGACGGTAACGATCACCATGGCGAAGAGCATTCGGTAGTGGCGCATATTGGCCCCTCCTCCTAAGTCCAACATTTATATGATAAGCGCTCTAATTGAGCGACACATCGCGTTTGTGTACTTTGGCAAGGCTTTTCGGAGAACTGACACTCAGGGTCAGACGGGTAGGCGAAGGCAGTGCCCTCGCTTTCCACCGGCTTTTTACGGCCTCGCCACTTTCATTATAAAGAAAAGCAGGGGAAAAAGAAGGGGATCTAACTGACAATTTGCTGTCAATTTGTCAATAGCTCATGGACCGACAAAACGCCGCGTATGCAGGTTGACTTAAAGGGCAAAGGAGCGCCGAAGCACACTCAACGCGAAGCTCCGATCCATCCGTTCTCCATCAATGAAGACGGTTAGGAGGGGATGCGCAAAACGATGCGTGTTCCTCCCAAAGGGCTATTCTCTATGGCAATGGTCCCGCGATGGGCATGGGCCAACGCGCGCGCCAACGTCAGGCCGATCCCAAGGCCCTCATGCTGCCGGGTACTCACATCCTCACTCTGGTAGAAGCCCTGAAACACCCGTTCCCGTTCCCCTTCGGGGATGCCCGGCCCTGAATCGTCCACGTAGAAGATGGCTTCGTTCTGCTCCCGTTGGACCTGCAAGGCGACATGTCCCCCTGCGGGGGTGAACTTAACCGCGTTGGAGATCAGATGGCGCAATATGGCTCCTACGTGCTCGGGATCCAGAACCAGTTGACGCGCGTCCGGCGCGATGTGGAGGTCCAACTGCAGGTGTTTCTCCTGAATCAAAGGCCGATAGGGTTCAAGGACATCACGCTGCAACCACTGGGAAACGTTCACCAGGCGGGGTTGGGGTTCTTTCTCCAAACTGCGTAACGTGTGCAGGTCAAACAAATCCCGGGCCAACGTTTCCAATCGTCCCAAGTGACGCATGATGGGTGCCAGGTAAGGGTGTATATCCGGGATGTCCATCTCGGCCAAGAGTTCTAGATACCCTTTGATGACAGTAACCGGTGTGCGCAGTTCATGGGCCGCGATGTCGATGATCTGTGTACGCAGCCGATCCAGTTGTTGAAGGTCTCGATACGCGCGCTGCAATTCGACGAAGAGCCGAGCCCCATGGATGAGCGCTGCGGCCTGGGCTGCGAGAATGCCGGCCATCTCCGCGTCCCCCTCCAGAAAGGGCCGGCGACCGGGATGTTTGGTCAGGTTCAGCACGCCCAAGAGCGTGCCCGCGTGCATCATGGGAATGCTAAGGGATGAATACGCGTTACGACGTCGGAGCCAGGGATGCACAAAGTCCGGAATTTGCCCTTCGGTGAGAATGAGGGGACGGCGGGTTTTCGCGACCCAGCCGGCAATCCCTTCCCCCACCCGTTGTCGTTGCTGCATGACCTGATCGGGCAGGCCGATGGCTGCGGCCACGTAGAGGACCTGTTGGCTATCGTCGAGCAGCATGATGGAGCCCCGATCCGCACCTACCTCGCGAATAGCCGTGTCTAAAATGCGATGGAGCAGGATGTTCAGGTCCTCCATATTCGCGAAGGATTGGGCTAACGTGTACAAAGGGACCATGGCCCGCATCCGGTGCGTCCGATAGATACGCTCATGGGTGGACAACACGGCCCGCACCCGGTGAACGATAACTTCTTCGGCTTCCTCGGGAAACCAGACGGTGCCCAAACCTCGTTCCAGCACCCGCGGCAGGTAGGAGATGTGCTCACGGTTGGTCAGCACCAGGTACAATTCATCCCGTTGAGGAGACGAGGGTAAGGTCTCCAACATGTGCAGGACGTGTTCCGGGTGCTCAATGAGGCTAAGGACGAAAATAACCGAGGAGACATCCTCCGGGACGGTCTCCCCGAATTCCCGGAGGACAAATCCCTCGCGCGTTAAGACCTCACGAACGCGTTGGGCGTGGGCATCAATGGGTGGTACGATGTAGACCAAAGTTCCCAAGGTCGCTTATCCTCTTTTTATTGGCAGATTCGGTGGCCAAAAATCCACCTTTAAGACCGCGTCAGCGCTTGCAATCGCCGAACGGCGTCGTCCAGACGATGCAGTGTTTCCTCGCGGCCCAAGGCCATCAACATGTCAAACAAGGGCGGTGTGATCTTCTTCCCGCTCACCGCGACGCGAATGGGCATGAACACCTGCCCGGCTTTGAGTCCCATCTGGGCGGCAAGGTCCCGTAATGCCTGTTCCAAAGCCTCTTCCTCAAAGGGTGTTTTTGCGATGATGTCACGAGCTGCGGTGAGCACGGCCAACGTTTGGGCCGCGTCCAGTTTCTTCGCGATGAGCCAAGCGGGATCGTAATCGAGTGTCTCCTTGTACAGAAAGTCCACCAACGCCGAGGCCTCGGTGAGTCGCTTGATGCGTTCCTGCACCGCGGGAAGGAGACGACGCAACCGTTCATCCCGGCGCAGAACATCGCCGGGCACGTTCAAATCCCGCTCCAAGAAAGGAATCAAACGTTCCAAAAGTTCATCCACGCTCAGCCGGCGGATGTACACCCCGTTAAGCCATTCCAATTTGGAATAAGGCGCGGCCGCGGGCTTGGGATTAATGTCCTTCAAATCGAAATGGGCAATCGCCTCTTCTCGAGAGAAGACTTCAACCTCCGGATCGTAGGACCACCCAATGCGGGCCAACCAGTTGAACATGGCTTCGGGCAAATACCCCTGATCCCGAAAATCCCGTACCAAAATGGGCAAGCCGCTCTTCTCCGCGCGACGCTTGCTCATCTTCCCTTTGCCGGAAGGATCGAGAATAACGGGGAGATGGACATGAATGGGCATCTCCCATCCAAACGCGTCGTAAAGCAACTTGTGCCGAGGCAGGCTGGGAATCCACTCTTCCCCCCGAAGCACATGACTGATGGCCATGAAATGGTCGTCGATGACCACGGCCAGGTGATAGGTAGGATACCCGTCGGATTTCAAAAGGACGAAATCGTCCAACGTGGAAACATCCACTTCTACAGGCCCACGCAAGAGGTCGTAGGCCACAACCTTTCCCTCCAAAGGCGTTTTGAAGCGGATGACATAACTCCGGCCTTCAGCCTCGCGAGCGGCGACTTCCTCCGGTGTCAGATAACGACAGCGACGGTCGTAACGGGTAGGCTCTCCACGCGCTTGCTGTTCTTTGCGCATCTGTTCTAATTCTTCAGGGGTGCAGAAACACTTGTACGCCTTCCCCTGTTCTACCAACCAATGGGCCCACTTTTGGTACAGGTGAAGCCGTTCTGACTGGACATACGGCCCATAATCGCCACCTACATCGGGCCCTTCGTCCCAATCCAATCCTAACCAACGCAGACCCTCCATTAAATCCTGAACAGAATCGGGCACGTACCGCTTACGGTCTGTATCTTCAATCCGCAATATAAAGGCACCATTACAATGACGGGCATATAACCAATCGTACAGCGCGGTACGGGCACCACCGATGTGTAAATATCCTGTGGGACTGGGGGCGAAACGCACCCGAACGTTGTCCGGACACGGTGTTGGCTGCTCTTTGTGCTCGCTCATACGTTAATAATAGCTCCTTGAGGTATGATGTATATCAAGTTTTCGCCTCAAATAGACCCGGTGAAGCAGGGCGCTCCAAAATTGGCCTACCGGGAAACAGAATGGGCCTTGAACATCGGCGAAAGACGCGCTTGAAAGTGATTGTATCTGATTGACCAACACATCGCGTTTTATGCA
>CAYPUG010000071.1:0-13529 GCA_964413905.1 uncultured Anaerolineae bacterium | reverse complement strand
GGCGTGGGGGTGGACGTATGCGTGGGCGTGGGCGTCGGCGTGAGGGTGGGCGTAGGCGTATGCGTGGGGGTGGACGTCGGCGTGGGCGGAACAAACGGCTCGAACGAAATATCATCCCAGTAGGTATGGGTCGTAGGCCCCAGGACACGGGTCATCAACCGAACAGCCACACATTGGGCCCCGGAAGGGGCGCTCCATGTTAAGGTGATTTCCCGCCATATGGGGAGTGGAGTGGTGTAATATGTGCTTTCAATGTAACCGGCCTGGGGGCCTGAGCAATCCGACGTTGTATACCATGCCAACCGAATCCAGGTTGATTGAATGTTGGGATCTGTAAAATACACCCATCCACGTACTGTGTATTTGGCCCCTCCTGTAATACCAGGAACCTTTTGGTAGAGAAACTTGGTGCCGGAAAAAGTGTTCGTGTGTTCGGCAGAGAACCCACCTTCATACACAGGTGCTGAAACTGTTTGAAATGTACCGCCATACTTGTGCCAGCCCTCTAAGCCGTTCTCAAACCCCCCGTTGGTCAACAGGTTATCGGCCGACGTTATATGGAAACCGGAGAGGAGAAATCCTAAAAGGAGCATTCCTACAATAAATGACCGTTGCATTTATCCTCCTGAGCGTGACGGAGAGGGTTATCCCAAGGCCCCTTATGGTCTGTTCACTGAACGATAGGACCGTGAGTGTTGTGTTGAACTGTAAGGGTGGGATATGGAACAGTAAGATATATTAATATGTACATCCTAATGGTTTAATATAACAACTAAAATGTTTATTATCCTGTAGCGTGACTATAATATAAAACCCGCGTCCTGTCAAACCGGACGCGGGAATGTGATGAAGGCCTGAAGCTGCTCAAGTCCCGGAGAAAAGAGAAAACATCACTCCACAGTTTATATCACCCCCTGGGATCGCAAAGCGGTGATTTCTTCCGCGGAGTAGCCTAATTCGCCCAGGATTTCTGCCGTGTGTTCACCGAGCAACGGCGGATGCCGATAGATGCCCAAGGGGGTCTCGGAGAGTTTGTAAGGGAGGCCCACCATCTTGATCTTGCCGGCCGTGGGGTGAGGCACTTCTACAACCATCTCCCGGGCGTGGGTCTGCGGATGGTTGAACACCCGGTCAATGGTGTTAATGGGTGCACAAGGAATACCTGCTGCATCTAACATGGAGATCCATTCATCTGTAGGACGGGTTCGGAATTGTTCCCGCAACAGAGGAATGAGTTCTTCTCGGTGACGTACTCGATCGGGATTGGTACGAAAGCGGGGATCATCGGCCCATTCCGGATGTCCGAGAATACGGCACAATTGTCGAAACTGGCGGTCGTTCCCCGCGCCGGCTGCTATGTACCCATCCTCGGTGGGAAAGGTCTCATAAGGCACGATGTTGGGATGGGCATTCCCGTAACGTTTGGGAGGTTCACCGGAAATCAGATATCCCGAGGCCACATTGATCAACCAGGCGATTTGGGATTCATAGAGGGAAATATCGATTTTTTGGCCTTTGCCCGTGCGGTCCCTGTAACGAAGCGTGGCTTGAATTGCATTGGCTGCATAGAGCCCCGCCGTGACATCCACAATGGCCACACCGACTTTATAGGGTTCCCCATCGGCGGGGCCGGTAATGCTCATAATGCCCCCTGCGGCCTGAACCATGAAATCGTAGCCCGGCCTGTGGGCCAGAGGACCGGTCACCCCGTAACCGGTAATAGAGCAGTAGATGAGGCCGGGATTAATTTGGCGCAGATCCTCATATCCCAACCCCAAGCGGTCGAACGTGCCCGTTTTGAAATTCTCGATAAGTACATCGGCCGTCCGCACCAACCGGCGCAGGATCTCCTTGCCCCGCTCGTCCTTAAGGTTCAAGGTAATGCTTCGTTTGTTTCGATTCGCGGAAAAATAATAGGCACTTTCCCCACCGGCAAAAGGGGGCCCCCAGCGCCGTGTGTCATCACCGGTCCCGGGCCGTTCCACCTTTATCACGTCCGCTCCCATATCCCCCAGGATCATGGCAGCGTAAGGTCCCGCAAGGACGCGGGAACAGTCAATGACGCGAACACCACTAAGCGGCAGATCATCGGTCATAAGACGCGATTCCTTCCTCGATTAATGTGTCAGGGTTATCCTACAAGCACTCGCCACCGGCCACCGCTTCCCGCCCCCTGTTCACTGCTCCCCCCATCCACCAACGGCCACCCGCCAACCGCTAACCGCCAACGACCAACCTCTCCCCGCCGTGCCCCTCCCCTGCTTATGCCCCACACTTACTTCACCACCTAAATTCCCATGTACGCCTCTTTAATCATCGGATTATCCATCAACTCATCCGACGGGCCACTCAAGATCACCCGGCCCACATCGAGTACATACGCTCGGTCTGCCTGCTCCAGCGCGAGAAACACATCCTGTTCCACGATGAGCACCGTGGCGCCTCGTTCAATGACCCGACCGATGGCCTCATAAATGACTTCCACGACAAGGGGCGCCAAGCCCAGCGAAAGTTCGTCGATCATAAGCAATTTGGGCGCGGCCATTAACCCTCGGGCTACCGCGCACATCTGCTGTTCGCCTCCCGAGAGACTACCCGCGGGTTGGTTCAGACGTTCCTTCATTCGGGGGAACAAGTCGAGGACGAACTCAAAGTCCTTCTTAATCTGTTCCTTATCCTTTCGGTGATACGCACCCATCATAATGTTCTCTTTGACCGTCATTCCCGCGAAGAGTCGCCTTCCCTGAGGCACTTGCGTGATCCCCAAGTCAACAATTTCCTCCGAAGGCAGCCCCGCGATCTCCCGGCCTAAGAACTGGATACTTCCAGAAAAGGGTTTCAACAGCCCGGAGATGGTGTACAAGAGGGTCGTCTTCCCCGCGCCGTTGGAGCCGACCAGGGCGACCACCTCTCCTTCGTGAATTTCCATGTTGACATCCCACAACACTTGGACATCACCATAACCAACGTTCAAGTTCTCTATCTTGAGCATCTACACATCCCTCACGCGTTTGTAGTGTGAGATTTCTGGTACAGTAAGCGCCGCTGGCGTTCAACGAACTTTTCACCAAGGTATGCTTCAATAACCCGGGGATCGTTGAGCACTTCCTGAGGCGTACCTTGAGCCAGTTCCTTGCCGAAGTTCAACACAAAGACCCGTTGAGTCACTCCGGCAATGGCCTTCATCACGTGCTCAATAACTAATAATGTCACCCCGGATGCATTAATTTTGCGAATAAGGTCCATCGCCTCTTCGATCTCGCGCGTATTCAGTCCGGCCATCACTTCGTCCAAGAAAAGCAGTTCCGGCTCCATGGCCAAAGCTTTCGCCAACTCCAAGCGTTTGAGATAGGCTAACGTGAGTTGATCCGCAAAGTGATTTCGCAAGTGAGCCATATCCACGAACTCGAGGACTTCATCCGCTTTTTCCAGAGCCTCCCGTGTGGTACGTTCACCTCCCTTATGTCCGAACATGGCGCCTACGGCTACGTTCTCGCGCACCGTCATGCCCCGAAACGGCTTGACGATTTGAAATGTGCGCGCGATGCCGATCCGGCCGATCTTGTACGCGGGCCAACCGGTGATCTCCCGCCCTTTAAAGAACACCCGTCCTCGGGTAGGAGGCAACATCCCGGTAATCACATTGATAAACGTGGTCTTTCCCGCGCCGTTAGGCCCGATAAGTCCCAAAATCTCACCCTTATAGATTTTCATGTTCACATCGTCCACCGCGGCCAACCCGCCGAAGTGCTTCGTCAACCTTTGTGTCTCAAAGATAACCTCTCTGTTCATGGCTTATACCCTGTGCATACGTATGTTTTCGAGGAGCGCCGAAAGCGTGAGCTTCTTGCGCCCACTGAGAAAGTCCATAATCCCCTGCGGCGTAAAAATCATCACCAGGATGATGATGATGCCCAATATCGTTTCATGTAACTGGCCCACCGGCAGGAAGAAGACCAGGAGCGTAATAAGAATGTAATACATGAAAGCGCCGATAAAAGGGCCAAAGAGGGTTCCCGGCCCTCCGAGAACGGTGGCCAATATCATTTGGAGCGTGTACTGAATCTTGAACACCTCTTCCGCGAGGACAAACGTGTTCCAATACGCGTAGATGCCCCCGGCCAGACCGGCCATCAACGCACTCAGCGCAAAAGCCACCACCTTCGACCACGTGGTGTTAATCCCCATCATCTTCGCCGCGTCCTCATCTTCCCGAATGGCCACCCAACTGTACCCCAGTTTACGGTTCATAATGAGGTATGTGAGCCCTAGCCCTAACAAGACCAACAACAAAGCCATGTAGTAGAAAAAGTAATTGCTCAGGTTAATGGGGCGGAAAAAGGGGAGAGTAAGCCCCGCCGCACCGCCGGTAAAATCCGTCCAGAAGTCGGCGACTTCCCCCAGAGCGGTGGCTAGAGCGACTGTAGCAATGGCGAAGTAGTGGCCCTTTAGGCGCAAAACCGGCAAGCCGATCACAGCGGCAAAAGCCATCGCGGCCACCGCCCCGACCAATAGGGCCGGCAAAAACGGAAAATGCAAACGCAACATGGACAAGGCCGTTCCGTACGCGCCAATGCCGAAGAAGGCCACGTTGCCGAAAGCCGCGTATCCGGTATACCCACCGATGAAATTCCACCCTTCAGCCATTGCCGCCAACAGGAAAAGAAGGGTCAGCGTGCGCAACCAGAAACCGGACGCTACCAAAGGAAATACGAACAACACCACAATGAACCCGAGCACAAGATAAAACAACAACCTTTGACGACGAGAAGCCAAGCCATCAAACCGGGAAAGCGTCATGGGACCTTTCTGCTGTTCTGTCATTGATTCTAACCTCACTCCGGGAGTTTAGTGGTAGAACGCCTTACCCGCGATCCCTGTAGGGCGTACAATAAGCACGAGAACGAGCACAAAGAGCGCGATCGCATCTTTCAACCCGGGGGCGTAGATACCACTGAACACCTCAATGAACGCGTACACAAGAGCACCGAGCATCACCCCGGGAATACTTCCTAAGCCGCCCAACACACAGATCAAGAACGCGCGCAGAGTATACGCCCCCCCCATCGTCGGGTCAATGGGAAAACTGACGCTGATGAGGGAACCGGCAGCACCGGCCAAAGCCGTGCCAATAGCAAAGGTCAAAGCGTACGTGTGCGCGATCTTCACCCCTTGCAGACGGGCCGCGTCAATGTCCATGCCTGTGGCCCGAATGGCGTTCCCCGCCTTGGTGTACGTCATGAACACGTGGAGGAGCCCGGTAAGAATCAAGGAGATGAAAAACGCGGCCAGACGAATATAAGGCACCTGCACCATGCCCAACGTCAACCCGGCCCCCGAATAGGCGGGAGTCACCGAGCGGAGATCCCCTTTCCAGAAGAACGTGGCCAAGTTAATGATCACAATTTCCATCGCGAACGTAAGCAAGAACGTGACCAAAAGAGGAGCCCGAATCACCAAATTAATCAAATAACGTTGAATCAAGTACCCCACAATGAACAACGTTATCATGGAAAGAGGAATAGAAAGGAAAGGATCAATTCCGAAGAGAGTGAATAACCAATACGTGATATACGCCCCTACCATAATAAACGCGCCGTGAGCGATATTAATGATGTTGAGAATTCCCCACACAATAGAAAATCCGATAGCCACCAAAGCCAGAGTTCCGCTGAGCAATATCGCGTTGACCACACCTTGGGTCAATTCCAACGAACTCATAAAACGCCTCCAAGGAAAAAATTTTGTGGAACCCGGTCGGGGACGATGCCCCCGACCGGGAGACACACAGGACGTGGGCTTACCGCTGATCCCACGGTTTGAACGGGTAAATAAAGGGTTTGGTCGCTGCTTCCTTGGGCCACACGGTGTACAGATGGCCGTCGGGGTAGTTCTGCATCACGGCCATGGGTTTGTACACATTCATTCCTTGCTCGTTGAACTTAAGCCGTCCGTAGAAGGACATGAAGTCCAGCGCGGCCAGTGCATCGCGAACCTTATCCTTATCCAAGGTACCCGCGGCTTCGATAGCCTTTTGGTAAGCGATGAGCGCGGCCGCGGATTCAGCCGCCTGGTAGGGAGGAACCTCTCCGTACTTCGCCTTATACAGTTCCGCGAAGTGTTGCGGCGTGCCGAATACGTCATCGGCCTTAATCTTCAACTCCGGCGTCCACTGGGCCGCGCCCACAATGTAATCCGCATCCTTGCCCAACGCATTGCGGAACTCCGGCGCGGTGGGCCCGACGCTAAAGCCCATGACCTTGGGGGACACGTTGAGGTCCTTGGACTGCTTGACGATGAGTAATGTATCCTGCAGGTGGCCGGCTCCCAAAAGAATGTCCGGGTTTTTCGCTTTGATGGCCGTAATAAGAGAGGAAACGTCTTTAGTGTTCTTCGCGTACTTGTCGAAGTACACCACCTGGAGGCCTTTCTCCTCCGCGTAGTCCTTGGCTCCCTGGGCCACTTCCAGCGCGAAGGCACCGTTTTCTGCGACGATGGCCACCGTCTTGATATTCGGATCCGCGTCCAGAGCCATATCGATGATGCCGCGCAGGTAATAAGGTGCGGGCGTCAACACCGCGAAGGAGTACTTGAACCCACGCTTGAAGATCTTGGTGGCCGCGCCGTTGGCCTCCACCATAGGCACCTGGTATTTCTCCGCGATGGCCGTGGTCGCGTACGTGTTGCCGGATCCGTAGGGACCCAAGAGATATTGCACCTTATCCTCGGTGATGAGTTTTTCCACCAACTGGGCACTGCGGTCTGCGTTGCTCTGATCATCGTAGATCTTCAGAGCCACCTTGCACATCTTATCGCCAACCTTGATACCGCCCTGCTTGTTGATCTCCTCCACGTACAATTCATACCCGTTTTTAACGTACTCCCCTTCTTTCGCGTATTTACCGGTGAGGGATACAGCCGCGCCAAAAGTAATCGTGCATTCCTTGCCTTCGGCTTGCTGCTTGGCCCCACCCTTGGCACATCCGGCCAGAATAACGGACAGAATGAGAATCAATACCAACAACAGCTGTAGTGTCTTTTTCATGGGTGTCTCCTTTCCTCCTGGATGTGGCACATTATGATATGTGTTTGACATACGCATTCCCTGCTCCCGGCGTTCCGGTGAGAAGGCTCGCCGGCGCAGACATTGGACGCCCTCTCTCCTCCTTATAGCGCTCTTTTACGTGGCTCCCACCTCCTTTATACCAAGAACATAAAACGCGACGTGTCTATCACTTAGGGGCCGCTTGTGGCCAAGGTTTTTCAGAAACCAACACCCAAGGTCAGACGGGAAGGCAGAGGCTGTGCCTTCGCCCCGACAGGGCCCCAGGCCTCTTCGGCCCCTTGGCCGCTCTAGCCAACATACGCTCTCTTAGGTTTTTACTCATATAGAGCATAAGCGCGATCACGCCTGACCACGCTCAGAACAGTCACTTGTCAGACATCCGAGCGGGAATAACGCGGCCAATCGAATCGGTGTTGACCGAGGGGAAAGTTTGGCGCGCGCAGAAGGGGCGAGGGAAAACAAGAAGGCTGTAGGCCGACAAATCCATCAGGGTATATCCCCTTCCACAACAGAATGCTGTGTAGAACCGCGAGGACGGGAGACTGCGGTTCCGACAAAATGGTGTGCCATTATAAAGCGAGAGACGACGACGTGTCAAATTCACAGGTCCTTATTTGAACAGGCCGCCCAAATTAACATGGTTGATAACCGGGGAAGCGCTTGGGCGGTCAAGATCTAATACTTCGCTAATCTTCATCTTGCGTAGTTCTAACGCAACCTTGTTATAAATGGGGACGGCTGCAGAGAGGAAAAACTCCATCCTTCAATCCCTTGAAGGAAGGAGGTGACAGCCATGACGGAACTGCGGGTATGGGAACCGCTGCGGGAGATGAGGGAACTGGAACGGGTGGTGGATCGGCTGTTTGAGGATGTGATGGGCAGCTGGTATCGGCCGGTGGCGGATAGCGGACGGCTGATGAGCCGCTATGTGCCGGTGGACATCTACACCACCGACGAGAATGTGGTGATTTTAGCCGCGCTGCCCGGTCTGCGACCCGAGGATGTGGATGTGACCTTTGAAGGCAACACCCTCACCATCCGTGGCGAGTTCGCTCAACCGACCGAGGAAAACATTAACTGGCACCTGCAGGAGCGCTATTACGGACCGTTTGAACGGACCATTCGCCTGAACATCCCGGTGGATTGGGACAAAGCAGAAGCGCACTTTGAAAACGGTCTGCTGCGCCTTGTGATTCCGAAGGCGGAAGAAATCCGGCCTCGGAAGATCAAGGTGAAAGCCAAATAAGTGCCGTTCCGTCTGGGTAACATAGCGCGAACCCCAATGGGGTTCGCGCTATGATTGTGTGAAGACCTTGCAAGTAGGATGAAGGGTGGAGGTGAGCAATGGCGCTAAAACTGCGACCGTTAGGAGATCGGGTCCTGGTGAAGCGCATCGAACAAGAAACACAATTGCCGAGTGGACTTGTCCTGCCGGAAACAGCCAAGGATAAACCCCAAATCGGCGAGATTCTCGCGGTAGGTCCCGGTTCTCGTACAGAAGACGGGAAATATATCCCTCTTGAAGTCAAGGTGGGGCAAAAAGTTGCTTTTCCGAAATACGCAGGGACGGAACTCCGGCTCAACGGAGATGAGTACTTGCTCTTACGAGAAAACGATCTGTTAGCCGTGGTGGAAGAAGAGTAACCTTCATATGAGAAAAGCCTTCTAAAAGGTGGCGAACCACATGTGAGAGGTCAGCGTAAAAACCAAATCTAAAAAACCCATACGTGAAGGAGGGAGTGAACAATGGCGAAGCAATTGGTGTTCTCCGAGGAGGCTCGGCGCAATTTGAAGATCGGTGTGGACATCTTGGCAAACGCGGTGAAAACAACGCTGGGCCCCAAGGGACGCAATGTGGCACTGGACAAAAAGTGGGGAGCGCCCACTATCACCCATGATGGTGTGACGGTGGCGAAGGAGATCGAACTGCAGGATCCCTATCAGAACATGGGGGCTCAGTTACTGAAAGAAGCGGCCACCAAGACTAACGATGTAGCCGGTGATGGGACGACGACCGCGACAGTACTCGCGCAGGCCATCGTCAATGAAGGCTTGAAGAACATCGCGGCGGGGGCGAACCCCATGCTCCTCAAGCGGGGCATTGAACAAGCCGCGCAGGCTGTGGCCAAAGCGATTCGGGATATGGCCATCGAGGTAGAGACCCGTGAGGATATTGCCCACGTGGCAGCCATCTCCGCGAATGACCGCCAGATCGGTGAACTCATCGCGGAAGTGATGGACAAGGTGGGCAAGGACGGCGTCATCACCGTTGAGGAGAGCAAGGGGCTCGAGTTCGAGACCGAATACGTGGAAGGTATGCAATTCGACCGAGGCTACATCAGCCCGTACTTTGTGACCAACCCCGAGCGCATGGAAGCGGTTCTTGAGGATCCCTACATCCTGATTCATGAGAAGAAGATCAGCGCGGCTCAGGACTTGGTACCTCTCTTGGAGAAACTGCTGCAAGTCGGCAAGCGTGAACTGCTGATCATCGCGGAAGACGTGGAAGGTGAGGCCCTGGCCACCCTGGTGCTGAACAAACTGCGGGGTGTGCTCAACGTGGTCGCGGTGAAGGCGCCGGGCTTTGGTGAGCGCCGTAAACGCATGCTGGAGGACATCGCCATCCTGACCGGTGGTCAGGTCATCAGCGAGGAACTGGGCCGCAAACTGGAGAACGTACGCATCGATGACTTGGGCCGCGCGGACAAGGTGGTGGTCACGAAGGACGATACCACCATTGTCGGCGGCAAAGGCGACGAGAAAGCCATCAAGGGCCGCATCGAGCAGATCCGGGCTGAAATCGAGCGGGCCACCAGCGACTACGACCGGGAGAAACTACAGGAGCGGTTGGCCAAGTTGGCCGGTGGCGTGGCCATCATCCGCGTCGGTGCAGCCACCGAGGTTGAACTCAAGGAGAAGAAACACCGCGTGGAGGATGCCCTGAGCGCGACTCGCGCGGCCGTGGAAGAGGGCATTGTCCCCGGCGGCGGTGTGGCGCTGCTGAACGCGGTTGAAGCCCTGGAGAAATTAGAGAAGGAACTGAACGGCGACATCCTCACCGGCGTGAAAATTGTACGCCGCGCGCTGGAAGAGCCCATGCGGCAACTGGCCGAGAACGCGGGCTACGACGGCGCGGTCATCGTTGAGGGTGTCCGCCGCAAACAGGCCGAGGAGAAGAACAAGAACATCGGCTTTGACGTCCTGAAAGAGGACTACGTGGACATGATCAAGGCCGGCATCATCGACCCGGCCAAGGTCACCCGCAGCGCGATGGAGAACGCGGCCAGCATCGCGGCCATGATCCTGACCACCGAGGCGCTCATCACCGACATCCCTGAAAAGGAGAAGACACCGACACCCGCGGGTGGTGAATACGGTGAATTCTAAACTTTCACTCCCTCAAGCGTAACCCTCTAGCCCCCTCCTGCGTTGACTGAGGAGGGGGCTTTTTTATGCCCACATTCCAAGAAACCGGGAAGGTATGTGACTTCCCTTCCCAAAATGTAACGAAAGCCCCCTCTAATGCGTCACATAAGAGCACATCTATATGTAAGAGGAGGTATGTAATCCATGAATTCCCGACGTTTTCCCCACTTCCATATACGCACCTTTATTGTTTTGTTCCTCATCTCCGTGTTCCTTCTTCCTATGACGTTACACGCGGATGGCCCTGTGAGTATTCACTTCCCTCTGGTACAAGAGGGCCACATGGAAACCCTCGGCGACATCGTCGTAGATGAAGACGGCGCGTTGGCTCTCATCGGCATGAACGGCCCGGTCAATGAGCAGTGGATGGCCTATATGGTCTCCTTATACGGTGGCCATTTGGAGGGCCAAATCCCGCAAATTGACGTGTACATGGTCCGCTTCCCTAAAGGTTGGCCTCCCGCGGATATGATAAGGGCCTTGCAACGTGCCCTCCATGCTCGGTTCATCGAACCGGACACATACATCACCGCGTTCGATACCGTACCCAACGACCCCAAATACCGTGACCAATGGCACCACCGAAAGGTGCAGAACCCCAAGGCGTGGGATGTGACCCAGGGTGAACCTTCTGTGGTGGTCGCTATTGTGGATACCGGCGTAGACTTGCAACATCAAGACTTGAAAGACCGACTTAGCCCTCGGTCCACTTGGTACGACTTCGGGGACGGCGACACCAATCCCCAGGATACCAACGGTCATGGAACGCACGTCGCGGGGATTGTCGCGGCCACGGGAAATAACCGTGTCGGTGTCACGGGGATGGGCTGGCGGCTGACCATCATGCCCGTCAAAGTGTTCCCCGACAACAGCGACAGCACCACCACCTCGAAGATCGCCCAAGGCATCACCCACGCGACGGACAAAGGCGCGGACATCATCAACCTGAGTTTGGGCGGGAGCAGCGCCTCCAACACGTTGCGAGACGCGGTGAACTACGCTTATAACCACGGTGTTGTGGTAGTGGCGGCGGCCGGGAACAACAACAGCGAATCCCGCACTTATCCGGCCGCGTTTGACCACGTTATCGCTGTGGCCGCGACAGACAAAAACGACAAGAAGGCCGAATTCTCCAATTACGGCGATTGGGTGGACATCGCGGCCCCGGGCGTGGGGATTGTGTCCACCTACCTTACCTCCAAAGGGGAATACGCGAGCATGAGTGGTACCTCCATGGCTTCGCCTGTAGTCGCCGGTGCAGCCGCGCTGGTTAAAAGCCTCCATCCCAACTGGACACCGGATCAGGTCGAGCAACAACTGGAAGACGGGGCCGATAGTATTGACGCCCAGAATCCCAATTACGCGGGCAAACTCGGCGCCGGCCGGGTGAACGCCTACAACGCGGTGGCGGAGTCGGCATCGGCCACACCGACGCCTACATCGACGCCTACGGCCCGTCCGACGGCCACACCGACGCCTACATCGACGCCCACGGCTATGCCGACGACGCCACCGACATCCACGGCCACCCCCACTCCACAGCCCACACACACGCCGGTGCCCTCTGCCACACCCACTGCGACGGCCACGCCCCCGAATTTACTCCCCAATCCCTCCTTTGAACTGGGGGATCTCTTTAGCGGCATGCCCGAGGGGTGGTTCGGCTCGGGTAACGGCATTGGCTGGACGCATTCCCTGGCCAGCGATGGCTCCTCCTCCGTGTTCATTGGGGGATGCTTCTTCGGCCCCTGTGGAACGTGGACGTCAGATGTAGTGGATTTGGATCCGACGCAACCGTATCATTTCGAGATGGACGTGCGGGGGGCACCGGAAGTTTTGCCCCAGGTCACTTTCATCGAACTGGACCGGTACGGTAACTACCTGACGGAAATGACCATCCCGGTCACGTTGACACTGAGTAGTTTGTGGGACATGTGGTCCGTGGATGTGGGGCCGGACACGGATTGGACGTTCGACCCAGACATGGATCAAGTGCAAGTGCGCTTGTCCATCACAGGGAGTATCTTCAACACCGCGTGGTTTGATGACCTATACCTTGGGGAACGGTAGCATCTCCACAGGGGGCAAGCGGAACCTGCTTGCCCCCTCTCGTCTTACCCTCACAATCGTAAGGATGAATCGTTCGGTTTTCTCAGCAGGGCTTCTAGTTCCTGCAAGGACACCCGGGAGGTACAATCCAAGCTTAAAGGGGTAACGGAGACGAAACGCTCCACCCAAAAGACATAAATATCCGAATCCTTTTCCAATGCTTCTACGTTGATCGCTCGGCGATAACGCAACTGAGCCCGTAATATATCGTTGCCCTCGACCTCCAAATAACTTTCGTAATACGCGTGCCGAGACTGACGGGTGACCTTCCAGGGGGTTTCAGCAGTGGCCGTGCATGGCACATCCACCTTCAGCACATCCACATCAAACGGCATGGGTTTTTCCAGAAGCTTTCGCGCGAATTCCCGGGTGAAATGCTGGGCAGCACTCCAATCTACGTCTCCGTGCACATGGTGAAACTCCGGCGCGGTCTCCAGGGAAACGGCCAGGGAAGGAATGCCCAAACTGGCCGCTTGCATCGCAGCCCCCACCGTGCCCGATATGGTGATGCCTGATCCAATGTTCTCACCGTAGTTGATGCCCGAAATGACCAAATCCGGCTTGAGACCGTTGTTCAACAAAAGGATTCCGTAAAGAACCGCCTGCGCGGGAGAGCCATCCACATGAAAGGCCTCGATACGCTGTTCACCGATTTCCAATGTAGTGGTGTGAATCACCCCGTCTGTAGGCGGAAAACTGCGTCCCATGCTCGTCTGTTGGTGGGTAGGCGCAATAATGAGCACATCACCCAGGTGCAGCACCGACTCCACTGCGGCCCGCAGTCCCGGCGAATGGATGCCATCGTCATTGGTCACTAGGATAAGTGGTCGTTTCATGCTTTCTCCTCGGTGGAAGGGTTCTGTTTAGGACTTTTCAATGCTCTAACACGCGAAGGCACTGTATCGGCGGTTGAGCCATCGTAATGCCG
>CAYPUG010000070.1:5922-13624 GCA_964413905.1 uncultured Anaerolineae bacterium | reverse complement strand
CACGCGGAAGGGAGAAGCGTCTGAACCTGCCGCAGGAGTATATTCCATGACGAGCGTAGCCGTGTACGCGGACAACGCCTCCAGTGCCTCATAATAGGGCTTCATCGGCTCCGCGTTCGCGGATTCATCCGTCTGCGCCTGGGCAACCGGAGTGGGGGTGGGCCGAGGTGGAGGGGTCGGCGTATCGGTAGGCGGTATAGGGGTGGACGTCGGCGTAGGAGCAGAATGGCCACACGCGACCATAATCAAAAGCGCTAAAAACAGCACAGCAGTGATCGAGAAAATGCGTTTCATTAAGAAAATCTCCTTTCAACGATGAAATTCGCCAAAACGCGCGAAAAGGCCGGTCCGGGAGAATGCCGGACCGGCCCTCAGATTAAAACCCGGTGAGTTCTTCACCGAGAAACCTCTCGAATGCATTCAGTACGTTATGCAACAACACAGCCGTTGTCACAGGGCCGGTGCCGCCAGGGACAGGGGTGATTTTGCCTGCGACTTCTACAGCGCTCTCAAAGTCCACGTCCCCTTTCAACTCATCCCCAACGGGGTTCGTGCCAAAATCAACAACAACGGCGCCGGGTTTAATCATGTCCCCGGTAATCAAGCCGGCCCGACCTACGGCCACACACAGTACATCGGCACGTCGGGTCACTTCACCCAGATCCCGCGTTCGGGAGTGGCAGATAGTTACAGTGGCGTGACGGCTCAAAAGGAGCATGGCCAAAGGCTTGCCCACGATATTGGAGCGCCCGACGACCACCGCTTCTGCGCCCTTCAGTTGAACGCCATACTCGTCCAGAAGGAGTAGCCCGCCCAACGGCGTGGCAGGGATAAAGCGTGGAGCCCCTAAGAAATGGTAGCCCGCGTTCAGGGGATGCACGCCGTCCACATCCTTGTTCGGATCCAACAGCCCTACAATGCGATCGGCATCGATGTGATCCGGATAGGGTTCTTGGAGGATGATACCGTGGACGGTTTCATCCTCATTCAAATGTTGCAACTGAGCCTCAAAATCCGCCTGGGAGATGTCCTCCGGCAAGGCCACGACGCGGGCCACAATGCCCACTTTACCGGCCGCCTTCTTCAGGCTGTTGGCATACCACACAGACGCGGGATCCTCTCCGGCCCGAACAATGGCCAACCCCGGTTCGCGACCGTGTTTTTCCTTCAGCGTTTCAATGCGCTCCTTTACGCGCGCGCGGATGCGCTTGCTGACCGGACTTCCCTTCATTAATTCGGCCGTCATGGCGTCCTCCTCTCACAGTTTCCCCGCCAACGCCTTCTCCAGTGCTTGCATTGCCTCGGCCGCGGCCTGCAAGAACTCGTCCAACTTCTGGCGTTCTTGCGTCACAAACGCTTCGTCCTTGATGAGGTTCAGGTTGATGCGCACATTGTCCGCTGCGCTCAACAAGCCGGCATGGCCGAGAATACCCGCCACGGCCGCGTCGCTGACCACGTTCTTGTTGCCCTTTTCCGCTGCAATAATCGCCAACCGAATCACGTCCAAACACGCTTCAACCGTACGCATAGGAACGGCCTCGGCAATTTTAAGAGCTTCTTGAATGGCTGCCCGGCGAGCAGCCTTTTCCTCGTCGGTGCTCTTGGGCATCCCATACGCTTCGCTCACTTTGTCGAAAGCCGCCGCATCCTCATCGATGAGATCGGTGAGTTTGGCCCGCAAGGCTTCGCTCTTCTGGAGAACCGCTTTCATGTCCTCTTCAACATCCGCGTACTTCTTCTTTCCGATGGTCAGATTGCACACCATACTCACCAACGCGGCGCCTTGAGCACCGGTCAATGCAGCTGCCGCGCCACCTCCGGGCGTCGGTGCACCGGAGGCTAACTGGTCCAAATAATCACGAACGGTCAAATCGACAAGCATAGAAGACCTCCTTATCATGAAATGGGTGTCTCCTCACACGCCGCTTAGGATTGTAATTTCTGTACATCTTCTCTCGCTCCTAAAGGAGCCTGATGCTTCCCCCACCCTGTGGCCTGTTCAAACGCGTACGCCACGCGGAAAAGTGTACGTTCGTCAAACGCCCGACCGACCAACTGCAACCCCACAGGCAAACCGTCCACAAAACCGGCAGGCACCGACATGGCCGGAATACCGGCAATGGCCTGGGAGAGCGTCAACAAATCGGTCAAATACGCCTGAACGGGGTTCTCCATCACCCAACCGATGGGCCAGGGTAACACAGGGGCGGTCGGCCCGGCGATCACATCCACCTGCTCAAACGCCCGCTCGAAATCCTGACGGATCAACGTGCGCACCTTCTGGGCCCGCAAATAGTAGGCATCGTAATATCCTGCGGAGAGCGCGTACGTTCCCAGAATGATGCGGCGCTTCACCTCAGGACCAAACCCTTCCCCACGGGTGCGCATGTAATGCTCCCAGAGGGTCTCGGCGGTCGCGCTGTACCCATAACGCACCCCATCGAAGCGGGCCAGATTCGCCGACGCTTCCGCCGTGGCGATGATGTAATACGCGGGAACACTATGGCGGGTGAGAGGCAAGGACACCTCCACCACCTCGGCCCCCAATCCCTCCAGCACCCGCAAGGCCTCACGCACCCGTTCCGCTACCCGTTCGTCAATGCCCTCCCCGAAATACTCTGCGGGAACGCCCACACGCACCCCCCGAATGTCCTGCCCGAGCACCGATACGACATCCTCCACCGGACGGTTCACAGATGTACTGTCATTGGGATCGTGACCCGCGATGACCTGGTACACCAACGCGCAATCGGTGACATCCTTCGTCATGGGGCCGATTTGGTCCAGCGAAGAGGCAAACGCGACCAACCCATAGCGGGATACCCGCCCATACGTGGGGCGGAGCGCGACTTGGTTCGTGAACGCGGCAGGCTGGCGCACGCTGCCCCCGGTATCCGACCCGATGGAGATAATCGTCTCGTGGGCTGCCAAAGCCGCGGCATTCCCACCACTGGATCCTCCCGGAACACGCGTGAGATCCCAGGGGTTGTGGCTAGGACCGAACGCGGAGTTTTCCGTACTCCACCCCATGGCAAATTCATCGGTGTTCGTCTTGCCCAGAATCACGGCGCCGGCTGCCCGCAAACGCTGAACAGCCGTCGCGTCGTACGGCGGAATATAGTTGTGCAAAATGCGCGACGCGCACGTTGTACGGATGCCGCGCGTGCTGATCACATCCTTGATGGCCAAGGGGATGCCCAACAACGACGGCAGTTCGTTCACCGTTCCGTTCTGGCGGGCTTCTCGGAAGCGCCGGTCCGCTTCCTCTGCCTGGGCCAATGCCGTCTCAGGGGTCAGAGTGATGTACGCTTTCACCCGAGATTCGACCTGTTCTATACGAGCAAGAACACTCTCGGTCAGCTCAACGGATGAGATTTCGCCCTTCCTTAGAAGATCGCGTGCTTCATGTGCAGTGAACGTATAAAGTTCCATGACATACACTCCCTACGCCTCATCTTCCGTGCTGAGAACCGCGCGCACTCGGAAGTATCCTTCGTGCTTGTCCGGGGCATTCGCCAACACCACATCACGTGGTAAAGAGGGGCGAACCTCATCCTCGCGCATTACATTACGCATGGGCAAGACCGTGGCCGTTGGGGGGACATTTGAAACATCAATGTCTGCCAAAACTTGAGCGTATTCTAAAATGGCGGAAAGGTGTTCCCGGAAAATTTCAATCTCCTCTTCCGTCAACTGCAGACGGGCTAACCAGGCTACGTGTTGAACCTCCTCGCGCGTTAGGGCCATGCGCGTTCTGCCTCCTGTGTAAGATTTCCCATGTCCGCCTAATTGTATCCCAGAGGAGCACAAGGGCCAAAACGCGCAAGCCCGTTCCCCACTTCAACAACGGTGAGAGGAGATGCCCCCCACATCTTGAGCATCCCAAGAGGAGGCGTCCTCCAAGGGCTCGATGTGAATGGTGACATACGTATTAGGTAGTTTCTCGCTGAGGCGACGTTCGATGCGGTCGGCAATGCGATGCGCATCGCGCACCGGCATATCTCCGGGAACAAGAAGGTGAAAGTCCACAAACCGCCGATTCCCCGATTTCCGGGTACGCAGCCCGTGGTAGGGAGTTTCGGGTCCGGCCACTTCCGCAATAACCCGCCGGATGATCTCTATCTCCGGTGACGGAAGGGCTCGGTCCAAAAGCCCATCAAGTGATTGACGAAGTAACCTCACTCCAACCCGGACAATGTTCCCGGCCACGACCAGAGCGACGAGGGGGTCAAGAATGTACCACCCGGTCACTCCCGCGACACCCACCCCCGCGAGTACCCCGACAGATGTCCACACATCGGCAAGAAGATGCTGGGCATCTGCCTCTAGAGCAATGCTATCATACTGCCGTGCATAGTGCATCAGAACGCGAGCAACAACAAAGTTAATCAGGGAGGCCACCAAAGCGATACCCAAACCATGACCCAGTTGGTGTAAGGGGACCGGATGGAAAAGACGTTGCACCGCGGCATACGCTATGCCCCCGGCAGCCACCACAATGAGAGTGCCTTCCAACGTGCTCGACAGGTATTCAGCCTTCTCGTGACCGTAATGATGGGTGTAATCAGGAGGACGACAAGCGTAAGAGATCATGGCAAACGCGAAGAGGGCAGCCGCTAAATTCACACCCGATTCGGCCGCGTCGGAGAGCAATCCCACCGACCCCGTCCACCAATAAGCCAAAAACTTCAGGAGAAGAGTGGACACTCCCGCCCCGATGGACAGAAGCGCCACCCATCGTCGCGTGTCCATGCGCGCCTCACGTCAAGATTCATGATCATCTCCCCAAGCAAGTCTAGCACAACCGATAAGCCCCCGCGAAACCGAAGACTCGCGGGGGCACCCGACCGGTTCCATAAAAAAGACTTCAGCAAGCAAAGAAAAACGACATCGCCCTCCTCTACCTTGTACGATAAAGCAATGGGAAATACCTCTTCAGGAGGCGGCTTGGGGACGTAGGGGTCGGGGTGGGTTCAGGCCGACACGCTATAACCGACACGTCATCAATAAAGAAACCCGTAGGTAAAGAACCGTCAGTCCGGGCCTCAAAGCGAAGCACCAGTGTACGCCCCCGGTAGGTGGACAGGTCGGCTTCAGCCCGGTGCCAAACGGCCGCTGCGTCCAAGTTGGAATGGACATTCAGAACGGCGACAGGCGTTCCCGGTAGAGCATCCAGAGTGACCGTCATCGCGTCCCGGGGAAGATCGGACGACTCCTCCGTGTCTACTTGCCACCAATAAACCAACGTAACGGTCACGGCGTCCGTGGGGAGGACAATCTCCTGAGAGAGGCGGTCATGCGCGTTGTTATAATCGGCCAAGTACCCCCCTCGAGAGCCCGAATGGTACGACTGACTGGGAGGTGGAAAAGAAGAGATAAGGTGAATACCCTGAGCAGAATATTCATTCCATCCGCCATCGGACTCAAAATCTCCGTTCACGATGAGGTCGGAACAGGTGGGCCCCTGGGCCCACGCGTTTCCACTATTCATCCCCCCCAAGAGCAGCATCCCCAGCAGGGCCATAAACATCAAGAGCATAAGCAGTGGCTTCCCACTTCTCATGTTGTTTCGCATCATACCTCCTTCACGTGGAAATTTGTGAGATCTCCGCCGCCAAAGGCGACGAAGATCTCACCTTGAGTTTACCTTGTTAGAGGGTATTACACTTACGGCATTCCCGGCGGCTGAGGGGTGTATGTCGGCATGGGTGGCTGTGGCGTATGGGTTGGATGCGGCGGCTGAGGTGTGTGGGTGGGCATGGGTGGCTGTGGCGTATGGGTTGGATGTGGCGGCTGAGGTGTGTGGGTCGGCATGGGTGGCTGCGGCGTATGGGTTGGATGCGGCGGCTGGGGGGTGTGGGTCGGCATGGGAGGTTGCGGCGTCATGCTGGGCGTGCTCGTGGGTATCGGTAGATGATGCCGCTTCACCACGGTAATGCGCGTCGCGATGATCTCGTCATTGGCCGCGAGATACCCCATGACATGGACAAGATCACCGACCGCCGGCTCCCCCCAACGAGCGTCGACCAGCGTGTGAGCGGTCACCTGGACATTGTGTCCGCTCACAACCCATGTCCCCAGAAGCCCATCCGCGGGTAAGGTCTCGATAATGCCTATGAAGTGAGTGTAAGGCATGTCCACCGGTTCCGTACTCCGCTCGACCACAATCCGAAGGGCGACCAGGTTCCCGGCCTCTTTCTGAAGAGCCCACACCTTCACCAGCGCGCCCTCAGTAGCAGGCCCCTTGTGTTCATCAATCCACGTGTTGGCCGTTACCATCACTTCACGGTCACCAATACGCCACGTGCCTACCCGGCCATCGGGGATCTCCTGGATAATACCTTTGAAGGAAGTGATGTGCACCCGAATCGGTGTGGCCGTTACCGTGGGGACCGGTAGATCGTCCGGTATCATCTCCCGGACCTGAATGGCCACAAGCGTCCCGTCGACCTGTTCCTCAAAGAGGACACGGGCATACCCCCCTTCCTGGATGTTTCCCACCCACAGCGTCTCCTCGTCCACTTGTACGGTTATACCCGCCACGATGACAGTGGTGTCCGTCACCGAATCAACTCGGCCGACCAAACTCGGGAAGGTCATGGGATCGATGACCTTGACCCATTCTGCGTTGATCCCACCATTCCCGTCGGGTGTGCCGATCACCTTTACCCAACGCCCGTCGGTCGGCGTTCCCGCGCGATCGCTCACAAAAGTGTTTTCATCAACCTGAAGGGGAATACCGGCCACCTGCCATTCCCCTATGTACCCATCCTCCGGCATGGATTCAATCACACCTCGGAGCAGTGTGAAGTCGGGCCGATTTGGCTCGGAGACATCGGCCAAGCCGCTCATAGGGACAAGAATGCCCACCAGAGCAACGGCCACTAAAATGACGACAAATTTCCACATCTTGGTATTCATGGCTGTACCTCCTTGCAATGTGATGGAACACGATGAACCTATTCATCGGTCTCTTCTACAGGGACCAACGCAAAGGAGCAGCAAAGGTTACGCCGGAAGGAGACGTGTGTTACAATATCGAGGAGAGGAGGAAAATTCGTGGTGTGCTCATAGGCATTATCGGTGCAAGGCTCTAAAATGACACACTCTATAAACGCAAACACGGGGTAGATGCAATGGCCCACCTCCGATTTCCAACGTTGCAAGATATCAACGCGTGCTTTCACCTGGACACACATGTGAACACGGAATACGTCTGGCAACTCCGACGCGTGGTGGAAACACACAAAATTTCTGTGACGCTGCAACGCGTTCGCCTGCCCCGAACGATGAAATTGCGCTATCCTCCTTTGGGGGAAACGTTGATAAAGCACTACGAACAAAGAGATGCCCTGTGGGTGGCCATAGAACGAGGTCAAGTGGTTGGGTTTGTACTGATTGTCCCGGACGAGACGAACAATATGGCCTGGATACGCCATCTGGTGGTAGACCGATCACAGCGCCGGCGCGGATTAGGCACCGCCTTGTTGGAACGTGCGATTCATTCGATTGTGGACCGGAATACGGAACGCGTGGTTGTGGCGGTCAACACCAAAAATGACCCGGCCATCCAATTCTTTCTACATCATCGATTTGAAATCAGCGGTTATAACGAAGCGCATTTTGGTCGCGGCGAAATAGCCATGTACTTAAGTCGTTCACTGCGCCGTTGGTTCTGACATAACATGGAAGCCCGTTCAGG
>CAYPUG010000070.1:0-5822 GCA_964413905.1 uncultured Anaerolineae bacterium | reverse complement strand
CCCGTTCAGGCGATGCTTCTTGACCGATCCATCGCGTTCCGTGTATCTTGGCGTAAGAAGTGAGGCAGAATTCGCGGGATTCTCGTCGCCGAAAATCCCACGAATCTCCTCCTACTCATCTAAACTAAGATACATACACGGAGCGTTGCCGGTCAATCAGGGGACAAGAATGGACAGCATTACTCTATTGGTCTTTCTCAACGAATTGGTCACGGCCACTATTGCGATCCTGAGCCTTTCCCTGGCCGTGTACATATTCGTCAATAACTTTCGCAGCGAGGTCGCGTGGGGATTCGTGGCCCTTTTGGGCAGTCTGCTCGTGGTCTACTTAGGCGACTTAGTTGTCCCCTATGTCACCCGCGTGGATAGTGTACAACGCTGGCTGCGCTTACAATGGTTGGGCATCGGCTTCATGCCCGCCGCTTACCTCCACCTGTCCGACGCGGTCTTACGCACTGCAGGATACCCCTCTGTCCGGCGTCGAGCCGCGGTCATCGGCAGTTACGCGCTGAGTGCGTTTTTTGTCGCGCTGGCGTGGTTTAGTGACCTCGTCGTCCGAGCAGGCACTTATGTGCCCCCGATAAACCAATTAGCGGCCGGGCCTTTCTTCCCGGCTTTTACCATCTATTACGGGTTCACCCTCCTGTACGGCACGTATAACGTCTATCAGGCCCGTCAGCGGGCCGTCACAGCCACAACCAAACGGCGCATTACCCGGCTTGCCCTGGCTTACACCGCCCCGGGATTGGCGGTCTTTCCCTATCTTATTCTCACCCCCCAACGCGGTTACTCCTTAACATGGCTCGTGCTCTCCGCCACCCTGGTTGGAAACATTATCGTCGCGCTGGCCCTCGTTATCATTGCTTATACGGTCGCTTACTACGGCGTGCTTACGCCGGAACGGGTCATCAAACGAAATCTGGTGCGTTTTCTCCTGAACGGCCCTACCTTGGCTATTGTCGTGGTCATCACGACCCTTGTGTTAACACGCTTGGATACGTTGTTCGACTTGCCGGGCCACGTAGTGCTTGTAGTGGTCATCACCGCGCTTATTGTCATATCGCAAGGCGTTATCCACCTCATTATGCCGTGGGTGGACCGTATTGTTTACCCCCAGGACCGACAGGAACTGGACTGGCTAAGAGAGTTAGAACGTCGATTACTGACCACATCCGATTTGCACCAAGTGCTGACCAATATCCTCATGCACCTGTGCGAAACCATGCGTGCGGACCGTGGCTTTGTGGCGACCATAGCGGAAGATGCATGGCGGTTACAGGCGGCTTACGGGCCTGTGGGAGACGCCTTGGATATGTTGACCGCGCGACATATTGCAGAAATCATCCGCCAAGCGAAAAAACTGCCCATAGACGCGAAATGGCCCTTCATACCTCACGGCTCTTACTTGGTGGCTCCCCTGCGTTCTGGCAAAGAGGGCACCATCATTGGCTTGTTGGGACTCAACGCGCCGGATTTATCCTCGGTCAACGAGGAAACGCGCGTGTGGATACGACGACTCCTAAAGCAAGCCGAAGCCGCGGTGGAAGACCGCTACCTCCAGCAACAGATTTTCACCCTCGTCCGTGAGACCATTCCGACCATTATTCACCTCCAACAGACCCACGGCAGCCCACGCCTGAGCAACCGAGAACCGGCCAGCCCGGTAATGACCGCCAGCGACGCAGACTTCGTCCGGTGGGTGTGGGATGCCCTACGTCACTTCTGGGGAGGCCCCAAACTCAGCGAAAACCCCCTGCTTAACCTCCAAGTTGTCACCGAAGAAGCAGAAAGCCAGGGCATGCACCGAACTCGGGCCCTGCAAAACGTGCTCCTACGAGCCATTGAACGCCTCCGCCCTGAAGGGCAACGACGGATGACCACCTCCGAGTGGCTACTGTACAACATTCTGGACCTTAAATTCGTACAGGGAAAGCGCGTGCGGGAGATCGCGCATCGTCTGGCCATGAGTGAATCGGACCTGTACCGAAAGCAACGTGTGGCCATTGCAGAAGTGGCGCGAGTTCTCCGGGAAATGGAGGAAGCACACGTCCAAAACCAACAAGCCTCTCAAAACAACGGACGTTCCCCCGGCTCGTCGTTTGGCGCCTGATTGTCTGACGGAACTCTATATGTGCGCATCGGCTGAAAAGAGAGGACGTGCCCGCCATTAGGGGCAATGTACGAAAATCAAATGACATTTTTACAAAAATTCCCTTGACAAGACCTTTGTAATTTGTGTATAATCGGATTATCTTTTTAGATTGAAACAGCCCCTATCCCGTTCATTTTCTGCTATACCGCATGTAAAGAGCGCTGAAGAGGAGGAGCACCGTGGTTTACAGTCACATACCCACACCACCGGACGATGGTTACTGGGAAGCCCTACTTTCTCAAGGAGAATTCTCGGCCCATTCCCCCTCATCATGGTCCACATCTCCATCCCGCAGCCAGGAGAACACGACGGCCGTACCGGGGAAGCCCGAAGATTGGGCCCGAGCCGAAGAAGACATGCGTGAACACCGCATCCTCAAGTTAACCATTAGCGGCTACAATAAAGGCGGGGTACTCGTCAATTACTACTCCCTCCAGGGATTTGTCCCCACCTCGCACATGTTGAACCTCCCGCGCTTGCCCGACATTGAAGAACGGTTGCACGTGCTCAGCACTCGATTGGGCCAAACGCTCACACTGCGCATCATTGAAATCGACAGAACACGAGGGCGACTCATCCTCTCCGAACGGGCAGCCCTGGAGGACGAAAACGCGTTACAACTGTGGGAAACGTTACAACCCGGCGACGTGTTAGACGGCAAAGTGACCCGCTTGGCCCCGTATGGCGCGTTTGTGGACATCGGCGGAGTTGAAGGACTGGTCCACATCTCCGAACTCTCCTGGAACCGCGTGGAACGTCCCGGCGAAGTCGTCCGGCCGGGCGATCATGTGAAGGTTCTCGTCTTGGGATTAAAACCAAACCAGCGTAAAATAGCGTTGAGCATTAAACGCCTTCAACCCGACCCGTGGGTGGATATCGACCAACGGTATCATCCCGGGGACATTGTTGAAGGTGTCGTCAGTCACATTGTACATTTTGGAGCCTTTGTGCGCCTGGAAGAGGGGGTGGAAGGGCTCATTCACGTTTCTGAGTTGGGGGAGCACCCCTTTGTCCGGCCCTGGAACGTCGTACGCCGCGGCCAAAAAGTACGTGTCAGAGTATTGAATGTCAACGCGCCGGAACGACGCATCGCCCTTAGTTTGCGCCAGGCAGCAGAAGCGTAATCGATAGTTAGGATACCCTTGAAAAAACGCAAACGCCCCACATCGTCGCAACAACGCGCGAAAGACATAGGAGTACGCGCAGGAAAGCATGTCATGCGCCTGTGGCAGTATGTACGCGCGCTTCCCATGGATATTTTATGGATGCTCCCCCTTCTCGCGTTCCTCATCCACCTTGTCCCCATCCCCATGCTCCGGGCTCCCTGGGACGTCTGGACACGCCTTTGGGGAGAGGGACGATGGCCCCTGACTTTCGCGTTGGCCATGGTTCCCTTTTTCAAGGAGACCGGTATCACCCAAGGGCACATTCATCCCCTTTTCATCACGGGTGGGGAGATTGCCGGTTGGGCCATTTTAGGGCTGGCCAGCGCCCTCACATCGGGAGGGGCCGGGGGGGGAATTGTGGGCTCCTCGTTAATTCAGATCATATCGATGACGTTAGGACCTCCCTTCATCCTACCGGTCTTGGTCGTGCTCCTTGGCATCGGCCTGGGGCTTATCTACCTGTACTCGCCTTGGGTACTGGATCGGGAAATACTCTCCCAGTGGGGATTATGGGTTCGGGCTCAACTGGCTCCATGGTTAGGCTGGCACCTCCCCGCTCAACATCGACCGGTACACTCTCCCGCGAGGAACAAACGTCCACCGTGGGTGGAGCGACTCCACGCCCGATGGCGTCAGTGGCGCACTCCACCCACTCCCTCACAAGAACGCATCCTGCCCCCCCTCGAAGTTGAAACAGGCTATGCACTACCGCCGTTAAGTCTGCTTCATCGTGAAGACATGTCCATTGTGCCCCAAGCCGAGCAACGTAAAAAGGCCCGACTCATCCGTGAAACATTGAAAAATTTCGGGGTCCCGGTACGTATTGTTGAGGTCAATGTAGGCCCTGCGGTCACCCAATACTGCGTCCAACCTCTGACCGTAACCGGCAAGGGAGGACAAAAACGCCGGGTGTCTGTCCGCAAAATCCTGGCCTTACAACATGACCTCGCGCTCATGTTGGCTGCGCCGGCCATACGTATAGAAGCCCCCGTGCCCGGCAAACCCTATGTAGGCATTGAAGTCCCGAACACCCAGACCCACATCGTTCCTCTGGGCGGCGTCATCGCGTCGGAAGAGTTTCAACGCCTGCGCAGCCCGTTGGCCCTCGCGTTGGGGCGAGATGTGACCGGACATCCTGTGGTAGCGGACTTGGTGAAATTGCCCCACCTGCTCATCGCCGGAGCGACCGGGTCCGGGAAGTCAGTCGCCATTACCGGCATGCTCATCACTTGGCTCATGCGCAACACCCCCTATGACCTGCGCGTCATCCTGGTGGACCCGAAACGGGTAGAATTAACTCACTTCGCGAATGTCCCCCACCTATTGGGGCCGGTCATCACCGAAATTGAGGACGTCATACGCGCGCTCACCTGGCTTCTCCTGCAAATGGACGACCGTTACCGGGCTTTCGAGCGTGTACACGCTCGAAACTTGCGCAGTTATAACACTTGGGCACGCCGTCATCAACGCCCGACCCTCCCTTACATCGTTCTGGTCATCGACGAATTGGCCGACATCATGCTGGCCGCGGGCGACCAGGTGGAACAAATGCTCATTCGACTGGCCCAAATGGCTCGAGCAACAGGCATCCACCTCGTTGTGGCAACACAACGTCCCAGTGTGGACGTGATCACCGGCCTGATCAAAGCCAACTTCCCGGCCCGGTTAGCGTTTGCCGTTACATCCCAGGTAGATTCTCGCGTCATTCTGGATACCCCGGGAGCGGAAACTTTGCTCGGCCGAGGAGATGCGCTTTTCCTCTCTCCCGACAAGCCGGCCCCAATGCGTTTACAGGGGGCATTCGTATCCGACGAAGAGGTTGATCGTGTGGTAAAATGGTGGCAAGAACACTTCCACGGGCACTCCTCAGGGGAAGCGCCCTGGGCCCATATTCAAATGAAGGAAGAGGAAAAGGACGAAGTGCTCCAAGAAGCCATCACGCTGGTTCGTCAGCAAGAACGCGTCTCTGCCTCCCTTCTCCAACGCAAACTGCACATAGGGTTCAAACGGGCCCAAGAGATTATGACAGAACTGGAACGGCAAGGCATCGTAGGGCCGGATGAGGGAGCAGGTCGCGGACGGCGGGTGATCGGATGACGCGACGTATCATCATCTTAGTTGTGCTCGTTTTTCTCACGGCCCCTTTGTTCATGCGCTACCGCGCGTGGGAACAGCATTTGGGCATCATTCCTCCCGGCGTGACACTCGCCGGACTGGCCATCAACGGACGCACCCCGACCGAAATCGACCGCCAACTGAACAGCCTATTCGCCGCGCCGGTAGCCGTGTATTATCAGGACCACCGTCTTATCCTGCGTCCCCAAGATATAGGGGTACGAATTAAGACCCGGGTGATGATCGGCCAAGCCCGGGCCATCGGGAATCAACTGTACCGGGGAAAAGCGTTCCTCTATTCCCTGCTCAACCGTCCCCTGCCTCCTCGCGATGTTCCCTTAGTGTTGGAGTGGGACCCACACCGGTTGGATGAATGGCTTACGTCCGTG
>CAYPUG010000069.1:0-13697 GCA_964413905.1 uncultured Anaerolineae bacterium | reverse complement strand
TGCTGGACTGTGAGTTGCCGGGACTTGCGGGGCCGGAAGTGGCAGCCCGCCTTCAGGAAGAGGGGCTGCCGGTGCGGGTACTCATGCTCAGTGCGTACACCGATGACCACTACGTGTACGGTGCCCTGGATGCCGGAGCGGTGGGCTACGTGCTCAAAAGCGAAGCCCCCCAGGTGATTGTGGAAGCAGTGCGCAAGGCCGCACAGGGCGAGAGCTACTTCAGCCCACCGGTGGTGGAAAAAATCATCGCCAGGATGAAGGGAGAAGAACCCGAAATTGAAGCCCTGACGGACCGGGAAATAGAAGTGCTGCGCCTGATGGCCAAAGGGTGGACGAATGCCCGCATTGCAAGGGAATTGGGCATTCGGGAGCGCACAGTGGCTTTCCACGTGGAGAAGGTGCTGGCCAAGTTGGGCGCCGGCAATCGCACCGAAGCGGTGGTAGAGGCCATCCGGCGGGGGCTGGTGGAGGTGTAGGCCGCAGCAAGGGCACGGCGGGTGCCGTGCCCTTGCTAAGGGCCTGGTAGATTTGCCAGGGATGTACCTGGCCTATGGTACAGGTATTCCCCTGGCCGAAGGTACAGGTTGGACCTGGTAGAATTACCGTTGATAGGGAGGTGCGGGATGTGGTAAGCTGAAAATGCCACCGGGAAAAGCCGGTGAGTATCAATTGCGGGAGGTGCAGAATGCGTAAGGTGAGAATGGTCTTGGTTCTCGTGCTATTAATGATGATGTTAAGTTTGATTTCGGTAGCCATAGCTAAAGAACCATCTGGCCCACCAGGTCCAAAACATTGGGTTTCAGCTCGAGCAGATTATTGGGAAGAAGTATGGCAGAACGGAGAACGCCACTATTTAGCTGTTTGGGATGAACCTTACGGGCATAATCCCCATTTCCATGGATTAGGCGGTGATAGGGTCACCTGTTGCAATACTCACAGGTGCATTGGCAATTGGACCTGGTGGTTAACACATCCCAAGAGCAAGCTGGGCGTCCCCAAGAGCTTCCGCAACTTCTGTGGGGTGCCCTTTGGTTCGAAAAATATACATAACTACTCGGCAACGGTGTGGATGGACTAACTGACCTATGTATAGGGCAAGCACTTTATTGAGCCACTCCCTAGAACACCAAGGGTACTTTTTTCGTCAAGTGAGAGGCAAATCGATGCCCTAATCTACAACAGGAGGGAATAACCATGATTAAGAAGCGAATTTTCCTTTATGCCGGTCTAACCATTATGCTTATGGCCACTTTAGGGGCCGTATTTGCCCATACGGTAATCTCGCAGAAGCTCCAAGCCGCTGATTATGACGGAGATGGAGTGCCGCTTCTTATTGAACCGCAAACCCTTGCCGATTGGGGGAAAGTGGAAGTCTTCATCCCTATGCGCCCAATCCAAAGAGGGGAACCCATCGCTCCCCCTTTCCTGAGCGGATGGGAAGAAGCTTACTACACAGCTATGGACATTACAAGCCCAATAGCCGGTCAATACTTCATAATGATATCCAGCCATTCTTACAAATTCACCACACCGGCGAAAGCCCTTGCCGCCTTTCGGGACTTCCCGGAACCGCAAAGCTTGGGTTGGTTGTCAGAGCAACCTTCTGCACTTAATCCTGCCTTGGCCGACCTCCTGAAGGCTCATTCTTTCAATTGGCGCTTGTGGTATGGAATTGACAGTGAAGGATTCCCCACCCATATTCTCTGGCTCCAATCGGGCCCTTACATCGGCGAAATCTACATATTCGTGGCCGTGCCTACTTTTCATAAGGAGCTGGCACTCTCCGGTGCTCATTCGGAAGAACAGATGAGAAAGTTTACGGAAATCCTTCAGGACAAATTAGAGCAAGGGCTCAGTTATAAGGATTTGATTGACATTCAAAGCAGCCAGGCCCTCGGGCAGGAAGTATTAAACGATGTGGTCAAAAAACTCGTGGTGAAAGGGCAGTAATTCAACTGACGGTGACGGTCAAGGTAGCGGAGTGGGCCCAGGGCAAGCGGCCGGGGAGGCTTACAGGGCGGGAGCTGGAGGTGCTCAAGCTGGTGGTGGAGGGGTTGAGCAACAAGGAGGTTGCCCTCCGGCTGAAGGTGACGGAGCGGACGGTGGAGTTTCATTTAACGAATATTTTGCGCAAGTTAGGGGCGGTCTCGCGGGTGGAAGCAGCCCTGTGGGCGAAGGAGCGGGGCATTTTCTGAAACCTCCCGCAGGTTCGGGAAACCTGCAGGAGGTTTTTGGTGGGTACCTGTGGAAATCCACAGTTTACAGGGGTTGTTTCTCGTGGCATGCTGAAGATGCCACCGGGAAAAGCCCGGTGGGTACCATCAACTTTGGGAGGTGAGGCTATGTTTAGAAAAGTTTTATGGACTGTAGTTACGATAGCAGTCATAGCGCTGTTAACCGTTCCGATGGCCCGAGCAGCGATAGTAAATTGGGTCAACACAAGAGGGTATGCAGATGCTCCGGGCCAAGGGGAATTCCTGTGGAATAACAATCCTGGCGAAATAGTTTGGGGCCCAAACATTCTCATTTGGGATCAAGGGGAGATTGATGCTCTGAAAGCTCTATGGTATAACCCGGTCGTCGAACTGGAAGGTGCAGATCCTACCGATCCCAGTACCTGTGATCAGCTTGAGGCCGATTGGGTCTTTGTTGACTTCCCAAACCTTGGATGGAGCCGTGCTCAGACATGCGGCGGGTTTTGGACGCGCAAAGAGCAATTTGACATCGTTGTAAAACGAAAAGGAAATTTTGTGCCTGGCCATCATTACACGGCCCTGGGCTTCTATGATAAGGTCAGTGGGGCTCCAGGGAATGGAGAGGTCAACTTTTCATACGAGCATCTTTGGAATGATAGTTGGATGGGTAAAGTGCGTTATCAGAACTGGAATCCGATTTGCTCTGATCCTCCTAACTCCCAACCTGGAGCTGGTCCTTGCCCTCAGACATTGTTCATTATACCCCGGGTCGCGGTTGTAAAGACACAGTTTACAAATCCAGGCTCAAAAATAGTCAATAGAGGGCTTTATAGTTACTATGTCAAACGACAGGAAGACGGTTCTCTGAAGGTCCGAGTAGAGGTAGATTTTCAAGAGAACCTGCAAGAGTACAAGGTGGCAGCACATAGCCGGGCCGAAATGCTGTTAAAAGAGAACAGAGCAACGCCGTTGCCCGTAACTATTACTTTTGTGCGTCCCCTCTTATGGTCGGAGATTAGCGCGTTACGTAAGGAAACTGGACTTTATGTCGAAGGCTACACATTTGTAGCTACATACGAAGATGGACGAAAGGCAATGATCGGTGGTGTGGCTGATGAGACGGGGCTTATAGCCTTGGAACAGCTACGAGAGATCGTCGGACAACAGGACGTTACGCTTAGGGGTATCATGGTGGTCCAAGGATATCTGGAACCAAGAGGGCTTTGGCAGCTTCTAAACGACGAACGTGTCTTCCTAGTAGACACTGTGGCTGCCGAGATTATCTCGGAATTACAGACTGACGAAGCGTATCGCAATGCGCCGCACATTAGCGTTTTCGTTCCCTCTCCATATTGGGACCTTTGGAATTAGACCATACATTATAAAACAAGAAATCAGGTGTCCTTTAGCCAGAGGAAAGGAACATGAGCCGTGTGTTGTTTATAACATTTGTCATCCTCCAACTCCTTGGCCTGAGCATCGCATTTGTGGCCGGGATTGAGGTAAACCAGATATTTTGTCGCCAGATGATGCTAACGGAGCAGTGGACGATAATGGAAGAGCGTGAACCTTCGTTTGCTTCTCTGCCCTATTTGCTTACACGGCTCCCCCGTGGGGGTGTCCGAACATTGATGACGCCGTGCCGAGAAGTCCTACTGTGGCAGGAGGTGGCCCAAATGGCCCGGGTAGAAGAAATGTGGGTCTATCACGACGGAGAACGGCTTCAGGTAGCTCCCACAACCACAGCGTACAGCCGGCTACGTGCGTGGGGATATCGCCTCTTCGTGGACCCATCCCGGGAAGAAGGACCACCGGACTGCCTGTCACCGGCCGACACTCAGGCCTTGTTCGTTAAAGAACGCATTCTGGAAATGCGCCTGAGCGTGCGCGATGCACGCTGGAGGGATGTCCTAATTCCCACGACGGGTCTCTATCGGGGATGGGTGCTTATACGCTTTTCTGAGCCATCGGATGGAGTTGGTCGCCTATGTGGAAATGCGACAGGGAATGAAGCCGTTGTCGACATCATTGATGGGTGGATTAGAAAAGTAGCAGGTCCCTGAGATCGCAAATGAAGGGAAACAAGGAGACGAAGAAACGTCAGCCTGGTTCAAGCGTTACGTCCTATAGAAGTATTGAGGTTGGTGACGAGGGGGGTAGAGAAACGCGCGCACTGCAAAAGAGTTGGGCATCACGGAGCGGACGGTGGAGTTCCACCTGACGAATATCCTGCGCAAGTTAGGGGTGGTCTCGCGGGTGGAAGCAGCCCTGTGGGCGAAGGAGCGGGGATTGGTGTGAAGAGACCTAGGAAAATTCACAGGAGGAACCTGGGGAGATCCACAGTTGACGAGAAGCAGAGTCGTAATATAAGTAAAGGATGAAAGCGAAAAGGAACTGCCGGGCAGCAAGCAGTGAGCATGGGAGAGGGTGCAGGAAATGTTAGCAAGAGTATGTTGAGGTAATCACCCGCAAAATAAAGACGGGGGTAACGTTTAAGCAGTTGGTGGATATCCAGAGAGCTCGTGCTTTTGGGCAAAGGCTACTCGTTCACATCATCAAAAGGCTAATGACTAAAGATAGCGTCAACCTACGTCATACATATGATGTTTCCAGTCGTAAAGGTCTGCTGTGGTGGACTTCTGCCAGGGCCAGTCACTGGGTGCACCAAAGCGCGAGTGGCGCGCCATGTGGGGCTTGGGACCCGAGTGGTGACTGTCATCACTTAGCCGTCTGGGGTTATCCTCATGGCCATAACCAGCATTATCAGGGTTTGGGGGGTGATGCATTGACATGTAAACTGGGTGGTGAGCATGGATGTATCAGTAATTGGACGTGGTGGCTTCAAGTTCCTGAAAGCAGACTGGGAATTCCCAAGACTTTCTACTTTGGTGCTGCTTGGAGTGGCTCAATGAATGCCCACAATTACTCAGCTACGGTATGGGTAGATTGAGTATAAAGAGCGATAAAAAGGAGAGTAATATGCGCATACGTTCTGGTATCATAATATTGAGGGCTATTCCATTGTTCTTAGCAATAGGATTCTTAGCATTAGGCTTACGGGTGCTGAGCAACCAGAAGGCGAAGACATTGGCGGTAATAGAAGCAGAGAGGATGCATCGGTGTTTGCCAGATGTTGAAGACCACCTTCTGATTCGCCCGGAAGATGTAGCTGCATTTGGGGATGTGATCGTAACGACTCCCGAACATTCCCTGAAGGAAGATCATATGCCCTTTCAGGGTTGGGAGGAAGCCCGTGAGATGGCGATAGGGTTAGCCTCGCCGGTACCCGGTGAATATGCGGCAGATATCATTAGTCACGTTTACAAATTCTCATCGCCGGAGAGAGCGCAGGCAGCGTTCGCATCCTTGCCTGAGCCGGGAAAGGATGGTACCTGGAAGAATGGCACGCCATCACTGGATGAGCAATTGGTCGAGTTACTGAATATATGTTCAACCACGTGGGTGGTGAAGTACACAATCGATGGCGATGGTCTCTCCATCTACGCAGCTGTACTTCAGATTGGCCCTTACGTGGTAGACGTTTACATGACCACCTTCGCGGTTCGTTTCATTGATGAACTCCCCATTGATGCATCCACGTCCGCCGATGAGAGAAAACAGGCATACATTGAGTTCATCCAGCGTAAGATGGAGAAGGGCATGACGTTTCAGCAACTGGTCGATACGGAAAGGGCACAAGCTTTTGGGCAGCGTCTGCTGAATCATCTCCTTTGGCGGATTCTCAGCGAAGGGGATGTGACAGATTCATCTAGTTAAACAGCCAAAGAGAACACTTGATGCTATGTCGCCTTTTTCTGCTCATCGGAACGCTTACCCTCTTTTTCGTCGTTTTGTACCTTCATCCCTCTCTGAGTCGAGATCAGCAGCCTGTGGTCCTGGTAAACCACACGGAAAGAGGAATTCATTACAGCGCGGCATTTGATCCGATATATCAAGAGATAAATGGCTCCATTTCTTATGATTACAGGTCTACACAGGGTGTGCAATCTTACATAGATTTCAACCATCAAGCCTACACAATGCTTTCGGATCAGGGACAGAATCGCCCTATTTACATCAACATCGTCTTCCGCCGACCTCTTTCGCTTCCAGAATTCCAACAGTTTGTAAGCACTTATGGACTGGCTGTGCATCGTTACAGAATGCGCGCTGTGGAAATCGATGGCACGCGGCTCACAATAGATGGAGCTCCAACGGAAGGACAGTTGGTGCCACCGACTTATTGGGAGCGTGTTCTTCAGGACATACGTGCACACAATGAGACCCAATTTAAGGGATGGATCGAAGTCGAAGCTACGGTATGGCCTGAGCAATGGGCACGTCTACAGAGTGCTTCAGAAGTCTTCGTTATCGAAGGAACGTATGCCCTCATTTACAGGGAGCTCACACCTTGGAAACTCCGGCGCGCTGGAGCCACTGCAGAAACTATCCGCAGAATCCAAAGAGGTGAAGGATGGCCTCTCGTGCATATTACTCATCCGTCCCTTTACTGGGCTCTGGAGGACATGGGTATGGTGAAATAGCATGGTTGAGGCTGGAGGTGATAAATAGAAAAAATCACGCCCTCCGTTTGCTCCCCCTGGTCCCAGTGGGACAGGTCCAGTACGCTCTGCAAGCCAAATCCCTCCCGTGCCGTTACCTTTTCCTCTCTCCTGTGATATAACGAATAGAAAATGGTTTTACCGAAAGAAAGCACCTGCACCCTGGGTAGCCGAGGCCAATGCCCTCGGCTACCTATCCAGGGCTTTCCACCATTTTTTCAGTAGGGTCAGAAAATGTCCATACGGCTTCGCATCACCGCCGTAGGAGGAAAGATGACGTCATCGCAACGACAACGTCCGGAATTCTCCCAGGTGTATCGGACGTATGTTTCTCGTATCTACCGTTATGTGTTCGCGCGCGTGGGCAATAGGGAAGACGCGGAGGACCTCACGGCCCAGGTGTTTTACGAGGCCCTGGAGAAGTGGCCCACGTACAAGGAAGAGGGACGTCTTCCCGCCTGGCTCTTCACCATCGCCCGGCGGAAGGTGGCCAATTACTACCGGAGTCGGCGACTCTCCCTTCCTTTGACGCCCAGTACAGCCGTGAGCACCCCACCCTGGGATGGGGTGGAACGAGAGGAGGAGTTGAACGCCCTGGCTCAGTTGGTTGGACAGTTGAGCGACGAGGAACAAGAACTGCTACGGCTTCGCTTTGCTGCCGGACTGACCTACCGGGAGATCGGCGAGATCACCGGTCGGAGCGAGGCCGCGACCAAGATGAAACTACACCGCCTTCTTCGGCGCTTGGCAGAGATGTGGGAGGAGAAGTATGAACACGCATGAGCCCTGGTATGAGACCGAAATTCAGGCCCGTGTGGAGCGGCGATTACAGGACTTGTACGAACGCCCTTCGCCCGATCCCCGCTTTTTGGCCCGCCTGGAGCAGGAGTTGCAGGCGAGGAGAACGCGAACACATCGCTTCTCCTTCTTGCGCGCTCGTTGGGCCTGGGCTGTGGCGGGCGTGTTGCTCCTTTTCCTTACCGGAGTCATCTACCTGGGTGGGCCGCGCGACGCGTGGGCCCAATTCCTGCGCCTCATCGGCTACGCGCCCGGCGTGGGCTTTGTGGACGTGGAAGAAGCCCGCATTCTGCCCGCGGCCGTTACCCGACAAATCGGCGATGTCACCGTTCGGGTGGAGCAGGTAGTGGCAACACGGGAGGAAACTCGCGTCGTGGTGTCTCTAAAAGGCTCCAGCATTCAGCCGCCGGTGTCGCCCGAGGGGGAAAAGCCATCCTTAACCAACGTGGACATCACCCTGCGCGCGTCCGACGGCACGCGATTACAAGCCCGGCAGAGCGCCGCGATGGTTGGGGAGGGAGAGGCTCGCTTTACCCTCACCTTTCCGCCCCTCCCGCCAAATGTCTATCAACTGGATTTGGACCTGAGCGCGGTGGCGCGAGAACTTCACTTGCCCGTGGAAGAGGGACGTATTCCTCTCGTCGTCTATCCGGCCAACAGCGCGCTGGTGGCGCACGTACTGGCCGAGCCCTACGAACCCGATGCGGCGCCGCAGACGCGGCACGGCATCACCCTGCGCGTCCTGCGCGTGGCCCAGACGCCTGAGCAGACGGCCCTGCAATTGCAGGCGGAGTTTCCTGAGCAGTATGTAACGCTGATGGCCCCCCGTTACCCGGATGCTCTCCTGTATGATGACTTGGGGCACGTATATTTCCCCTCTCCGCCGGAAGGCACACAGGCCGTTGTGCGTAAGGAGGTAAGCATCTCTTCCCCGTCCACTGCCCAGGCGATGTCCCCCAACACGCGGACGACCACCTGGGAGGACGTGCGCGCGCCGGTGTCCGCGCTGGCGCGGCGGCTGACCTATGTGGTTCCCGCGGTAGAGGTGATGGTGCCCATCAACACCTCCTTCTCCCTGGACTTAGGAGAGCATCCCAAGGCGGGCGACGTGTGGCCTCTGGATGTGCGCCTGGACGTAGCAGGTGTGCCCGTGCGGGTGGAGAAAGCCATGTTGCTGCACGACCCGGTGGCGCGCGCGTATAACCTGGTCTTCATCATCGATGCGCCGGAGACGGAGGGGAAAACCGTCGCCTACCTCGGGTTGTACGTCCAGGGCGTTCCTTCCATACGCGCAGGGGGGCCGGAAGGCCATCCGTGGGTGGTGTTCGACATCCCTGAAGAGGAGCTGCCCACGGGAATGTTGAATGTTCAAGTGCAGGACGCGACTGTGACCGTAAAGGGCCCCTGGCGCTTCGAGTGGGACATCCCGCGGCCCGCGCTGCCCCCGTCGGTGAAGCCGGTGGTCTTGCACCCACAGGCCCACGCGTCAGACCGGGGCATCACCTTACGGGTGGACACGCTCACCCTCACCGACCGGGTGACCGCCTTCGACCTGAAGGCGAAGACACCGGAGGGCACCACCTTGGCCGGGGTCTCGGCTCGTCTGGTGGATACCCGAACGGGACAAGAACGGAAACCGCAGTGGCATGTGCAGTGGTGTCGGGGGGAGACCCAGGGCGTGGTGGTGCAGCCTGAGCCTGTCTACCCGCCTTCTGCCTGCGGCCGGAATGTCCCCGGCCGGGTCATCTTCGGGCCCCTTTCGCCGGCGACGAAGGCGGTCACGTTGAAGGTGGATGCCGTCACCCTCTTCCGAGAGGAACCGGTGACCCTCACCGTCTCCCTGCCCGAACGCCTGGCCTTTGACACAGAAGTGAAGGGGAGTGCGGCCATGCGCCTGGATGTGGACGCCCGCGTCCGGGTCGGGCCGTTCACCGTTCACTTCACCCAGGGCTGGGTGCGTGGGGTGACGCCGATGGAGGTGTGGCTCCTCTCCGAGCCCATCTCCCGTGACGTGGGGTTCCTGTCGATGCCGCTCCTCAAGGTACGGGGCGATGATCACGCGTTGCCCCCCTCCTGGGGTAGGGCGGACGCGCTGGTGTGGGACAGGGAAGAGTGTGTCGTCACCCCCGACGCGTGTCGGGACGAACCCCTGCGGGTGCTGCTGCGTGTGCCCCTGGTCGGCGTCTCCCCCGACGCGCTGCCTTCCCGCCTGGAGATCACGCTGGCCGGAGCACGTTGGCAGGTGCCTGGGGAGTGGAACCTGACCGTGCGGCCGGGGCGTCTGTTCTGGCAGGAAAAGGGGAATAGCCGGTAGCGGTTGGCGGATGGCAATTGGCAGATAGCAGTTGGCAGATGGCGTGGCAGTAACGATTGACGAGTAACGATTAAATTGGCAGGGAGGTGCCGGATGCTTGGTCGAAGGTTCGTCCCGTTTCTGGCCACTGTGCCGGGATGGCTGTTCATATTCTTACTCTTGGGTACGTGGTTCATGGTTGTTCTTCTCCTGGCTGGATGCGTGCCTGCAACCCCGGTGACCTCCACTTCCGCGTCTGCACCCGCATCAACGCCCCTCACGACGCCCACCACCCTGCCCGGCGTGGTAACGGTCGAGGGCACGGTGACCGACATCATGCTCAGTGCCAAGGTCATGCTGCTGGAAACGAAAGAAGGCCCTGTGGATGTGGCCCTCACCGACCGCACGCGCATCCTGGGGCCGGACGGACACCCTATCGAACTGCGGGACATCCGCCCCGGCTACGTTGTTCGGGCCGTCGGCCGCCCGGGCACGGAGAAGAGCGTCATTCCGGCCGAAGTGCGGGTCCTGGAGGCCGCGGGGAAACCCACACCTCCGCCCGATATGCCGCAGGCGATGCCGCCCACGCCCACTCCAGAGCCCATGACCGCGACGGCGTGGCAACAGGTCACTTTCGAGGATTTGGGCATTGGCCTGGAAGTGCCCGCAGGTTGGAAGGTGGCGCGCATGCCGGGCGCGTACTTCATCGGCCCGGACCCGCGAGCCCCCTGGCTGGTGGTGGGCCTTCAGGAGGCGCCCACGGATTTGGATGAATTGTTCGACGCCGCTGTAGCGCGGGCGCGCGGGAATGGAGAGAAGGACGCGGTTGGGGAACTCATTCGTGTCGGAAAATTCCAGGGCGTGGCCGTCTGGGGGCAGCGGAGCGTGTGTGTCGATGTGTACGTGCCTGTGGAGGACCGGGTCATCAAACTCACCTTCATGCCCGAGTTCTGCATCGAGTCGGGGACGTTGAACAGCGTGGGAAAACACATTCTTGATTCATTGCAAGCCTACGCGTCAACCCAGGTGCGGGAACAAGAGAGGGAGTTTGTGCTGGTGGGGCGGATGGACGGGAGTGTGTGGCGGGTGCCGTTGGGGGATGGGGAACCCACTCAGGTCCTCCCACCGGTGGCGGACCCACAACGGGACGGCTACCGCTGGGCCCTCTCCCCGGACCGGCACTGGCTGGCGTATGTGGCCTTCCGTCAATGGCGTGAAAAGGATGCCGAGGGCTCCCTGCACCTGCGCTCTTTGGAGGCCGGGGAAGATCGGGTGGTGGTGCCTCACTTGTTGTCCGCGGACATCCCGTGGCAGCAAATGCCTGTGGACGCGGACCGGGCCGTCCTGGTGGAGAATCAGCCCGTGTGGAACCACGCCGGCACGGCCTTCCTCTTCCTCTCCGGCCATGAGGGGCGGGCGAATGTGTACGTCTACGATATTCAGGAGCGGAAGATGCGCCGGTTGGCTGCACCGCCCCATAATGCCGCCTGGCCCGAGTGGTCGCCTGACGACGCGTGGGTGCTGTACCACGATGTAGAGACGTTTGGCACGGGCGCGGGCCCCACGGGAGGCGCGCTGTGGGCCCTCGCTGCCGATGGTTCGTCTTCATCCCACCGCCTGACCCCTGACGACGAGCATTTCGAGTACATTGCGGCCTGGGCCAATCCGAAAACAGTACTGACGTATTACATCAGCCTACGGGGTCCCAATCATTTCTCTGCGGTAGATGTGGTTACGGGGAAGCGGGTCCAGGCCGACGTGGGATACTCCATGTGCGAGCCCCGCCGCGGGGTGCCTGTGCGTTCCTCCAGCCGTCCGGATCGGGTGACGTACTTGGTCGATCCCCTCCGTGCCTGTGCGGACCGGTGGGAGTGGGCAGAGCCTGTCCAGGTGGAAGATGCCCTGGGGTATGCGGGGCGCTTTCTGAATTTCCAGGTGGGGAAGACATGTTATGTGTACGAGCGGGGTGCAGGTGTGAAGGTGAAACCTCTGCGCTGGTGCGACGGGGTGATCTCCCCGGATGGGCGCTATCTGGCCCGGACGGAGCAGGGCGCAATGGTCGTAACCGACCCGGCGCGAGGGCTCCGGCATGTGTTTGACGTCAAGGGCGGGGGACTTTTGAGGATGCGTTGGGTGGGGCAGGGGCACACGTTGTTGGTGGCTCAGCACGCGGACAAGGGATGGACCCTGTATCGGTTACTGCCCGAAACGGGAAAGGTGGAGTTATTGTTGGATGAAGTGGATATGACGCGTTGGTGGTGAGATGCATTGTCCGGGCTCTTCGGCCGGCCGTTAGAAACTGCGGCCTTCATCTGCGAAAACCGCCTGCGGCGGTTTATTGTAGCCCCACCGGGGCTTGGCAAACAGGAGCCCGCAACCTTCAGTTGCCGGGCGGTAGATTCGTACTTACCCGTGTCCCATTTTACCGCATGAAGGTAAAATTTCGGCACTTCGTAGCACTGTCGAGGGGTACTATGCTCAGGGAAAAAGTTCCATCCATTTCTGGCCGTCTCTGGCTTCTCCTATTCATTGCACTCATCCTGGGGGGATGTGGAAGCATGTCGCGCCCTACTCCTACCACGGCATCCTACCCCACCCCTTCGCCTACACCATCGTTTCCCTCATTCCTGAGCCCGCTTCCCTCCTATCATTCTCCCCTCCTGCCCCCGACCCCAACACCATCTCTTACGCCAGGGATGTGGAAGACCCCACCGGTGCTTCCTGCCCCTCTGCCCATCTTGGTATCCCCATTACCGGCCCCGACCCTCTGGCCCACGCCCCCTCTATTGCCCGCAGATGCCGTAGCTCAAGCCCTCACCCCTCCTCCCACGCCGCTACCCAAGCCTCCTCGTGCCCCCAAACGGCTTCAGGATGATTATTTCCATCTGGTTACCTATCTGGTCAACCGCTTTTACGGAGATTTGGACGCGGTTCAGAATGCATACCTGACATAGGTTGCTCGGGCTTGGAGAGGACCCAATCAGGGGCTCTTGCCACGCGTGGACGGTGTCCGTGACGACCTGGACGGGGACGGAAAGGAAGAGCTCCTTGTCTTTGTCCCCTTGGTGGGGGAACAATGTGGCATCGCCTCCCTGTGCCCGTACATGGGTATCCTTTTTGAGCAAAAGCAGGCCCTGTGGATGCCACACGTCGTTTTGACCGATGGAGGGGATATGCCGCTCAGCCTGGTGCGTGTGCGCTTTGCATCGGACATGAACAATGATGGAAAAGCCGAGGTGGTCTTCCTATCAGAAATACGGGGCGCTCACACAAATTTTGTCCAGGTGTGGATAGGTCAATGGACAGGAAGCGCGTGGCGCTACCTTATAGCCCGGCCTGTGAGTGTGGCGTTTGCTCGCGTGGACATCCGCGATTGGGATGGTGACGGATTGGCGGATGTCCTGGTGCGCGGGGGGATTGTCGCTTCTGTGGGTGCGGGATTACAACGCGAACACACAATTGTGTTGGCCTGGCGATATGGGGCTTATCAAATTATCGCTGACGTGCCGGAGGCGAGCGAACATCCCTACTTTCTCATGCTGGACGCCAACCGGGCCCTGGCAAACCGGAAATGGCAGCAAGCCGAAGGCTTGGCCATGAGCGCGTGGGCGCGCTTGCGGGCAACCTGGGATATGCCGAACACGTTCCCCGATGCGGAAAATGAATGGCTTCCGCCGCAGCCCTATCGCTCTCGCCTGCTGGCATACGTGGGTATCGAACGCATGTTGGCCTTGCCCGCCCGGGGACAGGATACGAAAGCCCTCTCGGTGTTGACGGCCCTGGAATCCACGGCACATGTGTCCTCCAATCCTTATCTGACGGCCGCACGGCGTTTGTGGGAAATCTACC
>CAYPUG010000068.1:0-13895 GCA_964413905.1 uncultured Anaerolineae bacterium | reverse complement strand
TGGTGGGCCTTATGCACGTGGAGGACCGTCGAGCCGTACGCGCGGTCCGGGCGGTTCTCCCGGAGGTGGCCAAGGCTGTGGATGCTATTGCAGAACGTATGACCCGTGGGGGACGACTTATCTACGTGGGAGCGGGGACGTCCGGTCGCCTGGGTGTTCTGGATGCGTCGGAGTGTCCCCCCACGTTCGGGGTGGATCCGGAGAGGGTGATAGGTGTCATCGCGGGTGGGGATGTGGCTCTGCGCAACGCGGTGGAGGGCGCGGAGGATCGAGCGGAGGATGGCGCTCAGGCGATGGCTGATTTGAAGGTGGGGGTGTTGGATACGGTGGTGGGCATCACGGCCAGTGGGAGGACGCCGTATGTGGTAGGAGCGTTGAAGGAGGCACGGCAACGTGGAGCCCTCACCGTGGGGGTGGTTTGCAATCTGCCGGCTCCGGTGGCAGACTTGGCAGACATGGTGATTGCTCCTTTGGTGGGCCCGGAGGTGATCGCCGGTTCCACCCGATTGAAGGCGGGAACAGCCCAGAAGTTGGTGCTGAACATGTTGAGCACGGCCACTATGGTGCGTTTGGGGAAGGTGTACGATAATCTCATGGTGGACGTGCAGCAGGATAATGAGAAGTTACGGGAGCGGGCACGGCGCATTGTGATGGCCGCTACCGGGTTGGATGCAGAGCCGGCCACTTCTCTCTTACAGCAAAGCGGGGGCGATATTAAAGTGGCCATTGTGAGCGCTCTGACCTCCTGTTCGCCGGAGGAGGCCAAGGAGCGCTTGAAGCGATCGGGAGGACGTATTCGGGAGGCGATTAGCGGGTAATCCACTTTTTAAGGAAGACGGTCGAGGCACGATTGTATCACATTCTTGGAGGTCGTACATGACAACGACATCACTCGCCCAGCCGACGCCATCGTCCCGGTTTGATGTTCTGTACTGGCTCCGACGGTTGGCTCGAAATTACATTCTCCGTCGAATCTTGATGGCGCTGGCGAAGATTTTCGTGGTGGTGACTTTGACGTTCTTCATCGTGCGCCTCATGCCGACAAATCCCATCGAGGCGTACATTAACGAGTTGATCGACCAGTACGGGTTTACCTACCAGGAGGCCCGCGATCAGGCAGCCGCGTTGTACGGCATCGACTTAGAGGCCTCTCTGTGGCAACAGTATTTGGAGTACATGAAAAATCTCATTCAGGGCGATCTGGGGACATCCTACCGCTCTAAAGGAACACCTGTTGCCAAGATGATCGGGAAGTTTTTGCCGTGGACGTTATTCAGTGTGGGGGTTTCGCTGCTCATTAGTTTCACGTTTGGTATGCTTTTGGGAATGATTATGGCATATCGTCGTGGCTCGATCCTCGACCACACCTTAACCACTCTGGCTTCTATCTTCAGTTCCATTCCCAACTATTTGGTCGGTATGATGATCTTGGTCTTTTTGGGGGTCCAATGGAAGATCTTCCCGATCACGAAGATGCGCGGGGCCATGTCGCCGGGAATGAAGCCCGCGTTTTCTTGGGCCTTTATTAAGGATATTTTCTACCATGCGACCATGCCTATCCTCACGTATGTGTTGACGACGATAGGCGGCTGGATGTTGGCCATGAAGAGCAACACCATCAACACGTTGGGTGAGGATTATGTGACGGTGGCCAAGGCTCGGGGATTAAACGAGGGCCGGATCATTACTGCGTATGTGGGACGGAACGCGTCGTTGCCTTTGTTTACTCAATTGGCCATCAGCATCGGTTTTATTGTGGGTGGGTCCGCGCTCATTGAGTTCATTTTTGTGTACCAAGGGGTAGGGCAATTGCTGCTAAACAGCATTAATTATCGGGATTACCCGGTGATGCAGGGCGTGTTTTTGGTCATTACCATCGCAGTGATTTTGGCCAATTTCTTGGCCGAATTTGTGTACGGTTGGCTGGACCCGCGCATCCGGGTGCAGTAGCTGGTGAGCGTCTACCACAAACAAAGGCTGGCTGAGGATTCTCGGTATGAAGTCACCATTGCTTGCTGAAATATAGGAGGGCTTGATGTCATCGTTCTGGCTGAGTGTGCGTCGCACGGTGCGCTTGCTGACTTACAACAAGGTCGGATTTATCGGCTTGTTGGGGGTTTTGTTCTTTATTTTCCTGTCCTTTGTGGGGCCGTATATTGTGCCCTTGGACACTCAAACGAAGGTGGACAAGATCTATCAGCCCCCTTCGTCGGAGTTTTGGCTGGGGACCGATTCTGAAGGGCGGGATATTTTCTCCCAGATCGTGCACGGGGGAAAGGATGTGTTGGTGGTGGCCTTTTTGGCCGGATTTATTTCCACTACCATTGCTGTTCTGCTCGGTTCGTTGAGCGCGCTGGCCGGGGGGTGGGTGGATAATGCGATTATGGCGTTGGCGGACATTGTGCTCACCATTCCCCAGTTTCCCCTCCTCGCGGTGTTGGCCGGTCTGGTAAAGTTCAACAATGTGACTCTTTTGGCTTTTATTCTCGGTGTGCTTTCCTGGCCCGCGCTGACGCGAGCAATCCGCGCCCAAGTGCTCTCCCTGCGAGAACGCGAGTTCGTGGAGGCGGCCCGGGCATTGGATTTGGGAACCAAGCACATTATTCTGCGCGAGATCTTGCCGAACATGATGAGTTATATTGCGATTAATCTCATCTTTGCGATGACAGGGGCAATTTATGCGCAGGTCGGGTTGGTGTTTTTGGGCTTGGTGCCCTTTTCCGGCAGTAACTGGGGGGTGATGCTCAGTCTGGCGTGGACGCGAGGCGCGATCTTCTACAAGGGCAGCTTGTGGTACATCATGTCGCCCGTCGCGGCCATTGCTCTCTTCCAACTTTCTCTGGTCTCTCTTACCCGGTTGTTGGAGGAGATCTTTAACCCGCGATTACGGACGAGTGTGTGAGGGAGCGCTTGTCGGCACGGGGGAAGGAGCGAAGCAAGGCAGTATTTCGAGGCTGTGATGCATTATGCATCACGCATCACGTGTGACGTGTGGAGGGTAGATGAATTCGGCAACAGGGAACGTTTCGATGGATGGACAGTTTATTTTGCAGGTCGATGATCTGTGGGTGACCTATTTGGCGGAACGCGGCAAGGTGAAGGCCGTGCGTGGTGTGTCGTTCACGCTGCGCCCCGGAGAAACGTTGGCCTTTATCGGCGAGAGCGGCTGTGGGAAAACGACGTTGGGGTTGACGCTTATCCGGCTGCTTCCGACGACCGCGCGTGTGGAAAAAGGGCGCATTCTGTACCGGCGGGACTCTCAGGTGATGGATGTGTTGGAGATGAACGACCATGAACTACGGCAGTTCCGCTGGAAAGAGTGCGCGATGATCTTTCAGGGAGCTCAAAACGCGTTTAACCCGGTGCTTCGTATTTGGGCGCAGGTGCTGGATACGGCCCGTTCCCACGGGGTCACGAACAAGAAGCAAATTCGTCAACGCATGGAGGACCTGTTCCGCTTGGTCCAGTTGGAACCGGAACGGGTGTTAAAAGCATATCCCCATCAGTTGAGTGGTGGGATGCGGCAACGAGTGCTCATCGCGTTGGGCCTTCTCCTGCACCCTCCTTTGGTCATTTTGGATGAACCCACCACCGCGTTGGATATTCTTACGCAGCGATCGGTCATTGATGTGCTTCGAGACATTAAGGAGGAGATGGACTTTTCCCTGATTTTGATCTCACACGATCTGTCGCTGGCTGCGGAATTGGCCGATCGGGTGGCGACCATGTACGCGGGGAAGTTGGTGGAAATCGCGAGTGTGTGGGATACGTATTATCATCCTCTGCACCCTTATACAGTCGGACTGATCCACGCGGTGCCTACCCTGGCCGGGGAGCGGGAGGAACTCATCTCCATACCGGGCTCTCCGCCGGACCTGATCGATCCTCCCACCGGATGCGCCTTTCATCCTCGGTGTCCGTACGCGACGGAGAAGTGCCGGACGGAGGAGCCGCCTCTTATCTCCGTGACCCCCGATCATCAGGTTGCCTGTTGGCATTGGCAACAGGTCCAGGAAGATCACGGCCGGCGCATGATGGCCTACGCGGAGGCAGAAGCAGGATGACATCGTATAATAACGGCATCTTAGAATTGGTCCATATCGAGCGCACGTTCAAGGTCGGACGAAAAGTCGTCCGAGTATTGGATGACGTTTCTTTTTCCATTGGAAAGGGAGATATTCTCTGCCTGGTGGGAGAAAGTGGATGCGGAAAGACAACGACGGGGAAGATCGTGGCCGGCTTGCTTCCACCGACAGGTGGAGAGATCCGCTTTTTGGGGCGGAATGTGTGGGCGATGAATAAGGAGGAATTTCGGCATTACCGCCGGGCTGTGCAGATCATCCACCAGGACCCGTATTCATCTCTGAACCCGACTCAGCGGGTGTCCACCATTCTGACAGCGCCTCTGCTGCGCCACGGGATCGCGCGCAATCATAAGGAAGCCAAGGAGAAAGCCCTGGAGCTCTTACGGGTGGTGGATCTAACCCCGCCGGAGGATTTCTACAACAAGTATCCCCACCAATTGAGTGGAGGACAACGTCAACGGGTCTCTGTGGCCCGCGCGCTGACGGTGAATCCCGAGTTCCTGGTCGCGGATGAAGCGGTCTCCATGTTAGATGTCTCCATCCGGGTGAGTTTGCTCCAAATGCTGGAGCGTTTACGAGAACAAATGGGGGTAGCATATTTGTTCATCACCCATGATTTGGCCGTCGCCAAATACTTCGCGTGGGAAGGTCGCATTGCGGTGATGTACTTGGGCCGCATTGTGGAAATCGGCCCCACGCCCCAAATTATTAATCACCCGCGCCATCCGTACACCAGGGCGCTGTTATCTGCTATTCCCGAAGCCGATCCTAAAGCGACCCGTTCTAAAGAGCGGGTTCACCTGCGCAGTTTGGATGTACCGAGCTTGCTTAATGTACCCAGCGGGTGTGCATTCCATCCCCGATGCCCCTTGTATGAGGCCGGGTTGTGTGACGCAAAAGTGCCTCAATTCGTAGACGTGGGTGATGGGGTGCAAGTAGCTTGTCACGTTGTCGCCAGGGAGATGGGGGTGGCATGAGCCCGGAAATCGGTAAGGTAGCTACGAAGATTGCTCTGTTCCTTATTGTGGCAGCACTCCTCACCCTCCGTTGGGTGTCCCGCGGGAGCGCGGAGTTCATTGTGCTGATTTTGGTCATTCTCTTAGGCCTCGGGTTGTTAGGTGCTGTTGCTTTATTCGCTCGCATCGGAGGAAATGGCTGATTCAAGCATGTTCGTTTACGACGAAACGTAGGAACTTGAAAGACGGACAAAATGCTGCGGTATGCACTTTCTTGCTGCGTAGCGGCACATGGAGCGCACTGTTGCCATCAATTCGTATGGTCCATCAAGGTAGATACCTTTTGGAAAGGGGGTGATATTCGGCCGGATCAAAGATACAAAAACGCCGCTAGAGCCGTAAGATGTTGAACGGACTATTTTCAGTCCCCCATTAAAAGACATGTGAAGCATTCAAAAAGGAGGAGATGCCATGTCTAAGGTGTATCGTTTTCTCGTGCTGTTGCTCATTGTGAGTGTTGTCGTTGTCGGTTGTGCAAAGGCTACTCCGACGCCGGCACCGAAGCCCGCAGAGAAGGCCACGGTTGCCCCTACAAAGGCGGCGGAGAAGCCCACGGAAGCCCCGAAGCCTACACCTACCAAGGCGCCTGAAAAGCCCAAGGCACCCAGCGAATTCCACGGCGCTTGGCCCTACAAGGTGCCTCCTGAGGGCCATTACAACACCTACGTTCCCAATGCCATTAGCCTGGGCATTTACTGGGATGTCATGCAGATGCCCGGTGCCATGTACCTCTGGGCCAAAGATGAATGGGTGCCCTTGATGTACACCTCTTGGGAGTTTGTGCCGGATAAGGATCTCTTTGTGGTGCACCTGCGCAAAGGTGCCAAGTGGTCCGACGGATCCGACTTTACGGCCAAGGATGTGGTCACCACATTCGATGTCGGCCGCCTGTTCAAGTGGACCGTCTTCAAGTACGTGGACACGGTTAAGGCGGTGGACGACTACACGGTCGAATTCCACATGCACACACCTTCCACCGTGGTCCAGCGTTACGTGCTGAAGGAGCGCGTGCGCCCTGCGTCCACCTACGGCGAATTCGCCAAGAAGGTGCAGGACCTTATGGCAGCGGGCAAGGGACCGGGTTCGGATGAGTGGAAGGCGCTGCAGAAGGAAGTCACCGACTTCCGTCCGGATGCCTTAGTGGCCAGCGGTCCCTACATGATCGATCCGGACTCTATCACCGAGGCTCAGTTGACCTTGGTGAAGAACGAAAAGTCCTGGGCTGCAAAGCAGGTGAACTTCGACAAACTGGTCATTTTCAACGGCGAGACGCCCACGGTGACACCGCTGGTGCTGGCCGGCGACATCGACTACGCGACTCACGGCTTCCCACCCGCGACGGAGAAGCAGTTCATCGAGCAGGGCATCCGCATTGCGCGACCGCCCATCTACTCCGGTCCGGCCATCTACTTCAACCATGACATCTATCCCTTGAACAAGACCGAGTTCCGCCAGGCCGTGGCCTACGCGATCAACCGCGACGAGAACGGCACGGTCTCCCTGGGTGAATCGGGCAAAGCGGTGAAGTACATGGTGGGCTTCAGCGACACGTTGGTGCCCATCTGGCTGAGCCAGGACCAGATCGCCAAACTGAACACATATGAATACAACCCCAAGAAGGCGGAGGAACTCCTTACCGGCCTTGGCTTCAAGCGGGGCGACGATGGCGTGTGGGTGGATGATAAGGGAAAGAAACTGGAGTTCGAGTTGACCTTCCCCGCGGAGTACGCGGACTGGTCCGCGGCCGGCCAGAACGCGGCCGAGCAGTTGACCAAGTTCGGCATCAAGATCACCCCGCGCGGTGTCCAGTTCCAGCAGCATCCGACGGAAATCCGCCAGGGTAAGTTCCAGATGGCCATCCGCCACTGGGGCTCCAGCACGAACCCGCATCCTCACTTCGCGTACCAGGGCGTGCTCTTCCGCTATAACTACGTGGGGAGCACCGAGGGTAAGGGCATGAACTTCCCCATGAAGCAGATGGTGGATGGCAAGGAAGTGGACCTGGAGCAGCTGATTGTGGACGCGGCGAAAGGTCTGGACGAGAACGCGCAGAAGGAGAACGTGGCCAAGGTGGCCTATGTGTTCAACAAGTTGCTGCCGGTCGTTCCTCTGTGGGAGCGCTACGGCAATAACCCGGTGAACGAGAAGGAGCGTGTCACCGGGTGGCCGCCGGATGACCACTACCTCCTGAAGAACTCCGCATACGGCGACAACTTCGTCATCATCGCCTTGCTCCAGGGCATGCTCAAGCCCATCGAGAAGTAGGGCGCTATCTCACAGCAGTCATGGCATGACCGGCCGGTGGGGGAACACGTTTCCCCACCGGCCACCGCGCGTTTATTAAAGAAAGGGCAGCAGTGTTCTCAAAGGAGGCGATTATGACGTCTACCCAGGATATGGTTCTATTGCCTGTTCCCCGCATGATGGAAGATACCGGCCGTCTCTTGTCCCTCTCCACCAACAAACTGATCGTCATCAACGCGCCTCAGCCGGCGGACGTGCGATTTACAGCCCGCCGTCTACAGTCCGCCTTAACACGGTTTGCAGGAGTGCGCTGGGAGGTGGTCGCGAGTACGGCCGTACCACGGGAAACGGTCGGCGCGACGCTGAGCGTGGTCCCGGCCGCGGTTCAACATCCCCAGGGATATGAGTTGACCATCACCGAGGAGGGGATACATGTGGTCGCGGACACGCCCGCGGGGGTGTTTTACGCGGTGATGACCCTGGTGCAGATGCTTCAGCAACGGGGCCGAAATCTCCCCACCCTCCGCATTCGCGACTGGCCGGATTTTCCCAACCGGGGGGTGATGCTGGACATCAGCCGGGATAAAGTGCCCACGATGGAGACGCTATACGCGCTGGTGGATTTGCTCGCATCCTTCAAGGTGAACCAGCTTCAACTGTACACAGAACACACCTTTGCTTACCGCAAACACCCGACGGTCTGGGCCGAGGCATCTCCGCTGACCGGGGAGGAGATCTTGGCCCTGGACGCGTACTGCCGGGAGCGGTTTATCGAACTGGTGCCCAATCAGAACACGTTCGGCCACATGCGGCGCTGGTTGGTTCATGACGAATATCGGGATCTGGCTGAGTGTCCCGAGGGGTGTGATACCCGTTGGGGGCGCTTCGACGAGCCCTTCAGCCTCAACCCTCTGGACCCCCGCAGTTTGGACTTGGTGCGCGACCTTCTAGACGAACTGTTGCCCCATTTCCGCAGCCGGCAGGTGAATGTGGGGTGTGATGAGACGGTGGACCTGGGCCAGGGGCGCAGCAAGGAGGCGGTGGAGAGGTTCGGCGAGGGCCGGGTGTACCTGGACTTCTTGCTCAAGATTTACCGGGAAGTGAAGGCTCGGGATCACACGATGATGTTCTGGGGGGATATCATTGTCCAGCATCCGGACTTGGTGCCGGAGTTGCCCCGGGATGTGATCGCGCTGGAATGGGGCTATGAGGCGGGACACCCCTTTGACGCACACGGCAAAATTTTCGCCGCATCGGGCGTGCCTTTCTACGTGTGCCCGGGTACATCCACGTGGAACACGATTGCAGGACGCACGGAGAACGCGCTGGGCAATTTGCGCAACGCGGCGGAGAATGGACTCAAACACGGCGCGGTGGGCTTTTTGAACACGGATTGGGGGGATAACGGGCATTGGCAGCCGTTACCCGTGAGTTACTTGGGCTTTGTGTACGGTGCAGGCGTCTCGTGGACGTATGAGGCGAGTCGGGATGTGGATATGGTCGCGGCGCTGAACACGTTTGTGTTCCGAGACCGAGCCGGGGTGATGGGGCGTATCGCCTACGATTTGGGAAATGCATACCAGGTACCGGGAGTGCCGAACTTTAACGGCTCCATCCTTTTCCGCATCTTGCAATGGCCGCCGGAGCGCATTGCCGAGTACAAGGGCTTAACGGAAGAAGGGCTGCGCCGCGCTTTGGAGTACATCGATGAGGTAATGGCTTCGTTGAACGAGGAGGATATGGAACGGCCGGATGCCGACTTGATCAAACGGGAATTCACTTGGGCCGCGGATATGCTTCGGCACGCGGCAAAGCGCGGCATCTGGGCCCTGGGTAAAGTCCGGGGCGAGGAGGATATGGCGTTGCGGGAGGAATTGGCCCGGGACGCGGAGCGGCTGATGGCGGAGTACCGGGAAATATGGCACGCGCGCAATCGGCCGGGTGGATTCAAGGATAGCCTGGCCCGAATGGAGAAGATGCGAGCGGATTACGGGTGAGATCGTTATTGAACGAATGATAGGAGAGGGCAGAGTCTATAGAGGAGAGGGAACCCGCCACGGTGTTATACCAACGAGTCGCCCACGCGTCCGATCCTTCGGTAAAAGCGCAGGTTTGTTTAGTCCCGGCGACACCGCGCCAGAGCGCGGGCTATATTGGCCCGCGCGGCTGGCGAACGCTTGAGCAATTCGTGCAGGATGGATTTCATCGCGTCCCGTTCCGTGGTCCCGGCCAACGGGCAATGGAAGGACGTCTGGTGAACATCCACGCCGAGGAGGCGGATGTAGCGACGGATGTCCGGTTCGGGCACGTCCGCCAGGGGGCGGATGAGGGTAATCGCGCCGTCGAACAGGGTAAGGCGCAGGGCCGGCGCCTGGAACTTGCCCTGCTGGACCATGTTCATCAGCGCGGTGGTGAACATGTCGTCCTGGTGATGCCCCAGCGCGATTTTAGGATATCCCAGCGCGTGGGCGGTCTGAAACAGAGTGCGGCGACGGTGCCACGCGCAGCGGTGGCAGGAGACGGGCCAATCCTCTCCGGGCGGGATCTCCATGCGCGAGAAGGTGATGGGAATGCCCCACGCGTCCATGAGGGCTTGCAGGTGTTCCCGGCGTTGGTCCGCGGCGGGGTCGGGGTAGAGAACGTGGATGGCGATGAGGTCATACTTCTCCTTGCTGGCCGCGCGGCGGATGTGCAAGAGCCGGGCCAGCGTCAGGCTGTCCTTGCCCCCGGAAACGGCTACCGCGATCCGGTCGCCGTCCTGGATGAGCGCGTGTTGGCCGATGGTCTTATTAATGATGCGCAGGAGGCGTCGTTCTAGAGCCTTCATACATCCTTGCAGAGCGTGCGGTGTACGAGGCATTATATCACGCCAAGGCGCAAAGGGCACAAGGAAAAAGGAGCGGGAAAACGCACTTTCTGAGGAGACCTTCCATGCCATCCGACCCGGAAAAACACTACCGCCGGTCCATCCGGTTGCGGGGGTACGATTACACCCAAGCGGGCGCGTATTTCGTCACCATTTGCACCCACAAATGCACCCATTTGTTCGGTCGCGTGACAGACGGGAACATGATGTTGAACGCGTTTGGGGACATTGTGTGGGAGGAATGGTTCAAAACCGCGCGTGTGCGCCCATATGTGGCGTTGTACGAAGACGAATTTGTGGTCATGCCCAACCACATCCACGGCATCATTTGGATTGTGGATGATGACGGGGGCACATCCCCGGACGACCATCCACAACCACCAACCACGGTAGGGGCGACCCGCCGGGTCGCCCCTACGGAACGGCCGCGGGGGCCCGCCCCCCATTCGTTGGGGGCCATTATGGCCCAATTCAAATCCGCGGTAACCAAACGCATCAATGCCCGGCGCGGGACGCCCGGTGCGCGAGTGTGGCAACGCAATTATTACGAACACATCATCCGTCACGAACGGGCGTTGAACGCCATCCGGCGGTACATCCTCTACAACCCCTGGCGTTGGCATTTGGACCGTTACAACCCGCACGCCACCGGCCCCGACTCCTGGGCCAAAGATATCTGGGACATGATGTTAGGTGAGGATGGCGAGGATGAAGGAGATTCATCCTAATAGAAATGGGGTATCAGGCATCAGGTATCGCAAGGGGGCGAAGACCTGGTGCCTGATACCCGTTCCTCTCCTTCACTTCAGCATGGGCATCTTGATCCCGTGCTTCTTCGCGGTCTCGATCGCGATCTCGTAGCCCGCGTCCGCATGGCGGACAACCCCCAGCCCGGGGTCGGTGCGCAGGACGTGGGCTAACCGCCACTCCGCCTGCTCCGTGCCGTCTGCGACCACGACCTGGCCCGCGTGCTGGCTGTAGCCCATGCCCACGCCACCGCCGTGGTGGAAGGACACCCATGTGGCCCCGGCCACCGCGTTCAGCAGCGCGTTTAGGATGGGCCAGTCACTAATGGCGTCGGAACCGTCCTTCATGCCCTCGGTCTCCCGATTCGGGCTGGCCACCGATCCCGCGTCCAGGTGGTCGCGGCCGATGACGATGGGCGCGCTAATCTCCCCTCGCTTCACCAGTTCATTGAAGTAGAGCCCGGCCTTATCCCGCTCGCCGTAGCCCAACCAGCAGATGCGCGCGGGCAGCCCCTGGAAGCGCACCTTCTTCTGGGCCATGGTGATCCAACGGCGCAAGTGCTCGTTCTCCGGGAAGAGTTCCAGAATCGCCTGGTCCGTGCGGTACAGGTCCTTCGGGTCGCCGGAAAGGGCCACCCAGCGGAAGGGCCCCTTCCCCTCGCTAAACAAGTCGCGAATGTACGCGGGCACAAAACCGGGGTACGCGAACGCGTCCTTCACACCCATGTCATACGCCTGTTGGCGCAAGTTGTTGCCGTAATCGAAGACCACCGCACCGTTGCGCAGGAATTCTAACATGGCCTCCACATGGACGGCCATGCTCTCCTTGGCCCGTTTGACGTACGTCTCCGGATCCTTCCGGCGGAGTTCCTCGGCCTCGAACACGCTCATGCCCTTGGGCACGTACATCAACGGGTCGTGGGCCGGAGTTTGGTCGGTCACCACATCGGGCACCAGACCGCGACGGGCAATCTCGGGGAAGATTTCGGCCGCGTTGCCGATCAGTCCGATGGAGCGGGCCTTGCCCTCCTTCAGGTACTGCTCCACCCGGCGCAGGGCCTCATCCAGGTCTTCCACGATCTCGTCCACCTGCTCCAGTTTAAGACGGCGTTCTGCCCGGCGCGGGTCCACTTCCACGATGAGCCCTACGCCCTCGTTCATGGTGATGGCCAACGGTTGCGCACCGCCCATCTCCCCCAGGCCTGCGGTAAGCACCCACTTTCCCTTCAGGCTGGAGCCGAAGTGTTTTCGTCCCACCGCGCCCAGCGTCTCATACGTGCCCTGGAGGATGCCCTGGGTGCCGATGTAAATCCAGGAGCCCGCGGTCATCTGACCGTACATGATCAGCCCCTTGCCCTCCAGTTCGTCGAACACTTCCCACGTGGCCCATTTAGGCACCAGGTTGGAGTTGGCGATAAGCACGCGCGGGGCCAATTCGTGGGTCTCGAACACGGCCACGGGCTTGCCCGACTGGACCAGCAAGGTCTCGTCGGGTTTCATGTTCTTCAACGTTTCCAGGATGGCGAAGAAGGATTCCCAATTGCGGGCCGCCTTGCCACGGCCGCCGTAGACGATGAGGTTCGCGGGGTCACCGGCCACTTCCGGGTCCAGGTTGTTCTGGATCATCCGGTAAGGGGCCTCGATCTGCCAGTTCGCACAGGTCAACTTCGTTCCACGGGGTGCGCGGACGACAGGAATTTCCTTAACAGCCATGGTGAGCCTCCTTTCGTGAGTACAATCCGTCGTGCGAAACGCGCATTGCGTACGCGATCATGTATTGCACATTGAAAAGGCCAACGTCCACGCATGACAACGTACCGACATCCTCTTATCCGCCCAAATACGCGGCTTGTACCCGGGGATCCTGTCGTAGTTCTTCGGCTGTGCCTTCCAACACAATCCTTCCGTTCTCTAATACGTATCCCCGGTCCACTACGTTCAACGTTTCATGCGCGTTCTGTTCCACAATGAGCATGGACACCCCTTCCTCCTTCAACTGCCGCAACGACTCGAACACAACGTCCACTAAGACGGGCGCCAGGCCCATACTGACCTCGTCTACGAGCAGGAGTTGGGGGTTGCGCATGACCGCGCGACCGATGGCCAACATTTGCTGTTCTCCCCCGCTCAACGTGCGGGCGATCTGACGGCGGCGTTCCTTGAGCACGGGAAACAGGGTGTACACGTAGTCCATTCGTTCTCTCACCGTCCGGGGATCGGATTCTAGGTACGCGCCCAGGCGGAGATTTTCTTCCACCGTCATGTCGCGGAACACGTGCCCTCCCTCGGGCACCAGGGCCATGCCTCGGGTCGCGCGTTCCCACGAGGGGAGCGTCGTGATCTCCTCCCCCGCGTACAGGATACGCCCGGCCGTGGGCTTCACCCATCCTGACACCGCGCGCACGATAGTGGACTTCCCCGCCCCGTTCGCGCCCAGAATGGCCACCGCCTCTCCTGGATACACGGCTAGGGAAATGCCATGGACGGCTTGAATGTGGCCGTACTTCACCACCAAATTGGTCATCTGTAACAAGGGAGCACGTTCATCCATGATGGGCTCCGGTCTCGCGAGTTGAATGTGCTTACGCCTCACGTCTCACCACCCCACTATGCCCCAGATACGCCTCGATGACTGCCGGGTTCGTCTGAATTTTCTCGGGTGTGCCTTTGGCCAGGATGCGGCCCTGGTTGAGGACCACAATGCGCTCGCACAGGTTCATGGCAAAGCGCATGTTGTGTTCCACCAGGAGGATGGTGATCCCCCGATCCCGCAGATCCCGGATCAACGCGGCCAGGTCTTCGGCCTCCTGATGGGTGAGGCCCGCGGCCGACTCGTCTAGCAGGAGCAGGATGGGCGAGAGGGCCAGCGCGCGGGCGATCTCCAGACGGCGCCGCTCGCCCCACGCCCTGGTGCAGGAATACCTCAACGCCGACGACC
>CAYPUG010000067.1:0-14500 GCA_964413905.1 uncultured Anaerolineae bacterium | reverse complement strand
GGGTGACACTGCGGCCAAATCAATTTGCCCGCTGAACAGGAAGCGCCCCCACGGGGCGCAGGGCGGGCGGCCGACCGACGGGGTTGCCCGTCCCGGAGGGACGGCTCCTGTTGAGCCGGCGAATTCATTCGGCTGCTCAGGGGCGCGGCGTGGTCGGCCAACCGACCGGTTCCCGTCCCTAAGGGACGGCGCCCGTTGAGCCGGCGCATTCATTCGGCGGCAGAGGGTGATCAGCAGAAAGTGATGCAAGCGTATCACAAGACGAGACACATATCACGTTTTACGCATCACGGACTCATGCACATCGGATTCATCATCTACGGCTCAATCGACACAGTGTCCGGCGGCTTTCTGTACGACCGCCAACTGGTCCGCGCGCTCCAACGGCGGGGACACACGGTCCAGATTATCTCTTTTCCCTGGCAGGGCTACGCGCAACAACTGGCCCACAACATCCGCCCCGACATCTGGCGCCGCCTTCGCCAAGTCAACGTGGATCTCTGGCTTCAGGACGAACTCAACCATCCCTCCCTGGTGCTGCTCAATCGACGCCTGCGCCGCGCCCACCCCGCGCCTATCATCAGCATCGTCCACCACTTGCGTCAAGACGAAGAACATCCCCGCACACTCCGGCCGATCTACCGCCGGGTGGAAAACACCTACCTGCGCGGGGTCCACGGCTTCATCTTCAACAGCCACACCACACGGGAACGGGTAGAGACCCTCCTCGGACGCAGGGCCAAGGGCATCGTTGCCCACCCTGCAGCCGACCACCTGACCGGCCCCGGACGCCTCCCTTTCCTCACCCCCCAGGATGTACGTGCCCGTGCGCACGAAAAGGGCCCGCTGCGTGTGGTCTTCCTGGGTAATCTAATCCCGCGCAAAGGTTTGCACACCCTCCTCCACGCGCTGAGCCTCTTACCGCGAGGAAGCGTCATCCTCCACGTTGTAGGAAGGGAGGATGCAGACCGCGTGTACGTCGCGCATGTACGCGCACGAGTCCACCGGCAGAACCTCACCCCCTATGTGCGTTTTTGGGGCTATCTGGAACCCGGTGATCTGCACCGCCTGCTCCGTCGTATGCACTTATTGGTCGTGCCTTCCCAATACGAGGGCTTTGGCATCGTCTACCTGGAGGGCATGGCCTTTGGCCTGCCTGCGATCGCGGGCAACCGGGGCGCCGCGCACGAGATTATCACTCCGGGAGAAACCGGCGAGTTGGTCCCCCCGGAAAACGCGGACATCCTAAGCCGACACCTGCTCACGTTGCACCGAGACCGAGAACATCTGAGCCGGATGGGCATCGCGGCCCTCGAACGCTTCCGGCGCCATCCTACCTGGGAGGAAAGCATGAGCCGGGCTGTGCAATGGTTGGAGATGTGGCCATCGCCACCCGAAGAATATCCAATCGCTTGACGGCCGGCATATCGCGTTTCATGTACTTGGACATAAAGAAGGAGTAACAGGATCCCATGCAACACATCTTGCCGCAGACCGAGCACCATGGGCACATACTGAGAATGCACCTCAAGCAAGGCTTGCACGCGCTGAATCCAAAGCAGCACCCTGCACTCCGGTTTTGGACCCTGGCCTTCCTCCTCAACGGGCTCCTTTTCCTTCCCTTTTACCTGATTCCCCTCCCCCACCTGCGCCTCATTCCCTCTCCCTTGTTCATCTGGTCCACCTGGGTCTATCGTACGCCCGGCGACCTCTGGCGCGTCCACGCGGAATGGGCCCTCCTCCTCACCGCGTGGGTATTCACCGCCCCGCGGTTGGGACATAGGGGACGCCGCATCCTGGTCATGAGCCTCATGCTCTACTATCCCCTGGCCCTGATCTATCACCTCTACGCGGCCGCAATGATAGGGCTTTACCACACCACGCCCAACATATACAACGACTACCCCTTCATCGTGGGGGGAGTGCGATTCGTTCTGGACGCGCTGCACTTCCCCTGGTATATCTACCTCCTCGCGGGAAGCCTGATGCTTCTGTCCATGTTGGGCCTCTACGCGCTCCTGAGGGAACTCCTACGGGTATCCCCCCAACATCTGGGCCGCAACACACGACTCGCGCTGGTGGGACTGAGCGCCCTGGCCCTGGGGCAAGCCGTCCTCTTTGGAGGCGACCTCGCGGACCCATACATGGAAGTCCAGAGCCTCACCGCGGAACTCATCAGCAATATCCGAAACACTCTCCAATCCCGGCAGGATGTGGCCGACATCACCCGCTATAATCCCTACATGGAGCACGACTATTCGGCCTACACCCTCACGGACCGCCCGGACATCTACCTGATTTTCGTCGAATCCTACGGGAGCATCCTGTACACCGACCCGTTCTACCGGGACACATACACCGAACTCATGGCCCGGTGGGAAAAACGGCTGAGAGAACAGGGTTGGTACATGGCCACCACCCTGAGCGAATCCCCCACCTGGGGAGGCGGGTCCTGGATGGCCTACACCAGCGCCATGTTCGGCCTGCGCATCTCCCAGCAGGCCGAATACCTGGCCCTGCGGGAAAAGTACCAGCACATCCCTTACCCCAACCTGGGGCGCTTCCTCCACAGTCGAGGCTACGAGTACGTATGGGTGGTGCCCATTACCCGCCAACTCCCCGCGCAAGAGGATGAGAAAAACCGCCGTTTTTACGGCGCAGACCGCTGGATCACCTTCCCTGACCTGGATTACCATGGGCCCCTGTACGGCTGGGGCCCGTCCCCACCGGACCAGTACACCCTGGGCTACATCGAGCATCTCCCTCGCGACGCGAACAAGCCTCTCTTCCTCTTCTTCCTGACCCAGACATCCCACTACCCCTGGGTGCCCTTACCCCCGGTGGTGAAGGATTGGCGTACCCTCGCGCACATGAACCTGAAAGGCGGCTCCCTGAGCGAAGAGGCGCAAAAACGCCTCTCTTTTACCCAAACCCGGCGGAACTACCTGAACGCGATCACCTACGACCTGAACATGTTAGGGGAATTCATCCTACGCCTGGAGGACCGGAACGCGCTGGTCATTCTCATCGGAGACCACCAACCCCCCGCGGTCACCGCGCGCTCGGATGGCTACGCGACTCCAATCCACGTCCTCAGCCGCAACCCCCGGCGGGTAGCACGCTTCAGGACCTACGGCTTCCGCGACGGCCTCATCCTGGACAATCCCACTCCGACTATGCGCCACGAGGACGTGTATGAGATGCTTGTGAGGGCGCTGGGAGAAAAGAAGAAACAATGAGTGAGCAGCATTGTTTGACCTTCTGCCCCCCTTGGCGTAGTATTAAAAGGAGATTCTCGCCAAGGGTGTGTCGATGGGCAACTCACAAATAGATGATGTGCGCCTCTTACAACAAATGGGTAACGGAGACCGGGACGCGTTTCGCACGTTATATCAACGATACGCAAACGCCGTCTACAGCATGGCCCTACGTATCACCCGGGATCCGGACCTGGCCGAAGAAGTGACCCAAGATGTATTTATGAAACTATGGAACAAGCACGATATGTACAACCAAAACCGGGGCCGCTTCAGCACGTGGCTGCTCAGCGTAACCCGCTTTGCCGCGATTGACCGTCTGCGCTATGAAAAGCGACGCTTTCAGGCCGTGGGTGAAGCGTTGGAAGGCCCGACAAGCCAAGAGGTGCACACGGCTCAAGCCAACCACGAATTATGGGAACGGGGCCAGCACCTGCGCATGTTGTTGGAGCGCTTGCCCCCCGAACAACGGCAGGTGGTGGAACTGGCCTACTTCGGCGGGTTTACCCATCGGGAACTGGCCGAACGGCTGGGGCTGCCCTTAGGTACAGTGAAGAGTCGCCTGCGCTTAGCCTTGGCGAAATTACGGGATATGTGGCTGGAGGAACGTTGACGGACATCACGCATACACATAAAGAGATACGAGACCTGATCCCGGCATATGCCATCGGTGCCACCGACCCGGAAGAGACGCAACGGGTCGAAGCCCACCTGCGCGAGTGCGCGGCCTGTCGCGCGCTGGCCGAGGAGTACGCGCGGCTGTCTGACGACCTGCTCTACACGGTTCCCCTGGTGACCGCGCCCGCCGCCATAGAAGAACGGCTGATGGCCCAACTCTCGCCCCTCCAGCTCCAGCCCCAACGCGTCCCCGAGGAAGGGAGGACACAACGCGCGGCCCGGGGCCACTTCCTATTTCCCCGACTTCGCGCCTGGGCCACCGTCGCGGCTGTGGTGCTGCTCCTTGTCATCAACGGCGTCTGGCTCGCGCGAGTGCAGAAAATGGAGCAACAGGTCACCCTCCAGGCCACCGCTCTGGCCTATCTGGTGGATGGCGAGAAAGTCCCCCTGGATGGGGACGCGCCCGCGCCCAACGCACGCGGGGTCATTATCCTCCGCCCCGACTCGAACATCGCCATCCTGCACGTGGACCATTTGCCGTCTCTCCCCGAGGACAAGGCCTACCAGGTCTGGCTCATCCGTGGGAACAAACGGGATAGCGGCGCGGTGTTCCGAGTGCAGGGGGAAAAAGAGATCACCCTTATCCTGCGCGCCCCCCGTCCTCTACGCGAATACGACGCGCTGGGCATCACCGTGGAGCCCGCGGAAGGGAGCCCTGGCCCCACCGGGCCCCGGGTGATCAAGGGGACCCTGCAAAAATCCTCTTGACATCCCTTCCGCCATCTCCTACCACCGCGGGATAACCCACTTGACCTATTGACGCGCCTCGCGCGCCCCCCTACAATAATCTTCGTAATCAACGCCATGATAAGGGAGAATCATGTTATGAACGCACAACACCCATATCCCGCGCCCTGGCTTTACCTCCTCCTCAGCCTTCTCCTGCTCCTTGCGCCGGTGGCGCCGGCCCAGGCCAGCAGCGGGGCCACCGGATTCATGGCCCCAGAACTGGTAGCACCGGCCAACGGGGCACGAACCACCGGGACCACCGATCCCCCCAATGGCACGCCGACCTTTGCCTGGAACCCCGTAGAGGGCGCGAGCACATACCAGATCCAGATCAGCACGTCTGCGGGCTTTTCGCAAGTGATTAAGGAAGCGACCACCTACGCGACAACGTATACTCCGGACATGGCCCTGGCTGATGGCACCTACTACTGGCGTGTACGAGCAGGCGATGGGCAAATGTGGGGGCCGTTTAGCAACGTGCGCATGTTTCGCAAGGACTGGTCAGCAGGGGGAACGCTGCGCCCAACCCCCTTATCCCCTACCAATCACGCTGTACTTACTGATTTCAACCAGGGGTTTCGCTGGACGCCGGTGCCCGGCACCGCCTATTACCTGTTCGAGATCGATAACAGCCCCAACTTCACCAGCGTGGATTACAGCGCGTTTACCCTCAAGCCCGCCCACACTCCCACTGAGAAATTGGGCAACGACCGTTACTACTGGCGCGTGACCCCCGTGGACCCCCAGGGGCATTTTGGAACCCCCATGCCGCCCTCAAGTTTTACCCTGAACTGGCACTTCACCCCAGAACTTCTCTCTCCTGAGCCCGACGCGGTGCTCACCTTCCTTGTTCCCTTTGAGTGGACAGCCGTTCCGGGCGCGAAAACCTACGTGATACAGATAGACACGGATCCCAACTTTACATCCCCCACAGAGTACACCACCTTGAACACCTCCTTTGTCCCCCAGGAAGCCTTAAGCAATGACGAGGATTACTATTGGCGGGTCCAGGCCGTGGACAACGCAGGCAACAGTGGGCCTTTCAGCGAAGTACGACGGTTCCGCCTGCGGTGGGATTTTGCCCCCCAATTACTCACCCCGGTCAAAAATTGGGTCAGTGTGTCCGCTCCCACCTTTCGCTGGACCCCTGTGCCTGGGGCCTACCAATACGAAATTCAGATCAGCGAATCCGCGAGTTTTGCTCCCCCCCTCAAAGCCGACGTCAACACTTTCATGACCGAATACACCCACGCCGGGTGGGGTGACCTGAACGTGCCGGGCACATATTACTGGCGAGTGCGCGCCCTGGACGCCGGCGGCAGTCCAGGACCCTGGAGTGAAACGTATGCATTTACCTTCGCACGTGCCATGGCTCCGGAACCCCTCTATCCCCCTCATTACTACACAATAGATGAATCCCTGACGCCTATACACACCCGGGCGGATGTCCCCGCTCCCCTTTTCCTGTGGAACACCGCGCACGACGAAGGGGAGGGGGATCCCTCGCTTCCCTTCCCCAGCGCGGACCGATACGTTCTAGAAGTGGACGACGATCCCCAATTCCTCTCTCCTAACTTCCGGGTGGAAACCGCTGCATTAGGGGCAGCGCCCACAGACGCTCAACCTTTCACGGACTTTGCCTACAACACGCCCTATTATTGGCGTGTCAGAGGTTACGTGGGCGACACCCCTCTGGGATACCCCATTCGGTGGGTAGCGCAATTCTCACCCAACGCGCCGGGCCCTGCCCCTACAGAGCACATCACATTGCTCTCACCGGCGGACAACACCTCTTGGTCAGTGGATGCCCCGCCCCTCGCGTGGGCTCCGGTAAAGGGAGCACAAAAATACCGCCTTCAGATCAGCACTACTCCGGACTTCGGTGAACTCTACACAGATGTAACCACCTCCTTCACCCACTTTGTGCCCGGACAAGATCGAACAGAAAAACTGGAACCCCGCACGTACTGGTGGCGGGTGCGCACAGAAACTCCATTGGGCGCGTGGAGTGAAACCCGGGCATTCCGCATAACCCACCGCCTTATGACAGGAAATCCAGTGGACTACGCTCCCCCCCAACCCTTACACAACGATTCCACATCCATCAACCGAATCCTGGAGGACGAAATCAGCGGGCGAAACGCCTACGATCTGGATAGTCTCTGGGTTGTCCAAGATCGCTACTACAAATCAACCGAACTGCGTTGGCTTTTGGACTTGGTCACCTATGCTCGCATGGGGAACAGCGTGGAATACGCGATATACATCGACGTGGATCACGCGCCCGATAAAGGGGGAACCACAGACCCTCGCGGTCGAGCTATTACGTTCCCAGCAAAGGAACGACCGGATGTGGTGCTTGACTTGCACCTACAGCCTAACGGCACCATCGATCCTGCGCTCATCTGGACGTACACCGCCACAGGGTGGGGTGTGCCCCAGGACCTCTACGCGGCAGGCGCTGAGATTACATTCAATCCTGGGCAACAATCCATCCAAATTTACCTCCCTTACACTGCGCTGGGAGGCAATGACCCTCGCTGGGATGGTGCCCTGGGATTCGCGGTTGCCCTTTTTGACACCACGGGCACCGTCCGGGACGTGATGCCTGGAAATAGCACGGAAAGCATCCCCTATTTCGTCTACACCTCTGACTTGCTGAACCCCATACTTCCCCTTTACCTCCCCAGGGATGTTTCCTTTTTCTATCCCACCTTCCCTCTGCTGCGGTGGAGCATGCCTTACTGGGATTCGGTGGACGGGTATCGGGTGGAAGTGGCCCGGGATAAGAACTTCACGGATATTGCGGCCACATGGGAGGCGTATGAAGCCACGGTCGACTATTCCCCCCTATACGGGTTCCTGGCCACGGGGTACATTCCCACAGTTCCCCTGGGGGACAATGAAACCTACTACTGGCGAGTCCAGGTACGCCATGAAATATACAACGAGATCGCGAACCTCTTTGATTATGGTCCCTTCTCCCGGCCCATGCGCTTTGCTGTCCGCTCTCTGGCTCCCGCCCACCTACAGCCAGAAAACGATGCGCTTCTCTACCGCACCCCTGTCCTGCGCTGGGACCGGGTAGAGAACGCGGGGCGGTACCGGATCCAACTGGACGACGACGCCAACTTCTCCTCGCCCATCGTGGATGAAAAAGTCGATTACACCGCGTACATGGACCCAGAAACTCTCGGAGATCAGATGGGGGATGGAACGTACTACTGGCGCGTGGCAGTGGTTAGAGACGACACGCAAGGACCGTGGAGTGAAGTCCACACATTTGTCAAGATTTCTCCCTCTCCCCAGCCCGAATCCCCGGAGGAAGGCGCGGTCATCCATGAACTGCCCACCCTACACTGGCGTCAAGTTTTCACCCCCACCACACACCCCCGTCTTTCCTCCCCCCTTTACCAGGTGGAACTGGCAGATAATCCCAACTTCAGCGAGGCCATGACCTTTGTCACCGATGCCACCTCCTTCACCCCGCCCAAGGATTCCCCGCTCCCCGATGGCACCTGGTACTGGCGGGTCGCCATGTTACGAGATGCTACTACAATGGGACCTTACAGCCAGACCCGCTCCTTCTACAAGGAATACCCGGCCCCTCACGTCTCATCGCCCCCGGACAACGCCCGTGTAACGGGACCACCAGCATTCCAATGGGATCCTATTCCAGGGGCAGCATCTTACAAGGTGGAAATATCACAAGATGCCAACTTCTCCCTGCCCTTAACGTACCGCACGGACAACACCCGTTTTACACCCACAGATGAGATGGCACCAGGAACCTGGTATTGGCGGGTACAAATGCTCGACGCGGAAGACCAGCCCGGACCATTCACCCAAGGAAAAGTGTACGTGGGATACTCCTACGCCCTTCCCTATATTCCATAACCTTCCTCCTGATTGATTGACACATCGCAGTTTGTGGACAACATTTAGCTGATTGACTGACAACACTCTGCGAATGTCCCTTGGCTTAAAAGAAAAAGGGAAATTCGTGTGATTTTCGCCGCCTTCGGCGGCAAAAATCACACGAATTTTTACCCCCTCTTTACGATGGGGTACATAAAACGAGATATGTCAGTCAATCAGAACATTTAGGCCAGGGAGTACATCACCAGCCCAGAGGGCAATTTGGGGTAGAAATACGTGGATACGTCCCAGTGGGTGCTCCCAAAATTGTAAGAACTCGGCGCCGGCATAAAGCCGGCGCCGAGTTTCAATGCTTCACACCTGCCCTAGAAAACCGTTCACGCGGGCACGAATTCCTCTCCCCGAATAAATGCCTCCACGGCTTCCCGTGCCTTATGGTCGGGCATCTGGACCGGTGGCGACTTCATAAAATAGGCACTGGGCCCTACCAGTGGGCCGCCGATCCCCCGATCCAAAGCAATCTTGGCACATCGCACCGCGTCGATGATTACGCCGGCGCTGTTCGGACTATCCCATACCTCTAACTTCAACTCGATGACCAAGGGCACATCGCCAAAAGCCCGGCCTTCCAACCGAATGTGTGCCCACTTCCGATCACGAAGCCAAGGAACGTAATCACTCGGGCCGATGTAGACATTCTCCGGCGGCAACTCGTAGGGGAGGATGCTCGTCACCGCGTTCGTCTTGCTGATCTTTTTACTCTCCAACCGCTCTCGCTCGAGCATGTTGTAGAAGTCCGTATTCCCCCCCACATTCAATTGGCTGGTGCGTTCTAACCTGACCCCGCGGTCTACGAATAACTGAGCCAAAGTCCGATGCACAATAGTCGCCCCGACCTGGGATTTGATGTCATCGCCGATAATGGGGACACCGGCCTCTCGGAAACGTTCGGCCCACTCCTCATTACGGGCGATGAACACAGGAATCGCGTTGACAAACGCCACACCGGCCTCTAACGCCTGCTCGGCATAATAACGGGCCGCTTCTTCACTCCCCACCGGAAGATAATTAATCAGCACATCGGCTTGGGTTTCTTCCAGTACGCGCCGCACATCGACCGGCGGCGCATCAGACTCCTGAACCATTTGGCACAAATAGCGTCCAATGCCGTCGAGGGAGGGGCCCCGCATGACAGGAACGCCCAGATAAGGCACATCCGCGAAACGGATCGTATTGTTTTGCCCGGACCATATCGCCTCCGAAAGATCCTTACCTACCTTGTCCGCGTCCACATCAAACGCGGCTACAAATTCGATATCACCTACATGGTACCCCCCCAAGTTCACGTGCATCAAACCGGGCACATCGGATTGCTCATCCGCATCCCGATAGTAGTGAACCCCCTGCACCAACGCACTGGCACAATTCCCCACGCCCGCAATCGCCACACGGATAGGTTTACGCATCTGCTGGCGCTGCTGACCATTTGTACGGACAGTCGCTTCATTCATGGTATGCTCCTCCTCAGTGTAAAGGTCTTGCAGGATTACGCCGAACGACGTTCAACAAGAAAACAATCAAAGACCACATCTGTCGCCTCTTGGCCGCGACGCAAGCGTAATATCTGCTCCACCGCAGTATGTCCCATCTCCTCGGTTGGCTGGGCCACAGTCGTCAACGGTGGAGCCGTGAGTTCACTAAAGGGCACGTTATCAAACCCGATCACCGCCAAATCCTGAGGAACACGGATGCCCAAAGACCACGCTTCGGCCAGCACGCCCATCGCGGTCAAATCGTTGTAGCAAACCACCGCGTCCGGCGGGGATGGGAGATTGACCATGTACCGAAGAGCACGACGCCCATCGTCAGATCTACCGCTCCCCGGAAACACCAAATCGCCATCGGGTGTGATGCCGGCGCGGGCAAGCGCATCCAGATACCCAAGCCATCTATCCTGGGCGGAACGCCCCTGGGGTGGCCCGCCAATAAAGGCAATGCGACGATATCCCAAGTCCAACAGGTATTCCGTGGCCAACTGCATCCCCTGCCGGTTGTCCGTACGCACCGAACGCACCCGGGGATGGGGGAAAACACCGTTGATGAGCACGAGGGGGATGCGGATTGTGTCTATAAGATCTGGATAAAAATCCAAAGCCCGCGCGGAAATCACAATGATACCGTCCACCCGACGCTCGTACAGCATTCGGATGCCTGTCACCTCCCGGCGAGGCAGGGAGTGCGATGCGAACAGGAACAAGTGATACCCGGCGGCTTCGGCCGCGTCCTCCACCGCGCGTACCACCTCCGCGGCATAGGGGTCGGTAACGGTCGTGGTAATCACCCCGATTGTGTGCGTTTCCTGCTTGACCAAACTGCGGGCCACGGCACTGGGGGTATACCCTAATTCCTCCGCCACCTGCCGTACCCGAGCCTTGGTCGCCTCACTGATACGAGGATGATCGGCAAGGGCTCGAGAAGCGGTAGCCACGGACACGCCGGCCCGTTTTGCCACATCCTTGAGCGAGACCGTCACGATCTGCCCTCCTGTTTGTGCAAACGATTACACTCCAAAAGTGTATATCTTCTCTCTCAAAATGTCAAGCAGAGAGTAAACGTTTGCACAAACGGGAGCAGGAGAAGAAGATAAGCGAAAGAAGTGAAGAAAGTTTGGCAAATGACGCCTTTTGCCGTAGCCTTAAGCGACTTTCAGGGTTATTTATTATGGCAAGCTCCTGCCTCCCTCGGGCAGCCGGCGGAAGGCGGAGCCGTAAACGACAGATGTCTTTATCCGTACGTTTATCATCACTCGCATAGAAGAGGAGGAATATACCCATGAGTCCGGTAGGCGTGTTAACCGACAGTACGGCCTATTTACCTGAAGAACTTATTCGACAATATGATATTCGTGTGGTCCCCTTATTTGTCCACTGGGATGGCCAAACGTACAGAGATGGCATAGATATCACGCCCGATGTCTTCTATGAACGCTTACGTCGTTCTCCAACGCTCCCCACCACTTCCCAGCCATCCATGCAAGATTTCCTTCAAGCATATGAGGAAATGGCCACACGTTACGACGCCATCGTGGCCGTACTGATTTCCTCCGGGATTAGTGGTACGGTAGCCAGCGCCACAGCCGCAGCCCAGGAATTCAAAAAGATCCCCGTCGCCATCGTAGACACTAAATCCACATCGGTGGCGCAAGGGTATGTGGCCCTAGAAGCGGCACGTGTTGCCCAGGCCGGTGGTACCCTCGAAGAAGTGCAACAGGCGGCCCAACGGGTTGTGGAGAGGACACACACGTTCTTCGTGGTAGACACATTGAAGTATCTCCACAAAGGCGGACGCATTGGAGGGGCGGCACGGTACTTAGGGACGGCTCTCAACATCAAGCCGATCCTATATTTCGACCGGGAAGGGAAAATCGATGCGTTAGAGCGCGTGCGTTCCAAAAAACGGGCGTTACGTCGCATCATCGAACTGGCTCGCGAACGGGTAGGCGACCGTCCGGTGAATGTAGGAATCATCCATGCCAACGCGAGGGAAGAAGGTTTGGCGTTCAAAGCTCAGGTGGAACAAAGTTTCCAATGTCGAGAGATATTATTTGTCGAACTCAGTCCGGTATTGGGAACACATGTAGGGCCCGGCACCATCGGGTTGGGCTTATATTCCGTATCCGATTGAGCATGGACCTCGCTTAGGCGTGTGGACCTAAAAGGGACAAAACGGTGTGGTGGTCTCCCTTGGACAACCACCACACCGTTCTCTTTCCGCCCTCCCTGAACGGCATCCCGCCAGCCAGACTATACGCGTCTTTCAGCGCACAATTAACTCATAAGCGACCGTGTAATGTCCTAACGCCTCTCGGATACGTGCTTCCAGGGCGGCTTTATCTTGACCTGCTTCCGGCGTCACTGTGATGGTCGCCTTCATACCGTGACGAGGGTCTGGTCCCACTTGGACGTCAACACTTGCAACGCCCTCCACGCCCATCACGACATGACGATAGACATCTTCTACTTCCCGCCACACCAGTGCCGGCTTAAAGATCTTCCCCACGGCCGTCGTTGGAATGGCATCCACAATGTACACCCGCTTGGGCACCGCGGCCCGCTCACCCACGTGCTCACGAGCCCACGCTAACAGTTCTTCCTCGGTGGCCGAAGCCCCGGGAGCCAACTGGACGTACACGACCGGTACCTCTCCTGCGTACGGGTCAGGACGCCCCACAGCAGCCGCGAGGGCCACGGCCGGATGTTTGTGCATCGGCTCTTCAATGAGTTTCGGGTCGATATTGTGGCCGCCCCGGATAATTAATTCCTTGAGGCGTCCGGTCAGCCAAAAGTACCCGTCTTCATCTCGTCGCCCCAAATCACCGGTGTTCAACCACCGAACCCCTTCGTTGTCCACTATCCACGCCTTTTGATTGTGGACTTCTTCTTTGTATCCGGGAAACACGTTAGGCCCCCGAATGACGACGACACCTATCTCGTTGGGTTCGCAATCACGTACGTATTGTCCCTCGGCATCCACTTCCACGATTTTCATGGGCTGATAAGGGATGCGAAAGCCGATGGAGCCAATACGACGTTCCCCGGCGGGGGGATTGACCGAGCTCACACACGTGCCCTCGGTTAAACCGTATCCTTCCAGAATCTTAATACCTGTACGCTTCTCAAATTCACGAAACACCTCAACCGGCATGGGAGCCGCCCCACAAATCGCGTACTCCAACGAACTCACATCCGCATCAATGGGCACGTTCAACAAAGCGCTGTAAACGGTCGGCACCCCGCTGAAGAAGTTGATTTTGTAAAATTCGACAATCTTCCAGAAAGATTGAAATAATCCGGGGCTTCGGTACCCTTGCGGCGGGCTGAGCACGACGTGCGCGCCGTACATCCACGGTATCAGGCCGGTAACAATGACCGCATTCACGTGAAAAAGGGGCAAACCGCAGAACATGGTCGTACGTTCGCTCAAATCCAGGAATTGAGAAGCAGACCACGCGTCCGACACTTCGTTAAAATGAGTGTGTTGGGCCAATTTAGGACGTCCGGTCGTGCCACCGGTGTGGAAATACGCGGCAATATCATCCGGTCGAATCGACCGCCCGCCGATCAATCGATCACCGGGATATTTTCGCACGGTGGATTCAAAATCGAGCACACGTACTGGCGCTTTGTACTTTCGTCCCTCCCACCAAGCCAGCAAACGGGCCGGCCACCGTTTCAGCCCAAGCACATATCGGGACAGGTCCACACGCAAAATCGCTTTTAAGGACGGAACCCGGGCCGCCGCTTCCAACGCCTTGGGCCAAATATCCGTTCCCGGCAACGGCCCCATCGTGACAAGCAACTCCGCCTCTGCATCCTGCATAATGCTCGCGATAACTTCCGGTTCCAACAGGGGGTTAATAGGATTCACGATGCCCGCGGCCTCACCTCCCCATATGGTAAAGTGCGCTTCCGGCAGGTTGGGTAAGAGCATGGAGACCACTTTACCCGGCCGAATACCCAAGTCGTGGAACATGTTGGCTGTTTGGGTAATGCGGGCAAACAGTTGACGGAAGGTGTACCGCACAGGACGTTGAAAATCGGGAACTTGGAGGAAGAAGGAAAGGGCCCAACCTGTAGGGTTGCGTTCCACCCCCCGCCAAATGGCTTCATACGTGTTAGGAGGAAGATGTCGTTCTTCCAGGGGGATGGCTTCTATCGCCTCCACATCGGCCATTGTGGCTATCATGGTTCAACCTCCCGCTCGTTTAGTTTATTAACTTAACGCATCAACGCGGGCAAATGCATCCGTTCCTCCATCATGTACATTCCGAAATGGACGGTCGTTACGGTGTTCGCTTCACTTTCCACTTGAACCGTAGTCTGCGTTGTAGGATAACTTGCCCCCGGGTACACGAGAGTTAGAGTATACGTTCCGGGAGGACATCCGCGAACCGGAAA